>JAEUPW010000135.1 GCA_016790045.1 Candidatus Competibacteraceae bacterium
CCGCCGCCCATGCACGTGCCGGTAGCATGGCGGAAACCGCGGTGGCGTGGTTGGCCCAGCTCCGCCGTGCTACCGGCACGTGCATGGGCGGAGCGGGCCAAGAACAGCCTACCTTGTGGCGTGTGTGGCGTTGGAATTCCAGGGCGGCGCAACGCCGTCCAAAAGGCTAATGGAGCAACGCCTCACGCTCCAGCACTCATTACGCTACGGGCTTTTCGCTCCCTTGTCAAAGTGGTTATGAATGGAAATCGCGATGTTTGAATAGGAAAAAATAATGCGAGCAGAACATACTGGCTTACTATTCAGAATTTTATTGATCATTAATTCGTTATTATAAAAAGCGTCGCCATTCGTCCGCTGGGATCGACGGTGATTGCACGGGTTCTTGAGCGCCAGATCTCAGCTTTTCCCCGCGAGCAGTTTTCGCTTCAGATCGGCGTCGACCGCATGCCGGCCAAGCCAGATTCCGAGCATGGCCTCATTGAAACCCGAGGCTTGGATCGGCCTTCCCTTCAGTTTGCCGTCAATGTAGAAATGCGTTCCGCGATTGGGCGACAGATCGATGCGGAAGGTCTGGCCCGCTCTAATATCCGGCTCGGTTTTGAAAATCTTCACGATTTCCCCGATATAAGGCAGGTAAAAGGCTTCTTGACCTTCCGGGAGATTTTTGCGCATGCCGTGCAACAAGGCTGTGCCGAGCATGCCTCCGCCTAACCGGCGTTTCGCCAAGAAGCGCAATTGCTTCGGGCCGGGTGTGGCGATGGCTTGTTTGGCCTCGGTGGTCGCTTCCGTTAGATAGAGCGCCATTTCATAGACTTCCATGCCAAAGCGTTTGCGAATGCCCTCGCCGTTGCGTGTCAGGTGCACGTTGTCCAGCGTCACGCTATCGGGAAAAGAAAAATTTTTCTTGGCTTCAGGATCTAAAACCTTTCGCCTGCCGAACAGGAATTCAAACATTGACGTGTTCCTCGCTTTGATGAAATTACAGCTCCCTGAGCCCAATGAAATCTTATAAAAAACAATGAAAGACTCAGCTCTATCAGGCCAGACTGGCGTCGATAAAACCCTGCTTCGCCAGCCCGTCCAGCCGCGAAAAATAAGCGTCGCGGGCGTCATCGGCGCGATTGAACAATAAGCGTTGATGTCGCAGGGTTTGCGGATCGTGGCCCCAGCGCAGCACGATTTGTCGCTCATCCAGCGAAATCCGATAACTCAACACGCTTTCCCCCTGGCGGCGGGTCAGGGTGCGCGTTTCGGCGCGGATCAGCTTGCGGCCTTCGGGCGTATCGCGCGCTTCCTCCAGCGCCGCCTGCTCGCGGGCGTAACGCAGGCGCAGCGCGATCATGTGCGGGCAAGGGCCTTGCTTCAGACCGGCGCGACGGAAGTCGTGGCAGGTGCAACTGGCCTTGACCGTGCGGCCTTCCCGATCCAGCGTGAACGAGGTTTGATATTGGCGATGCGCCTGTCGATCCTGCACCTCGCCGTCGATGGCGGTGCCGTCCAGACCGAGATCGTGGATGCGGGTCAGTTGGACTTGCTCCGCGCTCGCCAGCAGCCGATGCGCCTGTTCTTCGCGGGCATCGCGATATCGCAACTGGTCCAAATCCAGCGGCTGCGCGGTCAGCGGCCGATGGTGAAACAAGCCGCTGGCGATGTCGTGCAGCACTGTCCCTTTGAGCAATTCCGCCAGCACGGCGGTGCGCACGCTTTGCCGTGGTTGGCGCAGCGTCGCGCTCAAATCGTCCAGCGTCTGCGGCTGCTCCGCCAATTGCTTGATCAGGCGCTTGCCTAGCACCTCGTCGGTGCTGCCGGGCGCGAACAGATCGAAAGTGGCTATACCCGCCCAACCGCTGTCGGTCCAGCCGCTCAAGCCCAACGTCAGCGTCGCGGCGCCCAGATCCAGCACGTAGAACGCGGGCAAACCCGCGCCCAGCAAATACACATCCACCGCTTTGGTGTGCGGCAACAAGCGCCCGAGCAGGCTCAACCGTTGCCGGCCCCAGGTGCGCACCACTTGTGGCACGATGCCCTGATAGGGCGAACCACTGGCGGGTAAGACTTGTTCCCACGGTTCCAGCACCAAACGCGGCGGCTGGCCGGGCACCAGTTCATAACGCAAGGCGCGCGGCGCGGTCTTGGCCTTGCGCAACCGCAGGCTCAACAGCACGTTATAAAGATCGACCGGCGCGAGCCGCACCCGCTCGGCGGCCAAAGTCGAAGCGGCTTGCACTTGGCCAAACGCCCGCAGCCAGCGATACGGCACTCGCACCGTTTTAGCGTCTCCACTGGCCGAAGCCTGACCGTGAAGTGTCAGTGGTCGATACGAGCGAATTCCGGCCAACGCTTCCAGTAACGGCGGCGTGAAGCGCAGATGCGAGGTGCCTGCCGCGAACGACTCGGCTTGATACGCGGCATCCGCTTTCAAATGCAGGCGGGCGTAAGTGGATTCATCGCGGGAAAAGACTTCGATGGCGATGCCGTCCGCGCTGACGCTAAATAGCGGATCGAGCGGCGCTTCCTGCTGGCTGGCCTCGCCGTATTTGGCGGCGAGAAAGGCTTTTTGCGCGTCCCACACCGCCTGATTGGCGCGTTTGCCCCGCTTGAGCAGATACGCCAGATAATCGGCCCGATCTTGGGCTTGATGGCGCAGATCGCTTTTTAACACCTCGCCCAGCACCAGCAAACCGTCGCGCACCAGATCGGGGCGTCGGATCTGCGCTTTAATTTCGGCGGCGGGCCGAGCGCCATCCAGCGGCAGCTTCAGCAAACAAGCGTCGCTGTCGCCGGAGAGAGCGGTGAATTCGCGGTAGCGATGAGTCACTTCGGCGTTAGCCATGGTTCGGGGCAATTCTCCAAAATAATATTGTTAAGATTGAACTTTCGCCGTATTAGGGCAATGGCGGTATCCGACGAAAAATTATAGTACAACGATCACATAAGGCCATCTATTTAATACCGGATTGATTCGTGGCTGATAGGGTAAAAAAGGTGCTGCTCCCGTGAGCTGTGCCGTGTCTCGCCCCCGTTGGAAACGGCTGGTGTTGCGCGATGGTGGTGCTCGCGCGCGCGCATCGCACTCAAGAGGTGCAAAAACTCCACATCGTTTTGGCCCCTCAGCGATCATAATTTTGATTTTTAAATTTTTTTTGAATCGGCCCGCTATTTGCTCTGTCGCCCCGACCCTATTGGGCTCAACCCGATATTGACCCGGATTGGGGCAACTCCTTTGCAAACCCGTAAGCGCAAAACGACAAAGAGCAACCCATTCATGAGACAGATGAATCTGCGGCTGGCGATCTCGCTTATTTTGCTGTTATCGGGCGGGCTAGCTCCCGCAGTATCTTGGGCGCAAGCCGCCGCCGAAGTCAGTCCGGGCAACACCGCTTGGGTGCTGACTTCCACCGCGCTGGTGCTGTTCATGACCTTGCCGGGGTTGTCGCTGTTCTACGGCGGGTTGGTGCGCACCAAAAACGTGCTGTCGGTGCTCATGCAATGTTTCGCCATCACCTGCCTGGTTTCGCTGCTGTGGTTCGCCTTTGCCTACAGTTTGGCGTTTGGAACCGGCAACGCCTTGATCGGGGATTTGAACAAGATTTTTATGGCCGGCGTCGAGGAAACGTCCGCGACCGGCGACATCCCGGAAACCGTGTTTTCCATGTTCCAGCTCACCTTCGCCATCATCACCCCGGCGCTGGTGGTCGGCGCGTTCGCCGAGCGGATGAAATTCTCCGCCATGCTCTGGTTCAGCGGCCTGTGGCTGACCCTGGTCTATGCGCCGGTGGCGCATTGGGTGTGGGGCGGCGGCTGGTTGAGCAAATTGGGCGTGCTGGATTTCGCCGGCGGCATCGTGGTGCATATCACCGCTGGCGTGGCCGCGCTGGTGGCGGCGTTAGTGCTGGGCCAGCGCCACGGTTTCCCGACCACCGCCATGCTGCCTCACAACATGACCATGGCGGTGACCGGCGCGGGCATGTTGTGGGTCGGCTGGTTCGGCTTCAACGCCGGCAGCGCGCTGGCCGCCAACGGCAACGCCGGCATGGCGATGCTGGCGACGCATCTGTCCGCCGCCGCCGGGGCCTTCGCCTGGATGGCCATGGAATGGCTGAAATTCGGCAAACCGAGCGCGCTCGGCATCGTGACCGGGATGGTCGCCGGCCTCGGCACCATCACCCCGGCTTCCGGCTATGTCGGGCCTGCGGGCGGCGTGCTGATCGGCACGGTCGCGGGCATCGTCTGCTTCCACGCCACCCAATACGTCAAGCGCGTGCTGAAGATCGACGATTCCCTGGACGTGTTTCCGGTGCATGGCGTCGGCGGCATATTGGGAACGCTGGCCGCCGGCGTGTTTTCGTCCGCCGATTTGGGGATCTTCAAGGGCCAGGGGTTCGGGACAGGCATCACCGGCATGGCCGAGCAACTGGGGGTGCAGTTTCTCGCGGTGATCGTGACCGTCGCTTATACGGCCGCCGTGACGTTTATCGTCCTCAAGCTGGTGGAGCGTCTGGTCGGACTGCGCGTCGGCCGGGAAGACGAGATCGGCGGCCTCGATATCGCCTTGCACGAAGAGCGGGGTTACGATCTATAAAGGCTTGACGGTTTTAGGTGTTTCCGGCCAGCGCCGCCCGCATTCGCCCCAATCCTTCGGCGAGCGTGGCGCGCGGGCAGCCGAAGTTTAGCCGGACAAACCCGTCGCCGCCGCGCCCGAACGTCGCACCGTCGTTCAGCGCCACTTTGGCCCGGTCGAGAAAAAACCGGTGCGGGTCGCCAGGGATGCCGGCGTCGCGGCAATCCAGCCAAAGCAGGTAAGTCGCTTCCGGCACGGTGGCGCGGGTGCCGGGCAGATGCCGGGCGATGTAACCCGCGGCGAAATGCCGGTTGGCGGCCAGATAATCGAGCAGTTCCCGCAACCAGTCGCCGCCGTGCCGGTAGGCCGCCAGCGCGGCATGCAAAGCGAGAATGTTGACGTCCGGCACGATGCCGCGCATGGCGCGTTTGAACCGCTGCCGCAGCTCGAGGTTTTGGATGATCGCGAAGCTCGCGCCGAGGCCAGCGATGTTGAAGGTCTTGCTGGGGGCCATCAGGGTGATGCAGCGCCGGGCGATTTCCGGCGACAGACTGGCGAAGGGCACATGCTGCCGGTTATCGAACAGCAGATCGCAATGGATCTCGTCCGAACAGACCGTCAAATCGTAACGCTCGCAGATGTCTGCCAAGCGGCCGAGTTCGGCGCGATCGAAGGCTCGCCCGACCGGGTTGTGCGGGTGACAGAGCATGAACAGCCGGGTGCGCGGGGTGATGGTCGCGGCGAGCGCGCCGTCGTCAAACGTGTAATAGAGCTGGCCGCAGCGTTGTTCCCCGTCCAATTCGGCGACGAGCAGTTGCCGTTCCTGCTGGAGCGGCGCGCTCAGAAACGGAGGATACACCGGCGTTTGCGCCAGCACGGCGTCGCCCGCCTCGCCGATCGCCCGGCAAGCCACGTTCAAGCCGCAGACCAGCCCCGGCAGATAAATGATCTGCTCCGGCGTCACGGCCCAACCGTAACGCTCGGCCATCCGGGCGCAGATCGTTTCGGTCAATGCTTCCGGCGGTGCGCCGTAACCGAACACCCCGTGCGCCACCCGCTCGCGCAAGGCCGCCAATACGGGCTCCGGCGACAGAAAATCCATATCCGCCACCCACAGCGGCAGGGCGTCGCCGTAGCGCTGCCATTTGAGGCTGTCGGTGCCGCAGCGCGGGGGCGGATGATCGAAATCGCAGTTCATCGCGCCACGGTCAGACCAGATTGTGCATCCGTTGCATGTGGGTATAAACGAGGCTCGAGACCTCCCGGATGACGTTACCGCGCGAATTTTTCCAACTGGTGTAATTACTGGCGGATGTGGCTTTTTCGATAATCCCGATAAAGGTGTACGGATAGCGGCGACCGTCGCGGCCTTTGGCCACCAGGATACCCATGTCGCCGCAGAGCCGGGCCGTGGTGCCGGTTTTATCGAACACCCAGGTTCCCTTGGAGACGTTGGTCGCGCCGGTGTAAATGCGGTCGCGATTGGGCAAGCTCATCAGGCGCTTGAGTTCCGTCGCATACGGTAACTGGTTGAACCACAGCGCTTGCAGGAAGCGGCTGTAGTCCAGAGCCGAGGCCCGATTGCGGTAAGAGCGCCCGCCTCTGGGAATATTTTCGAGGACCTGAGTGTGGCGGAACAGACCGGGATGGCGCAGTTTGAGGGTATGTTCCACCTCGGCCGGCCCGTTGCGCCCGCTGGTTCGGTTTAGCAGCTCGATGAAATAGTTGGTCGCATGGTTGTTGCTGTATTGGATCATCGCCTCCATCCGGCGGCGCTGGGGGGCGCTATATTCCAGCTTCCCCTCTTGCACCTTGTAAAAAAAAGCGAGCGCGATGAAAGGTTTGATCATGCTGGCGCTTTGATAGGCGATGTCGGCGTTGAGCGTGGCCAGATAGCGGTTGGTGGTGAAGTCCTGCACCAGCCACGCGCTGCGCTCGTTGGCCGCCAACCGGCCGATTGCGCGCTGCTGGCTGATGTAGCGTTGAATCACCGGATTGAGATCCAGCATCGTTCGCGTTGCCGTTGGCGCGTCGTCGAGCGGGCGCGCGGGCCAATTCCGATTCTCCCAGCCTGGAGGGTTATAGCCCGGCGCCCGGTTGTAGCCGCGCGGGTAATCGTAGCCTCGGGGACGCCCGTAACCGCCGGGATAGTCGTACCGTCGCGGAGGGTTGTAATCGTCCGGTTCGGGAAACGGCGAGGAACCGCCATTCCATTGAGCCAGGGCGTCCCGCACGTCGAACGCGGCGGTCATGAACAGCGCGCCCAATCCGGTCAGGAAGGTGCGTCTGGAAGGATCGATAACCGGCTCCGCCGCAGTGGCGGCGGGCTGAACGGGAGCGTTCGACGGCATGGCGGCATCTCGGATCAAAAGGTGAAAGAGACCAATCGAGCGGAAATTATGACCCGATTAACCGGAAATCAACAATGACCGGATAGTGGTCCGAACCGATGGCCGCTCCGGTTTGCCATCGCTGGATTTCAATGCCCTCGGAAATCAGCACATGGTCGATGGGAATCCACAGCGGCGGCCATCCGACCGGCCAAGTCGGCAACAGGCCGTGTCCGCTCCTGCCATCGCGCAGCCCGGAATCGGCCAGCAACCGCTCGAAATAAGGTGACCAAGGCGTGGCGTTTAAATCGCCCATCACCACCAGGGGCTGCGGGGTTTGGCGGGCGAATGCGGCCAGGCTGTCGAATTGCTCGTTACGCAGCCGCGCCAGCTCCGCGCTCATCGGCGGCAAGGGATGGGTGCCGGCGATGACCAGCCGCCGGCGGCCGATTTCGAATTCGGCCACGGTCGAAGGCAGGCCCGCCGCGCCGATCCGGGCGATGCACCCGTTGCTGAAAGGGCGACGGCTCAACAGGGCGATACCGAAATTGTCTTCGCGCGGCTCGGCGATGCGGTGGGGATAGCGGTCGGCCAGCCCGGCCAAACGCTCCAGCAGCCAGGGCGTCGCTTCCAGCAAGATCACCACATCGGGATCGTGCCGGGCGATGAGGTCGCGTATGCGCCGGTCATCGCGGTTGGCGGAATTGACGTTGGCCAGCAGGGCTCGCAGAGCCGGCCCCGTCGCGCCGGGCCGCGTTTCGGAGAATCCGCCAACGCCGGTTTTGACCAGCAGGGCGTTGACCAGCGCCAAAGCCATAAACGCCACCGCCCACGCCCGACGCCGCCAGACGATCAACAACGTGGCCCAGCAGGCGAATGCAACCACATACTGAACGCGGAAATGAGTGGTCAACTCGAAGCCCCACCACTGGCGGCCCAAAAAGCTCGCCAGCATGATGAAGCAACTCAAGACACCAAGCACAATCAAGTAAAAAGGGAAATTGCTACTTTTTATTGACAAAATTTTGGAAAATTCTAATATAAGTTAAAGGATGAGAATGACTATCAGTTTGAGCTTGCGTCGAAACGGAGGTCAAATTCGGCATGGGGGAATTAGGGAAAACCACTACAGGCTTCGCTAATCTCCTTATTTACTCCAGGTGCCTAAACTTTAATATGGATCTTCCAAGGTTGGGTTGTAAAAGCTTAATAGTATGGAAAAAATCAAGAAACCAACCGTCCGGCATTCAGCGAGGCAGGACGAGGCGGACGCTGACCACCAAGCGAGGTATCTCAATAATGAAAGGCGAAATCACCCGACCTGTAAAGGCCAGGCGTGTCGGTAGCGAAGGATTGATACCTGTTGACAAATACACATGTCCTTATCGCGGTACACTTCAGTGTGTAAACTCCAGCGGAGGCAGTTACTGTAGCGGCTACGGCGGCGATGCGCCGATGAAGGGGACCCAACTCTACTCCGTCCGTTGCCTGGAGGAGCACAACGCCGATTTCGTGGCCCCGCATTGGGCGAAGCCGCCGCGCCATGCGGCCTATGCCCACCTGCAACGGCGTCAGGGCTAGCCTGCCTCAAGCGTCGCTGGCGAGCCAGAGGTCACGGCTGGCCAGCGATCTCCACTATATCCCATCACGATTTGGGTCATCTCAAGCCTCAAGCGGCGGGCCGGATCAAGGTTGCACCGCGCTTGCCCTACCCCGCGATCATTGCTCCACCGTCACCTGGACTTTCTGATCGTTGCGCCATTCGCCGATGATGCGCTTGCCGTCCTCGTATAACACGCCCCGGCCGTTCTTGCGGCCGTTACGCCATTCGCCTTCATAGCGGTCGCCGTTGGAATAGTAGTAAACGCCTTGGCCGTTGGGTTCGTCGTTTTCAAAATCGCCGACGTATTTTTCCCCGCCCGCATAGAAATAAGTGCCCTGGCCGCTCTTGCGGCCGTTGCGCCACTGGCCTTGATAGCGGTTGCCGGTGCGATAGTAATAAGTCCCCTGGCCGCTGATCACGCCGTTGCTCCAGCCGCCGATATATTTTTCGCGACGGCCGGGGTAAATATAGGTGCCTTGTCCGTGCATCCTGGCGTTGCGGAACTCGCCGATGTACTCGCTGCCGTCGGGATGGCGATAATTGCCTTGGCCGTTCAGGCAGTTGCCGCGCACGCAATTCGCGCCTTGTCCGGCCGGGCGCTCGGCTTGGGGCTCCGGCGCGCGGGCGGAAGCGGGCGGCGATTGCCGGGCCGGTGGTCCGGCGGTCTCTTCCTCGTCCGGTTCGGGTTCCAGGGCCGGTTCCGGTGGCCGCTGCCGGGGAGAAGCGGCCGGAGCGGCGGTCGCCACCGCGAGTTTCTTGGGCAAGGTGGCAGATAGCGTGCTGTCATCGCCGGCGGCGAGATCGACTTGTCCGTTCCAGTCCTGATAGCCGTCCAGGCTGACCCGCACTTTATAAGAACCGGGCTTGACCTCCACTTCTACGGGAGTCGTGCCGATGTTGCGGCCGTTGACCGTGACTTGAGCCTCCTCGACGTTGGCGCGAACCGCCAAGCGGGCCGGGATCGCCGGTTGCTGTTTCACGCGATCCAGCTTGGCGCGCGCGGCGGAAGCGTAGCGGCTTTTGGGATGAGCCTCCAAAAACCGTTCCAGATCGGCGGGATTGGTGCTGTTGCGCACCGCGGCCCACGCTTGCGCGGGCGTCGCAGGTTTGCGTTCGCTTTCCGGTGCCACGGCGGGCTGATCCACCAGCCGCCCTTGCGGGGAAACCGTCACCAGCATGCTCACTTCCTGCTCGGTTTCGGTTTTCGAGACGCGCGTGTGGCGGTCTTGGGAAATGATTTGCGTCTCGGGCGCTTTCGCCGGCGGCGGTTTTGCCGATAGCGGCGTCGAGACCAAATCGATCGGCCTAAGATCCGGCTTGGCCGCGCTGGCCAACGGCCCGGCGGCGAGGTTTGCGGTCGCGTCCGACGCCTTGTTTGAGACGCTGGCCGAAACCGGTAAGCCCAATTGCGGAACCGAAACCAGGTCGATGGGCGGCATGTCCGGTTTGGCCGCGCGCGACGGCGCAGGCGCCGGTTCGGCCCGCACCACCGAATCCGGCGCTTTTGGCCTTTCCGGAGGCGTCGGCGCCAGTTCGGGCCGGACTGGCGGGACCGGGGCGTCAAACCTTTCCGCCATCGTCGGCGGCGGTTCGAAACGGGTTGACACGCTCGGCGTGCCAGCCCGTTCCGGCGTGGGCGTCCCGGCTTCGGCGCGCGCCGTCGGCGGGGGTGCACCGGGCTTTTCCGGGGCTGTTGACGGCGGTTTTGCTTCGGCCGCCAAGCCTGGGTCCACAGTCGGCCTCGGGGGCGGCGCGGCCGGTTTGAGCGCGGTTTCGGTCTCGTCCAGCCGCTCGCGCAACTCGGCCAGACGCACATGCGAGGCGTTCAGCTCCGCCAGCTTGTCCAGCGCGTCGCGCGCGGCGTTGAGATTCTTGCGCCGCAACCCGGCATCAGCCAAATCGGCGTAACGGTCGGCGACGCGAGCGAGACCTGTCAGAGCCTCGCTGTTGCCTTGATCGCGATCGAGCGCTTCGCGGTAACAGTCGGCGGCGTTACCGCCCTTGCCCGAGGTGAGCCGGTTGGCTTTGAGATGCGCGTCGCAGGTTTTGAGCAAAGCGGCCAGACGGGCCGCCTCGTCCGGCACGGGCGCGGGGGCCGGCGCGGGCGGAGGCTCTTTAAGCTCGCGCAACCGCCCGCGAATATCCTCGCGCAGGGCCAGCAACCGGGCGTGATCGGGCGTGAGCTGCAAGCCTTGCTCGATTTGCACCAGACTGGCCTCGTAAGCGCGATCGCGCTGGTAGCCGAGCGCGCGCCTCAAAAAGTCATCCGATCTGCGCCGCCGCTGCTCGGCTTCCGCCCGTTCGCGCTCGGCTTCGGCGCGTTGCCGCTCGGCCTCGGCCCGGTGGCGTTCGGCTTCGGCCTTCTGGCGTTCGGCGGCCTCCAGTTGGAGGCGGGCGGCTTTTTCCTGGCGCTGGCGCTCGGCTTGTTGCGCGAGCACAGCCTTTTTCAGGGCCAAAAGCGGCGCATGGTCGGGCACGGCCTGCAAGCCTTGTTCGATGTGCACCAAACTCATCTCCAAAGCGCCTTCCTGCTGGGTTCGCTGGGCTTGTTCCAGAAATTGATCGGCTTGCAGGCGGGCTTGACGTTGGTGCTCGGAAAGCTGCCGGGCGCGATCCCGGTCGGCGATCTGCTGGTTCACCCGTTCGCGCAGCGCCTTCAAAGCGGCGTGATCGGGCGCGATCCGCAGGCCCTGCTCGACCTGCGCCAGGCTGTCCTCCAACGCGCCGGCTTGCAGGCGCTCGATGGCTTGATCCAGCTTTTGGCCGGCTTCGTTCCGCCGCCGGATTTCGGGATCGACCGCCGCCGTTTCCGTGGCCGGGGGCGGCGTGACGGCCACCGGCGCGTCGGACCGGTTGAGCGCCAGATAGCCCCCGCCCAGCACCGCGCCGGCCAAGGCGACAGCCGGCAGCAACCAGCCGGCTTTGCGCCCGTCTTGGCGCGTTGAGGGGGATGCCGCGCCGACCGCCGGCACCAGGGTTTCCTGCGACAGGCCCGGGTTGGCGGGCGCGGTCTCGGCGGCGTCCAGCGCGGCGAGAAACTCCTGCCCGGTTTGAAAGCGCTGGCCGGCTTCCTTTTCCAGCAATTTGTTCAACAGCGGCTGGTAGCGGGCCAGCTCGGGGGGCAATTCGGGAATGGGCGAGGTCACGTGCATCATCGCCACCGCGAAACTGTCTTCGGCGGCATAGGGCACGTGACCGGTCAACATTTCGTAAAACAGCACGCCGAGACTGTAGAGATCGGCGCGGGCGTCCACCGTTTGACCGCGAATCTGCTCGGGGCTCATGTAGCGCGGCGTGCCGATAGAAAGCCCGGTCCGGGTCATGATGGTGTTGCCGCCGAGCGTTTTGGCGATGCCGAAGTCGGTCAGCACCGGGCTGCCGTTTTCGCGGAACAGGATATTCTGGGGCTTGATGTCGCGGTGGATGATGTTGCGGCTGTGGGCGTACTGGAGGGCTCTGGCGATGGCGCGGCTGACCGACAGCGCGCCTTTCAGCGGCAACCCCTCGCGGATGCGCTGCTGTAGCGTTCCGCCCGGCACGTACTCCATCGACAGGTAATAAATGTTATCGTGCGAGCCGATGTCGTAAACGGTGATAATGTTCGGGTCGTTCAATTGCGCGATCAACCGACCTTCCCGCAGGAACCGGTGCGAGAATTCTTCATCGGTCGTCAGCACGGGCTTGATGATCTTCAAGGCCACATGGCGGTTAAGGGATTCCTGAATGGCGAGATAGACGATCGCCATGCCGCCCTGGCCCAGCTCACGTTCGATTTGATAGCCTGGAATGCGCATGTTTAAATCTCGTCATGCCGGACGCCGCGTTCCAGCGGTCGCCGCGCCACATTGTTTCGCCGTTGCAATAGCAAAGCCTCGTCTGTGCTTCAAATCCCCGCGCCGCCGTTGCCAAGAGCTTGGCCGTGGTCTTGGGCTGAAGCAGTATGATAGGTCCGAAAAGCCGGAAATCGCCTAATTTTCGCTAAAAAATGCCATTTGTTGAAACATTCTTCAAGCCAAATGTAGCAAGAGTCGTGCCGCCAATGTCTTGAAGCGCTATCACATGAGGTAAGGATCGGGTTCTGATGTCTGGCAACACATTCGGCAAGTTGTTCACGGTCACCACCTTCGGCGAGAGCCACGGCCCGGCGCTCGGCGCGGTCGTGGACGGCTGCCCGCCCGGCCTGGAATTGTCCGAGGCGGACCTGCAAATCGATTTAGACCGCCGCCGGCCCGGAAAGAGCCGTCACACCACCCAGCGCCGCGAACCGGACGCGGTGCGCATCCTCTCGGGCGTGTTCGAAGGCAAAACGACCGGGACGCCCATCGGCCTGTCGATCGAAAACGTGGACCCGCGCTCGAAGGATTACGGCGAGATCATGGATCGGTTCCGGCCGGGCCACGCCGATTACAGCTACCAGCAAAAATACGGCTGGCGGGACTATCGCGGCGGCGGCCGGTCGTCGGCGCGCGAGACCGCGATGCGGGTGGCGGCCGGGGCCATCGCCAAGAAATATTTGCGGGAGCGCTACGGCGTCACGATCCGGGGCTATCTGGCGCAACTCGGCCCGATTCGGCCGGATCGCTTGCTGTGGGAAGAAGTGGAGAACAATGCGTTTTTTTGCCCCGATCCCGCCAAGGTGGCGGAACTGGAACAGTTCATGGACGCGCTGCGCAAATCCGGCGATTCCATCGGCGCGCGGGTGACGGTGGTGGCCAGCGGGCTGCCGCCGGGCTGGGGCGAGCCGGTGTTCGACCGGCTGGACGCCGATATCGCCCACGCCTTGATGAGCATCAACGCGGTCAAGGGGGTGGAAATCGGCGCGGGTTTCGCCAGCGTCGAGCAGCGCGGCACCGAACACCGCGACGAAATCGCGCCGGCGGGATTTTTGAGCAACAACGCGGGCGGGGTGCTGGGCGGAATTTCGACCGGCCAGGACATTGTGGCCAGCATCGCCCTGAAACCGACCTCCAGCCTGCGGTTGCCGGGGCGCACGGTCAATTTGCGCGGCGAGCCGGCGGAAGTGGTGACCAAAGGCCGGCACGATCCCTGCGTCGGCATCCGCGCCACGCCCATCGCCGAGGCGATGCTGGCTCTGGTGCTGATGGACCACGCCTTGCGCCACCGCGCCCAGAACGCCGACGTCCGGTCCGAGACACCATCGATTCCGGGCGCCGCGCCTGGCGGTTCGCCGCGCTAAAACGCGCTGCTTCCAGCCTTCCGCCGCAGCGGAGGGCAGTTTTCGGCTTCCATCCGACCGTGCTCCCTTTCCCTTTATACCTGCGCCTGTCCGGTTTTTATCTGGTTTACTTCGCCAGCCTGGGGGTGCTGTTGCCCTATTGGGGCCCGTATTTGGCGGCGCTGGGCTTCGGGCCGGCGCGGATCGGCGAATTGATCGCCATCCCGCAGGCGACCAAGCTGATTGCGCCGACGCTGTGGGGTTGGCTGGCCGACCGCACCGGCCGGCGGATGCGGGTGGTGCGCTGGGCCTGTCTGGCCTCGGCGCTGAGCTTTGCCGGCGTTTTTGCCGCCGGCGATTCTTATCTGGGTTTGGCGCTGGTGACGGTGCTGTTCAGCTTCTTCTGGAACGCGGCGCTGCCGCAGTTCGAGGCGGTGACGCTGGCGCATCTGGGCGAGCAGACCCACCGCTACAGCCGGGTTCGCTTGTGGGGTTCGGTGGGTTTTGTCGGCGCGGCGGTCGGCTTGGGCTTCGCGGCGCGGCATTGGGGCATCGGGATCGTGCCTTCGATGTTGCTGGGGCTGTTCGTCATGCTCTGGCTGAACAGTCTGCTGGCCCCGGACTGCGCGGCGTCACCGGTCGCGCAAACAGCCCCGCCGCTCGGTCAGGTGTTGCGGCGACCGGTGGTGCTCGCGCTATTCAGCGTCTGTTTTCTCAATCAGGCCGCGCACGGGGCGTACTACGGTTTTTTCTCGCTGTATCTGGAAACGCTGGACTATTCGCGCGAGTTTATCGGCCTGATGTGGGGTCTGGGCGTGACGGTAGAAGTGGGCATGTTCCTGATTTTGCCCCGCTTGCTGCCGCGCTTTGGGCCGCGTCGGCTGATGTTGGCGGCGCTGGCGCTGGCGGCGCTGCGCTGGCTCCTGATCGGCCATTTCGCCGGCGAACTGCCGCTGCTGCTGTTGGCCCAAAGCCTGCACGCCTTCAGTTTCGGGGTATTTCACGCCGTCTCCATCCATCTGATCCACGAGTTTTTTCCCGGATCGCTGCAAGGGCGCGGCCAAGCGTTGTACAGCAGCCTGAGCTTCGGCGCGGGCAACGCGGCCGGCAGTCTGGCCGCCGGCTATTTGTGGGTGGGGTCGGGGCCTGGCGCGATGTTCGATCTGGCGGCGGCGCTGGGGCTGCTCGGTTGGTGGGCGGCCTGGCGCGGCCTGCGAGTGTAGACGGGATTTCGAAGCTGGCGCAATTTTAGATTGCAGGCCCGTTTTGTCCGTTAGCTGTCTGATCGAGGAAATCACGTTGAACTGATTTTAATTATATTATAATATTCTAATGTACTAAATTTCAGTGAGGGAATTATCATGTTGAATTTTCTAATTTATCGGCGCGGCATCGCCGCCATCGTCGGGGCTTTCATCCTAGCAGCCGCTCTGGCAGCCCCCTGGGTGCAAGCGGCGGCATTGAGCGATGCGGAAACCCGAACGCTGACCTTTATGCGCGAGGAGGAAAAGCTGGCTCGCGACGTTTACTTGACTTTGAACGACCTGTGGTCGCAGCCGGTGTTCGCCAATATCGCCAAATCCGAACAACAGCACATGGACGCCATGCTGAACTTGATCGAGCGCTATCGGATCGCCGATCCGGCTATCCCGACGGTGGGCCTGTTTGCCAACACGGATTTGCAAGCGATGCACGACGGATTGATCGCTCGGGGTCAGCAATCCGTTACGGAGGCGTTTTATGCGGGCGCCGCAATCGAGGAAATCGATATTCTCGATTTGCAAGAAGCCATTGCCGAGACCGACAAGGCGGACTTGCGCCAGAGCTACGAAAACTTGCTGGCGGCATCCGGCAATCATTTGCGCGCGTTCGTGCGCAATATCGAAGCGCAAGGGTTGGTCTACGAGCCGCAATATTTGAGCGCCGAACATCTGGAAGCGATTCTCTCGACGCCGACCCAGCGCTCGGGCAATCCGGGTCGGGGAGGCCGCAACGGCGGGCGCGGCCGCTAAAGGCGTCTGCGGCTCGAAGCGCCCGACACGGCTTCTGACTGCTAAAACCTGTGCGCCGCCGAGCGGTGCGGTTGGCCGATCAGCCGGAACGATCGGCGGCCGGTTGGCGGGCGTTCGCGCGATGGCCATCCATCCAAGAGGCGGGAGGATATCCCGTGGCGGCGGTTTTTATCCCCCCAGCAGGTTGAAGCGCGGCTTGGCGAGCCGCAGGGTCTGCGGGGCCCCTATTCTTGGAAACGCCGGCATCGCCGTTGACATTTATTGAATGAACGTTCATTCTACGCAAAAATTTTGAATGAACGTTCATTCGCTTTCAAACAGGATGCCACGATGACGTTTGCGCGCCAGCCATCGCTATTCTGGTTGCCGGTCTTCTTGACCTTGGGGCTCGCCGTTTGCGGCGACGCCCGTTCCCAGCAGACCGCCCAGCCGAAGCCCCCGCCCCCCGCCGTGACGGTGGTCACCCTGAAACCGGAAACGGTGACGTTGACGCGCGAGTTGCCGGGCAGAACGCACCCGTTTCGGGTCGCCGAAGTCCGGCCGCAAGTCGGCGGCATCGTCGAGCGTTTGCTGTTTGACGAAGGCAAGCTGGTCAAGGCCGGACAGCCGCTGTATCAATTGGACGACGCGGCCTATCGGGCCGATTACAACAGCGCGAAGGCCAGCCTGACCCGCGCTCAAGCCCGTTTGGAAGCGGCTCGGCTGAGCGCCAAACGCAGCGCCGAACTGGTCAAGATCAACGCGGTGAGCCGGCAAGAGGACGAAGACGCCACCGCCGCGCTCCGGCAGGCGGAAGCCGATGTCAAAGTGGCGCAGGCGACCATCGACAGCGCCGGGGTGGTGCTGAACCGCGCCCGCATCGCCGCGCCGATCCAGGGCCGCATCGGCAAATCGTCGGTCACGCAGGGCGCCCTGGTCACCGCCAATCAGACCGCGGCGCTGGCGACGATCCAACAGCTCGATCCCATGTATGTGGACCTCACCCAATCCAGCGCCGAAATCCTGCAAATTCGCCAGGAAGTGGCGGCTGGCAATCTCAGCTCGACCGATGTCCCCGCCAAAATTCTGTTGGAAGACGGGACGGAGTACGCGCACCGGGGCCGGCTGGCGTTTTCGGAAGTGACGGTCGATCCCTCCACCGGCAGCACGGCGATCCGCATGATCGTGCCCAACCCCAAAGAGCTGTTGCTGCCCGGCATGTACGTGCGGGCGGTGGTCAGCGCCGGCCAGCGCGCCGGCGCGTTGCTCGCGCCGCAGCAGGGCATCGCCCGCGACCCGAAGGGCAACGCCTCGGCGCTGGTCGTCAACGCCGACGGCAACGTCGAGGCGCGCAAAGTCAGAGTCAGCCGCGCCATCGGCGATAAATGGCTGGTCGAGGACGGTCTGGCGGCGGGCGATCGCGTCATCGTCGAGGGCGTGCTGAAAGTCAAGCCCGGCGATCCGGTGCAGGCCGCCGAAGCGGGCAGCGCGCCGCCCGCCGCCGATCCGGCGGCCGCGCCCGCTCGGGCGAACTGAGGAGATCGGCTCATGGCGCATTTCTTTATCGACCGACCCATTTTCGCCTGGGTGATCGCGATTCTCATCATGGTGGGGGGCGCGCTGTCCGCCTCTCAACTGGGGATAGAGCGCTACCCTTCCATCGCGCCGCCGCAAATTCAGGTCAACGCCAATTATCCCGGCGCGTCGGCCACCGTGCTGGAAGATTCGGTGACCAAAATCATCGAGCAGAGCATGAAGGGCCTGGACGGGCTGATTTACATGTCCGCCACCAGCCAGGCCAACGGCCAGGCGAGCCTGATTTTGAACTTCCAAAACGGCACCAATCCCGACATCGCCCAAGTGCAAGTGCAAAACAAGCTGCAAGTCGCCATGCCGCTGTTGCCGCAGGAAGTGCAGCGCCAGGGCGTCACCGTCACCAAGGCGGCGTCGTCGTTTCTGATGGTGGTCGGCTTCATCTCCCAGGACGGGAGCATGACGCGCGACGATATCTCCGATTACGTGATCACCAATCTGGTGGACCCCCTGAGCCGGGTCGAGGGGGTCGGCCAGGTGCAGGTGTTCGGCGCCAAATACGCCATGCGCATCTGGCTCGACCCCAACAAGCTCGACACCTACCGCCTCACCACCAACGAAGTGATCGCGGCGATCCGGGCGCAGAACGCGCAAGTCACCGTGGGCCAGCTCGGCGGCACGCCCGCCGTGCCGGGGCAGCAGCTCAACGCCACCATCATGGCCAACCAGCGGCTGGAAACCCCGGAGCAGTTTCGCGAGATCGTGTTGCGCAGCAACCGCGACGGTTCGGCGCTCAAGCTCGGCGACATCGCGCGGGTGGAAGTCGGCAGCGAAACCTACGAGGTCATCTCCCGCTTTAACGGCAAACCGGCGGCCGGGGTCGGCATTTCGCTCGCGACCAATGCCAACGCCTTGGCGACCGCCCGCGCGGTGGAAGCGAAACTGAAGGAATTCCAGCCGAATTTCCCCGCCGGCCTGACCACGGCGGTGCCGTTTGACACCACGCCGTTCGTCCGCGCCTCGATCAAGAGCGTGATCGAAACGCTGCTGGAAGCGGTGGTTTTGGTTTTCCTGGTGATGTACCTGTTCCTGCAAAATTTCCGGGCGACCCTCATCCCGACCATCGCCGTGCCGGTGGTGTTGCTCGGCACCTTCGGGATTCTGGCGGTGCTGGGGTTCACCATCAACATGCTGACCATGTTCGCCATGGTGTTGGCCATCGGCCTGCTGGTGGACGACGCCATCGTGGTGGTGGAGAACGTCGAGCGGCTGATGAGCGAGGAAGGCTTGTCGCCGAAGGAAGCGGCGCACAAATCGATGGATCAGATCACCGGCGCGCTGGTCGGCATCGGCCTGGTGCTGTCGGCGGTGTTCGTGCCGATGGCCTTTCTGGGCGGGGCGACCGGCGTCATCTACCGCCAGTTCTCCGGCACCATCGTGGCGGCGATGGGGCTGTCGGTGCTGGTGGCGCTCGTGCTCACCCCGGCGCTGTGCGCGACCCTGCTCAAACCGCTGCACAAAGGCGAGCACCACGGCACGCGCGGCTTTTTTGGCTGGTTCAACCGCAATTTCGACCGCACCGGCCGCTGGTATCAGGCGGGCGTGCGCGGGATGCTGGCGCGCCCGATCCGTTTCATGCTGGTGTTTCTGGCGCTGGCGGCGGCGATGGTGGCGCTGTTCCTGCGCCTGCCGAGCGCGTTTTTGCCGGCGGAGGATCAGGGCATCCTGTTCGTGTTGCTGCAAACGCCGCCGGGCGCGACCCAGCAGCGCACGCTGGGGTCTATCGAGCAGGTGGAAAAGTATTTTCTGGAACGGGAACCCCAGGCGGTCGAATCGCTGTTCGGCATTCAGGGTTTCAGCTTTGCGGGTTCCGGCCAGAACGCCGGCCTGGCGTTCGTCAAGCTCAAGAACTGGGATGAGCGCCCAACGGCGGACTTGAGCGCGGGCGCGGTGGCGGGCCGGGCGATGGGCGCGCTGGCGCAGCTCAAGGACGCGCGGGCCTTCGCGTTTCCGCCGCCCCCGGTGCCGGAATTGGGCCGCGCCAGCGGCTACGCCTTTTATTTGAAAGACAATATCGGCCTCGGCCACGAGGCGCTGCTGGCGGCGCGCAACCAGTTGCTGGGGATGGCGGCGCAAAGCAAGCTCCTCGTCCGGGTGCGCCCCAACGGCCAGGAGGACACGCCGCAACTGCGGATCGAGGTCGATGTCCAGAAAGCCGCCGCGCTGGGTCTGTCGATGGCGGACATCAACGCCACGCTGGCCACCGCCTGGGGCGGGAGCTACATCGACGATTACCTCGACCGGGGCCGGGTCAAGCGGGTTTACCTGCAAGCCGATGCGCCGTTTCGGATGACGCCGGAGGATTTCGACCGCTGGTCGGTGCGCAACAGCGCGGGCGAAATGACGCCGGTATCGTCCATTGCCACCTCGCGCTGGAGCTACGGGTCGCCGCGCCTGGAGCGCTACAACGGCGTGTCGGCGATGGAGATCAACGGCGAAGCCCAGCCGGGCGTCAGCACCGGCGAGGCGATGGCCGAAATCGAGCGGCTGGCGGCGCAACTGCCGCAAGGCATCGGCATCGAGTGGACCGGCGTGTCGTATCAGGAGCGGGCGGCGGGCGCGCAAGCGCCGCTGCTGTACGCGCTGTCGTTTTTGGTGGTGTTCCTCTGCCTGGCGGCGCTGTACGAGAGCTGGACGATCCCGACCGCCGTGTTGATGGTCGCGCCTCTGGGGGTGCTGGGCGCGGTGGTGGCGACCGGGTTGCGCGGCATGGAGCGCGACGTTTATTTCCAGGTGGCGATGTTGACCACGGTCGGCCTGACCAGCAAGAACGCGATTCTGATCATCGAGTTCGCCAAGGCCAATCTGGAAAGCGGCATGGATTTGATCGATTCGATCATGGGCGCGGTGCGGGACCGGATGCGCCCTATCGTCATGACCTCGCTGGCCTTCGGCTTGGGCGTGCTGCCGCTGGCCATCGCCGCCGGCGCGGGTTCCGGCACCCAGCGCGCCATCGGCACCGGCGTGCTGGGCGGCATGGTGGCAGGCACTCTTTTGGGGATGTTTTTCACGCCGCTGTTTTTCCTGGTGGTCCAGCGGCTGTTCGGGCGTCGCCAACGAGCGGCCAGCGCTGCCGCCGCCGAAGCGTCGGGCGCATTTCCGGCGCAGAGGGTGCAATCTCATGCCTGACTTGAAAATGAAGCGATCGGCGCTAGCGATGGCTGCGGTGCTCGCGGCGGGCTGCGCCGCGCTCGAACCGCCGCTGCCGTCCCCCGACCCGGCGACGCCGGCGCGATGGTCAGCGCCCTGGCCGGCGGACGCCACCGCGGATGCCGGGTTGCCGGCGCGGGCCGCCGCCGACATCGGCTGGCGCGACTTTTTTCAGGATGGCAAGCTCCAGACCCTGATCGCCCGCGCGCTCGCCAACAACCGCGACCTGCGGGTGGCGGTGTCGAATGTCGAAAAAGCGCGCGCCCAACATTTGATCCAGCGCTCCGAGCGGCTGCCTCGGCTCGGGGCCAACGCCACGGCGGATCGGATCGGCGGCGATGGGCTGTCCAGCGACAGCTACAGCGCCGGCGTCGGCGTCACCGGCTACGAGCTTGACCTGTTCGGCAAAGTCCGCAATCTGACCGAGGCCGCCTCGCAGCAGTATCTGGCGCAAGAAGCCGCCCGGCGCGCCGTGCAACTGGCGCTGATCGGCGAAATCGCCACCGCCTATCTGGCGCTTGCCACCGATCGGGAGCTGCTGGGTTTCAGCCAAGCGACCCTGAAAAACTATCAAGATTCCTATGCGCTGACCGAAAAGCGCTTCAGTTTGGGAGCGGTGTCGGGGCTCGAACTCGAACAGATCCGCACCCAGGTCGAATCCGCGCGCGCCGATGTCGCCCGCTATCAGGGCCGGATCGCCTTGGACGGCAACGCCCTCGATCTGCTGGTCGGCGCGCCGGTGGAACCCGCCTTGTGGCCTGCCGGCTTGAATGACCCAGGGGTCAAGCTCCTCGCGCCGCCGGTCGGGCTACCGTCGGAAACCCTGCTCCGCCGCCCCGACATTCGAGCGGCCGAGCATCGCTTGCGCGCCGCCAACGCCAACATCGGCGTCGCCCGCGCCGCTTATTTCCCGTCGGTTTCGCTCACCGGCAGCCTGGGTTCGGCCAGCGCCGAACTGACCGATTTGTTCGGGGGCGGCACGCTGTTGTGGCGGTTCATGCCCCAGGTCAACGTGCCGATTTTCCAGGGCGAACGCTTGCGGGCGAACGTCGATAGCGCGGTGGCGGATCGGGACATCGCGCTCAGCCAATACGAGAAAGCGATTCAAACCGGCTTTCGCGAGGTGGCGGACACCTTGGCGCTGACCGGCGCGCTCGCCCGCCAGCATGAGGCGCAGTCGGCGCTGGTCGATGCGGCCACGCGCGCCGAACAGCTCTCTCGCGCCCGCTACCGGGCCGGCCGCGACAGCTACCTGCTGTTGCTCGACGCGCAGCGGACCCTGTACGCCGCCCAGCAAAGCATGCTCGCCACCCGCTATTCCGAGCAGTCCAACCGGATCGCGCTCTACAAAGCGCTCGGAGGCGGATGGAAGGAACAGAGCCGATGAGCGCGGAATCGCGCAAATCGAAAGTGGAAGCCCGCTGCGAGGCGCAGCGCGAACGCATTCTCCGCGCCGCCCGGCAATGTTTCGTCGAGAGCGGATTTCGCGCCGCCAGCATGGCCAGCCTCGCCGAAACGGCGGGCATGAGCGCCGGGTTGATCTACCGTTATTTTGAAAACAAGAACGCGATCATCCTGGCGATCATCCAACAGTATCTGGATGAGGTTCAGGCCGATATCCGCCAGTTGCAAGCGGGGAGCGAAACGGTCGCGAGCCACATCATGGAACGCTTCGCCGGCTGGCAACGCAACGAAAGCCGAATTTTGGAGCCCGGATTGTTTTTGGAAATCGCCGCGCTGGCGACCCGCGATCCGCAGGTGGCCGCCGCGCTTCACGCCGCCGACCGGCGCATTGGCGCCGAGCTTGACGCTTGGTTGATGCGGGCTTGGCAGACGGCGGAGCGTCGATTGCCGGAAGCCGAAGTCGCGCAACGGGTTTTCGTGTTGCGGTGCTTTATCGAGGGGTTGATCGTGCGCGCCATCAAACAACCCGATACCGGGCCGGAACTGCTTCAGGCCAGCTTGAGCCGGCTGCTCGCTTACGTGTTGCCGATCGGCCGGGCGCTGCCTTGATCCGGCGATCGTCTGGCGGGGTTGCCCGCTGTCGGCGCGGCAGCGCCGGATCAAATTTTTCCCGCCTGTTGGGCGATGAAAGCGGTCTTGGCGGAAAGCTCCAACGAGCAGGTCCATTTGTAAGCCAGATTCAAGCTATCGGCGCAGGCGTAAACGCCGTGGCCGCGCACCACGGCGATGGGGTAATCCATCAATACTTCGGCGACCATGGCGGGCGAGCGGGCTTCGTATTGGTCGTAAGGAATGGTTAAGACCGGCACCCGGCTGAAGTAGAGCTGCCCTTCAAAATCGGCCGGCAGGAATTCCTCGTTGTCCATGGTCATCGCCACCGAGTAAGGGCCGTGGCTGTGCAACACCGCCGAAGTTTGCGGGTTGGACTGATAAACCGCCAGATGCAGGCGGGCATCCAGGGAAGCGCCCTTGCCGATCGCGCCCTCGGTCTGGCATTCCACGAGATCGCCGCTGCTCAGCAAGTCGGCGCAACAGCCGGTCGGAGTGATCCAGAAAGCGTCGCCGTCGCGCACCGAGGCGTTGCCGCTATGGGAGTCGTTGAGGCCGTATTGGCGCAGCCACAGGTAATGTCTAACGAGGTTGTCTTTGATATTCATGGTTTCATGGCTTGGTCGCTGAAAGCTCGCGCTCGCGAGTCGATGACCGAGATGGCGTCCGGCTTAGCGTTTAATGGTGGACGCCGGCTCACGCGATTGTCTCCCAAAGACACGTCGGACATTTGGGGAGGGGTCGAACGTTAGCAAGAATTGGCCGGGGAGTACACAGCCCCAGCCGCGCCTCTCCTGAGCCCCGCCGACATTGAAATGGCTTCAAGGCAGGCTCGGGGGACGAGGATGCAAGCGGGCCATGGCGCAGGCATCGGCGAAAATGCCGTTGCGCAAGGCAAAGGCGCGATGGGTGCCTTCGATGGTGAAACCGTTTTTCCGATAAAGGCGGATTGCCGGCTCATTGTCCGCGAACACCACCAGTTCGAGCCGCAACAAGTTTAACCAATTGTCCGCCAGCAGGAGGGCGTGTTGCAGTAAAGCAGAGCCGATGCCGCGCCCGGCCCAGGCATCGTGAACCGCCATGCCGAGCGACGCGGCGTGAGCGCGACGGGGTCGGTAGGCCGGATGAAGGCCGAGATGGCCCACGACGGCATTGTCCGCCACCGCCACCAGCATTCGGGCCTCCGGTTCCAGATCGCTCAATCGTTTCCGCCACAATTCGTGAGACGGATACGGGACTTGCAGCGTTCCGGCGACGACGTTCGGGCTGGCGTAAATGAGGCGGATCGCTTCGGCATCGCTCGGTTCGCTGTGGCGGATAGCAAGTTCCATGACGGTTTTCTCAAGTCAAGGTCGCCGGAAAATCTCCGAGACCGCAACGGCGATAACGGCGATCGGAGCGGAGCTTTCAAAAGTCATCCGACCCGCTGCACCCCGGTCCGCAAGCTTCCATCCGCATACAGTTCAAACCAGCGATAGCCGGGCGGCAGATCATCCACTTGCGGGTCCGAGGCGTCGGGCTTGAATTGAACGCTGGTGGCGGGGGCGGCGAATAATTGGATATTCCCCCGCCGGCCGGCGAATTCGCCGTGAATGTGGCCGAACGCGACCGCGCGGACTTGAGGATAGCGCTCCAGCCAGACAAACAGCGCCTCGCCGTTGACCACCTTCATGGTGTCCAGCCAACCGGTTCCGACCGGCAGCGGATTGTGGTGGAGAAAAACCAAGGCGTGGAGATCGGGGCCAGTGACCAGCGCCGTGTCCAGCAAGGCCAGTTCTCCCGTGGCCAAGTGGCCGACCGGAGAGTTGGGAAAACTCGAATCCAACAGCAAAATCTGCCAGTTGCCGGCGGTCACGCAGCGCTCTCGCCGCACTCGCCCCCCCCAAAAGATCTGGCCCAAGGGTCCGGGAAAATCGTGGTTGCCCGGCAGACAGTAAACCGGCGCGTCCAAGGTCTCCAAAAAAGCGCGCAAGCGCGGGTAGGCTTGCGGCTCGTCGCCGACCAGATCGCCGGTGGCCAGAACGAAATCGGGCGCGGGCTTGCGGTTGCGGACGTGGGCCAGCACCGCGTTCAAGCCGGCGTCGATATCCGCGCCCCAAAGCCGGCTGCCGGGTTCGGTTTTGAGATGGAGGTCGGTGATCTGGACGATGCGCAAAGGCTCGGCGACGGTCATGGCCTAAAGTCCTTAAACGGTGGCTGCTGGCACCTTACAGGGTTTTGACAAACACTTTCGAGCGGCGCTGCCAATTGTAGAGCACCAGTTTACGCACCGGCAGATCGGTGACTGCGGCCGGCTCGAAACCGCGCTCCTGAAACCAGTGCGCGGCGCGGGTAGTGAGCACGAACAGACGGTTTAAACCTTGTTCGCGGGCTTGGCGCTCGACGAAGCGCAACAGGGATTCGGCCCGGCCGCTGTTGCGATAATTCGGCTGTATCGCGACGCAAGCCAACTCGCCGATCTGCTCTTCGGGAAAGGGGTAAAGCGCCATGCAACCGATGATCGTCCCGTCGCGCTCCAGCAAGCTGAAACGCTCGATTTCCATTTCCAGCCGCTCCCGCGAGCGCCGCACCAGCGTACCGTCGTCCTCCAAGGGCTGGATCAAAGCCAAAATGCCGCCGATGTCGTCGATGCTGGCCGGTCGCAACCCTTCATAAATGTCGGCGGTGATCAGCGTTCCGACGCCATCGCGGGTGAACAGCTCCAGCAGCAGCGCGCCGTCCACGCCGCGTTCGAGCAAATGGATGCGGCGCACGCCGGCCCGGCAGGCTTGCAGCGCCTGACGCAGATGACGGCCCGATTCCTCGCTCAGATCGGCGCGCGCGGCCAGTAACCGCTCGACGTCGCCGGGGCTCAGTTCGCGGATCGGCCGGCCGTCGGTCGCGCGCAAGGTCGGGCTTTCGCTCAGCACCAGCAGCTTGTCGGCGCGCAAGGCCATGGCGGTGGCGGTCGCCACATCCTCGGCGCTGAGGTTGAAGATTTCGCCGGTCGGCGAATAGCCCAGCGGCGATAGCAGCACGATGGCGTTTTGGTCCAGCCACAAGCGGATGGCCCGGCCATCGATCCGCCGCACCTCGCCGGTGAAGCGGTAATCCACCCCCTCGCGCACGCCGAGCGGGCGGGCGGTGATCAAGTTGCCGGACACCACCCGCAGCCGCGCGCCGTGCATCGGCGAATTGGCCACGCCCATCGACAGCAGCGCCTCGATGCGGATGCGCACCCGTCCGACCGCCTGTTTGACAAGCGGCAGATCGTCGCTGTCGGTCAACCGCAAGCCGTTGACATAGCGCAACTCCTGGCCGGCATCGCGCAAGCGTTGCTCGACTTGCGGCCGGGCGCCGTGCACCAGCACTAAGCGGATGCCGAGCGCGTTCAAAAGCGCCAAGTCGTGAATCAGGCTGGGAAAACGCTCCGACTCGACCGCCGCGCCGCCGAATTGGACCACGAAGGTCTTGCCGCGATGGGCGTTGATATAAGGGCCGGCCTGCCGGAACCACTGAAGAAATTGCTCCATGTTACAAGCCCTTGAAATCCCGGTGGCCGACGATTATGGCAGAGGGCGCCAGCCGGCGGGATGACCCCGTTTAGAAGCCGTTGAAAAAGTCGCTCTTGAGCCCGGCAAAAGCGCGTTCGACCCCCCAGCGGTTCCCGTCATCGAGCGTCAATCCGCTCCCGCAACCTCGCACGCCACTCGATGACGGGAACCCTCGTCGCCCATGAGGATAGACCGTGGCCCCCGGCGGCAAACCGTGAGGCAGGGCCCGCCAGCAGCCAATGGACCTTCATCGAGGCGGTAGAAACATCCTCTGGCGCCATCCCGATTAACTGGACGTTTCCAACACGCTGCTAGCGCCATCGGGCGTGGTGCCGACGAACGGGTCCAATTGGCGGGGATGCCTGAGTAGCGCCAACGAACGGCCCTGAACGGGATACGGTTTCTGGGCCAGATGTTGATTGCCCTCGACGGGTTGGCCGTGGGTCATGGACGTATCGACCATAACCTCAAAGAACGTCTTGCCGCGCACGATGGGCAACACGAAGGGAATTTTCTCGTGATGGGCGTTAAATAACAGCAAAAAGTCGTCGTCTTCCAACGGATAGCCCCGTTTGTCCCAGTCGCCTATCCCGGTACCCGGCAGATACATGCCCAGGCAGCGCGCGTGGTCGTGGGTCCATTCGTCGTAGTTGATCTCCCGGCCGTCCGGATTGAACCAAAGAATATCCCGCAAACCGTCGGAATGAATGCCGCGAAAAAAGTGGCGGCGGCGGAAGGTCGGATGCCGCTGGCGAATCCGGATCAAGCGTTGCACGAAAGTCAACAGCTCGCGGTTTTCCTCCAGCAAACCCAAATCCCAGTCGAACCAGCTCAACTCGCTATCCTGGCAGTAGGCGTTGTTGTTGCCGCCCTGGGTGCGGCCGACCTCATCGCCGGCCAGCAGCATCGGCACGCCTTGCGACAGCAGCAAAGTCGCCAAGAAATTGCGCCGCTGCTGCTGGCGCAACGCCAGGATCTTGGGATTCTTGGTGGGGCCTTCGACCCCGCAGTTCCAACTGCGGTTATGGGGGTCGCCGTCCTGATTGTTCTCTCGATTGGCCGCGTTGTGCCGGTGGTTGTAGCTGACCAGATCGCACAGGGTGAAGCCGTCGTGGGCGGTGATGAAGTTGATGCTGGCCTGCGGGCGGCGGCCGTTGTGCTGGTAGAGATCGGCCGAGCCGGTCAGGCGGGAGGCCAGCTCGCCGACCAAACCGCCCTCGCCCCGCCAGTAGTCGCGCACCACATCGCGGTATTTGCCGTTCCACTCGCTGACGGTGATCGGGAACTGGCCGACCCGATAGCCGCCATGGCCGGTATCCCAAGGCTCGGCGATCAACTTGACCCGCGCCAGCACCGGGTCTTGTTGCATGACATCCATAAACGAACTCGTCAGACCGATATCGCCGTGAACCCCCCGCGCCAGCGCGGCGGCCAGATCGAAGCGAAAACCGTCGACGTGCATCTCCTGCACCCAGTAGCGCAAGCTGTCCATCACCATCTGCAACACCCGCGGATGCGCCGTGTTCAGGGTGTTGCCGCAGCCGGTGTAATCCATGGTATAGCGCGGATGTTCGGGCGACAGCCGGTAGTAGGCCGCGTTGTCGATGCCGCGAAAGCACAAGGTCGGCCCGAGGTGATTGCCCTCGGCAGTGTGGTTGTAGACCACGTCCAGCAACACTTCGAGGCCGGCCGAATGCAGGCTCTTGACCATGCTCTTGAATTCGCTCACCGGGTTGTTGGTGGCGGCGTAGCGCGGGTCCGGGGCGAAGTACCCGATGGGGCTGTAACCCCAATAATTGCGCAAACCCTTGTCGAGCAGATGGCGCTCGTCCACGAAATAGTGGACCGGCAGCAACTCCACCGCCGTAACGCCCAGAGATTTTAAATAGTGGATCGCCGGCTCGCAGGCCAAGCCGGCGTAAGTCCCGCGCAAATGCGGCGGGATTTCGGGGTGGCGCAAGGTGAAGCCGCGCACGTGCAGCTCGTAAATCACCGTGTCGTGCCAGGGAACGTAAGGCGGCCGGTCGTCGCCCCACAAGAAAGCGGTGTCCACCACCTGGCATTTGGGCATTCCCGGCGCGCTGTTGCGGGTGCTGAAACTCAAATCCTCGTGCCGGTTGCCGATGCGGTAGCCGAAATGGGCCTCGCTCCACTGCGGCTGACCGACGATGCGCTTGGCGCACGGATCGAGCAGCAGTTTGTGCGGGTTGAAACGGTGGCCTCGTTCCGGGGCGTAAGGGCCATGCACCCGATAGCCGTACAAAAGGCCGGGCCGAACTTCCGGCAAATAGCCGTGCCAGACCCCGCAGGTCTGCTCGCGCAACGGGATTTGCTCGATTTCGTGCTTGCCCTTGGCGTCGAACAGGCAGAGCACCACCCGCTCGGCGTTTTCCGAAAACAGGGCGAAGTTGACGCCCTCCCCGTCCCAAGTCGCCCCCAAGGGATACGGCCAGCCCATCAAAACGGATGTTGTCGGTTTATTCATCGGTTCGTTGTTCTCAAGCCTCCCCGCTCCCCGCGGGGAGGCGATCCGCTTCGGCTTTATTCGCTGAAGGCTCGCAAAGCGGTGCTGACTTCGCCCGGCCCCACCACGGTGATGCCGCCTTCGGTGACGGTATGGTGGCGGCGGTCGAATTCGGGATCGTGGCCGATGCGCGCGCCGGCCTCGATGACGTTGTAATTGCCGATGATGGCCCGCCGCAGCCGCGCGCCGCGCTTGATGTGCACGTAGTCCTGCACGATGCAATCCTCGATTTCCACATCTTCCTCGATCACGACCTCGCGGCGGACGATGCTGTTGGCGATCGACGCCCCTTGCACCAGCGAGCCGGCGGCGACGACGCTGTTTTTCATCGTGGCGTCCAGAATGCGCGCGACCGGCCCTTGATAGTTGCTGGAAAAGATCCGCCATTGCGGGTTGAACACATCGAAGCGCGGCGGCCAGGCCAGCATATCCTGATGGGCGTTGAAATAAGCGTCGAGCGTGCCGACATCGCGCCAGTAAGCCTGCTCTTCGGTGGGCTTGACGCCGGGCACTTTGTTGGTGGAAAAATCGTAAGCGAACAGCCGGTGCGTATCCTTCAATCGCGGCAGCACGTTCTGGCCGAAATCGTGCTCGCCCCGGTCGTGCGCCGCCTGGAGCGCCTCGACCAGCACTTTGGCGTCGAACAGATAATTGCCCATCGAGGCGTAGGCGCGGTTGGGATCGGACGGCATCGGCGTGGGATTGGCCGGCTTTTCCTGGAACTCGCTGACCCGGCCGGCATGATCGGCGACGATGACGCCGAAACCGCGCGCGTCGGCCAGAGGGACCGGCAAGGCCGCCACGGTCACGTCCGCTTCCCGCTCGTGGTGAAAATCGATCATCTGCTGGAGGTCCATCCGATAGACGTGATCGGCCCCGAACACCACCACCAGATCGGGATTGTGCAGCTTGATCAGATCGAGATTTTGGTAGACCGCATCCGAGGTGCCCATGAACCAGTCGCCGCCGCGCATCATTTGCGGCGGCACGACCGTCACGAATTCCTCGTTGCGCATCGGCGACACCACCCACGCCTTGCGGACGTGCTCGATCAGCGATTGGGATTTGTATTGCACCAACAGATAGATCGCCTCGATCCTGGAGTTGAGCAAATTGCTCAGCACGAAGTCGACGATGCGGTAGCGACTGCCGAAAGGGAGCGACGGTTTGGAATTTTGCGAGGTGAGCGGACTCAGACGCGCGCCCTCTCCGCCAGCCATGACCAAGGCAAGAATTTTAGGATTTCTCATCGCGGCACATCCTTCGTTTTCAAGTGATAAGACTTTATACCCGCCCCGGCCTGGGCCTGGGCCACGGCCCAGCGGAGCGAATGATTGGCCAGACCGCGCGACGCCGGGTCAAAGACCCCGAGGGGACCGGCCGGGAAGCCGATACCGCGTATCCGCTTATCGGCCGATTTCCTCGCGGCGTCACGCGATCGAGCGCTCCTCCAGCGGTTTAGAAAGTATCGAAATCGCGCTCGGTATGCGGATGGCGCTTGAGGAGCATCACATGCGCCGGCATCCGGTGCGGGTTGAGCTCCACGTAGTTATTCGGCCCGTTCCAGTTGTAATTCGCCCCGCTCAATAGATCGTGCACCTGATACGGCTGCTGCGGATCGATGTCCAGCGCCGCCAGGTTGAGGTTGGTCCAACCCGATTGGGTATAGTTCGGATCGAGGTTGACCACCACCAGGATGACGTTGGCGAAGTCTTCGGTGGATTTGCTGTAGCAGATCAGTTGATCGTTGCTGATGTCGTGAAACCGCAAGCGCCAATCGGCCTGCAAGGCGGGATTGCGCTTGCGGATGCGGTTGATCAGGGCGATGAAGTCGCGCAGGCTGTTGGGGCCGTCCAGTTCCTTGAAGCCGCGATAGCGCAACTGGTATTTCTCCGAATCGAGATATTCCTCGCTGCCGTGCTTGATCGCGATGTGCTCCATCATTTCGTAAGCCGGCCCGTAGATGCCGTAGCTGGCGGTCATCGTGGCCGCCATCGCCAGCCGGGACATGAACGCCGGCCGCCCGCCAAACTGCAGGTAGTCGGTCAGAATGTCCGGGGTGTTCGGCCAGAAGTTGGGCCGGAAGTATTCGCGGCCCGGCCCTTGCGTCAGCTCGTTCAAGTATTCGGTCAGTTCCCACTTGTTGTTGCGCCAGGCGTAGTAGGTGTAGGACTGGTTGTAGCCCAGCTTGGCGAGCCGGTGCATGACCTTGGGCCGGGTGAAGGCTTCGGCCAGGAAAATCGCGTTCGGGGTGCTTTTCTTGATTTCGGCAATCAGCCATTCCCACATCGCGAACGGCTTGGTGTGGGGATTGTCGACCCGGAAGATGCGCACGCCCTGCTCGATCCAGAATTCGAAGATGCTCTTGATCTCGTCCCACAGCGCCCGCCAGTCGGCGGTTTCGAAATTGAACGGATAGATGTCCTGGTATTTCTTGGGCGGGTTTTCGGCGTACTGCACCGTGCCGTCCGGCCGCCAGCGAAACCAGTCCGGATGCTCTTTCACGTAAGGGTGATCGGGCGCGCATTGCAAGGCGATATCCAGCGCGATTTCGATGCCGTGTTCCTTGGCTTTTTGCACCAGTTGCCGAAAATCCTCCAGCGTCCCCAGTTCGGGCAGAATATCCTTGTGCCCGCCTTCGGCAGCGCCGATGGCCCACGGGCTGCCGACATCGTCGGGACCGGGCGTCAGGGTGTTGTTCTTGCCCTTGCGGTTGATTCGGCCGACGGGGTGGATCGGCGGGAAATACAGCACGTCGAAGCCCAGCGCGGCCAGGCGCGGCAGCCAAGTTTCGCAGTCCTTGAAGGTGCCGTGCTTGCCGGGCGCTTGACCGCAGGAGCGCGGGAACATTTCGTACCAGGTGCTGAAGCGGGCGCGTTCGTCATCGACCGTCACCCGCAGGATTTTGTGGTAGCTCAGCGCCAGCCGACGGTCGGCGTGACGGTCCATCAGCCGGACCAACTCGTCATCGAGACCCAGTTGGCGGCGGTAGTCCATAGCCTGATCGCTCACCAGCGCCTCGGCGCGGCGGCTCAGCCAGCGGGCGTCCTCGCCGGCGGCGCGCTCGCTGGCTTTTTTGATCAATTGCTCGCCGATGCGCAGCGCCAGCGCGATGTCCTCGGGCAGAATCCAGCGGCTGAGATCGTGCCGCCAGGATTTGAAGGGATCGACCCAGGCCGTGATGCCATATTCGTAAACGCCGAGTTCCAGCACCTGAAATTCGCCTTGCCAGCGGTCGTTGTTCAAGAACCGCATCGGGCTTTCCCGCCACTCGGCATCGCCGATCCGGCGGTATTGCAGCGCGCACGACAAGGCGTCGTGGCCATCGGTGAAAATGTCCGCTTCCACGGTCACGCTCTCGCCGACCGTGCGCTTGACGGGAAAACGCCCGCCGTCGATTTCCGGCGTGACCCCCTCGATGATCACCCGCTTGCGACCGTCTGGCGCGCCGGGCACCGGCTCCGGGGCGGGCGCGCCCTTCGACACCGCCGCCGGCTTGACGGGCGCGGGGTTTTTCGGCTCCGCCGTCGCGGCGGATTTTGCCGCGCTGTCCTTCTCTCTGGCGATGGCGGTTGCTGGAGCGGCAGAGTCGCCCGCGCTCGGGGTCTTTGCCGGGGCGACGGCCGAATCCGAGCTTGAGTCGACGGGAGCTTGAGCTTTCTCATCCGCCACGGACTTCTTGATCATACCGTTTATCCTCGTTCTTGCTGGCATGGTTTATCGTTATGATGGCCATCGTCGCCGCAGCTTTGACAACCCGTCGGCTGCCGCCGGGAGGCTGAAGTGTTCAGGTTTTGGTTTTAGCGAATCCGCGAGCGGCGATCAGCCTATGGTTATCCTGCCTTATTATGACGGTTTTTTAGGCTCGTGCCTAAGCCTTAAATAGCGGTAAATCCTGACTGAAATGGTCGGATCGAAACCGCTGGCACACCGGACGGGACCGGGCGGATACCCGGTATGGCCCGCGACGTTCACTCGTTTGTGTCGGCGGTCAAACCGGCCAAAGTGACGGCGCGCGAGCGGGCGAACCCCCGCGATCGCGGGTCCGATCGAGCGGGCCTGGCGGGTCTCGGCGCTGGCCGAGGCCGCGAAAAGGTTCATAATTCAGAGCGAAATGTCCCTTCATCAAACGGAGTGAAACACCGAATGAGCTTGCAAGATGTCATCGAAAACGCCTTCGAGCGACGCGGCGAGATCGACCCCGCCAACGCCCCGGCCGACGTGCGCGAAGCGGTCGAGGAAGCGCTGGGCCTTTTGGAGTTGGGCAAGGCGCGGGTCGCCGAGAAACGCCAGGACACCTGGACAGTCAACACCTGGTTGAAAAAGGCGGTGCTGTTGAGCTTCCGGCTCAACGAGAGCGCGATCATCCGCGACGGCTACACCAATTATTTCGATAAGGTGCCGCCCAAATACGCCGCGTACGGAGAAAACGACTTTCTGGCCGCCGGGGTTCGGGTGGTCCCGCCCGCCGCCGCCCGGCGCGGCTCTTACATCGCCTCCGGAGTGGTGCTGATGCCGTCTTTCGTCAACATCGGCGCGTACGTCGATTCCGGGACGATGGTAGACACCTGGGCCACGGTCGGCTCCTGCGCGCAGATCGGCAAAAACGTCCATTTATCCGGCGGCGTCGGCATCGGCGGGGTGCTGGAGCCGCTGCAGGCCAGCCCCACCATCATCGAAGATGACTGCTTTATCGGCGCGCGCTCCGAAGTGGTCGAGGGCGTGATCGTCGAGCGTGGGTCGGTCATCTCGATGGGGGTCTACATCGGCCAGAGCACCAAGCTTTACAACCGGATGACCGGCGAGGTGAGCTACGGCCGGGTGCCGGCCGGGTCGGTGGTGGTGCCGGGCGCGCTGCCCGCTCCCGACGGCAGCCACAGCTTGTATTGCGCCATCATCATCAAGCAGGTGGACGACAAAACTCGCGGCCGCGTCAGCCTCAACGAGCTGCTGCGCGACTGATATGGACGTTCGGTTCGTCTCAAGTGACCGATTTAGAACCGGCGCAATGGTGACGGTTGCTCGATCCGCCGCCATCGTCGGATCTGGAGGCCGCCATGACATCCACCGCGCAGCAACTGTTCGAACAAGGCAAAATCGAGGGCGAAATCGAGGGAGAAACGCTTTTTCTGGAGCATTTGCTTCACGCCAAATTGGGGCCGCTGCCTTCCGGCTACCAGCGCCGCATCGCGCAAGCGACGCCCGAAAGCCGGCTGACGTGGGGCGAACGCGCCTTGACCGCCGCCACCTTGGCCGACGTTTTTGCCGACACCGATTGATCGGGCGGCCGACCGCATCTCATAGCCACCTCGAAAATTCAGCATGTCCGCGACCTTCGACCTCGCTCTCGATCTGATCGCCCGCCCCTCGGTCACGCCGGATGACGCCGGCTGCCAGGACGTTTTGATCGCTCGCCTGGAAGCGCTCGGCTTCCGCGCGGAACGGCTGCGTTTCGGCGCGGTGGACAATTTTTGGGCGCGCTGGGGCGATGCGGAACCGCTGTTCGCCTTCGCCGGCCACACCGATGTCGTGCCCTCCGGCCCGCCCGAGCAATGGCGCTCGCCGCCGTTCGCGCCGACCGTCCGCGACGGCCTGCTGCACGGGCGCGGCGCGGCGGACATGAAGGGTAGCCTGGCGGCCATGGTGACCGCCTGCGAGCGTTTCCTCGCCGCCTGCCCCCGGCCGCGCGGCTCCATCGCCTTGCTGATCACCAGCGACGAGGAAGGCGCGGCGACCGATGGCACGGTCAAGGTGGTGGAGCAACTGGAAGCGCGCGGCGAGAAGATGCGCTGGTGCTTGGTCGGGGAGCCGTCGTGCGTCCGGCGCTTGGGCGACACGATCAAAAACGGCCGGCGCGGTTCGCTGAACGGCCGGCTGCTGCTGCGCGGCGTGCAAGGCCATGTCGCCTACCCGCATTTGGCGCAGAATCCGATCCCTGCGATCGGGGCGCTGCTCGGCGCGCTGACCGATGAAGTTTGGGATCGCGGCCACGATTTTTTTCCGCCGACCTCGTTTCAGATTTCCCACCTCCACGCCGGAACCGGGGCGGACAACGTGATTCCCGGCCAGTTGGAGATGCTGTTCAACTTCCGTTTCTCGCCGGCCGTGACCGTCGAACAGCTCCAGGCACGCACTCGTCTGCTGATCGACACGGCGCTCCTCAACGAGGAAGTCAAGACCGGCCAGGTGTTTCAATACGATCTGGAGTGGCGCTTATCCGGCCCGCCGTTTTTCACCGCGCCGGGTGATTTGGTGGAAGCCGCGCTGGCCGCGATCCGCGCCGAAACCGGCCTGGAGGCCGAACTTTCCACCGGCGGCGGCACCTCCGACGGCCGCTTTATCGCTCCCACCGGCGCGCAAGTGATCGAATTCGGCCCGCTCAACGCCACCATTCACAAAATTGACGAGTGCGTGTCGATCGGCGATTTGGAGCGGCTTAGCCGCATTTATCAGGGGATTTTGGCCCGATTGCTGGGTTGAACTCCTGGCGGGCTTGACAGCCTGATAGCAAAATAGACCGTCGCCAGCGCGAACGATCACTTGGCGCTCAGCGCTGGTCCGACTCCAAATCCGTCCTTGCGCCGGCGACACCCACAGGAGGACCCACCGATGCAACAGCGCGAACTCGACAGCACGGGCTTGCATTTCAAAGCCATCGGCCTCGGGGCCATGCCGCTTTCCATCAGCGGCCGGCCCGACGAAAAACAGGCGTTCGAGGTCATCGAAGCCTTCATCGCGGGCGGCGGCGATTTCATCGACACCGCCAACGTGTATTGCCTGGACGACGACGACATCGGCCACAACGAGCGCCTGATCCACCAGGCGTTGAGCCAGATCGGCGCTGGCGCCAACGTGATGGTCGCCACCAAGGGCGGACTGCGCCGCCCCGGCGGCGCGTGGACGGTCGACGGCGACCCCGGCTGGTTGCGCGAATCCTGCGAGCGGAGCCTGCAAGCGCTGCGGACTGACTGCATCGGCCTCTACCAACTGCACGCCGTCGATCCCAAGGTCGATTTCCGGCGCTCGCTAGACGCGCTGATCAAGCTGCAAGAAGACGGCAAGATCCGCCATATCGGGCTTTCCAACGTCAGCGCGGCCCAACTGGAAAGCGCCTTGGGACTGACCTTGATCGCCTCGGTGCAAAACCGGTGCAACCTGTTCGACAAGCGCGATTTTCACAATGGTCTGATCGATTTTTGCCAGGCGCGACAAATCACTTACATTCCCTATAGCCCGGTGGGCGGCCACAACGGCCACACGCGGCTTTCGCGGGAACCGCTGCTGCTGCAACTGGCCGCCAAGTACGAAGCCACCCCGCACCGGATCGCGCTGGCCTGGCTGCTGCACAAGGGCCACCACATCTTGCCGATCCCCGGAGCCAGCAAAGCCGCCAGCATCCGCGACAGTTTGCAAGCGACCAGCCTGGCGCTGAGCGCCGAGGACATCGCCGCCCTCGACCGCCTGCCCGACCGCTAAGCCGATGGCGTCCGTCAGCCGGTTTCTGATCGAGCGCTTGGTGGAGGCCTACCAGCAGGGTCGACGGCTGGCTCTGGTTTTCGACTATGACGGGACGCTGACGCCGTTCGCGGCACGACCCGAGCTGGCGCGGCTCGATTCCGCGACGCGCGGCGCGCTGGCGGGCCTGGCCGCCACGCCGCGCGTCGCCGTGGGGGTCGTCAGCGGCCGGGCTTTGGCCGATTTGAAAGCGATGGTCGGCTTGCCCGGCCTGGACTACGGCGGTTCCTGGGGCTTAGAGCTGGAATCGCGCGGCCGGCGGCTCAGACCGGAACCGGCAGAGGATTTAAACCGGCTGCTGGTGGAGCTGGCCGTGGCGACGGAGGCTCGTCTGCCCGCGTATCCCGGCGCTTGGCTGGAAAAAAAAGCGTGGGGTCTGACCTTGCACTATCGGGAAGCCAACCCCGATCAAATCGAGGCCTTGCGCGCCGAATTTCTGACCTTGCTGGCGCCTCGCGCCGCCGCTGTGCGGTTTTATCAAGCGCCGCTG
>JAEUPW010000022.1 GCA_016790045.1 Candidatus Competibacteraceae bacterium
TTCCCGCTTCACCAATCCGACCGTGCGGGTTTTTCAGGAGCGGCTGGCGGCGCTGGAAGGCGGCGAAAGCTGCATCGCCACCGGCTCCGGCATGGCGGCGATTCTGGCGACCTGCATGGCCTTGCTGAAAATAGGCGACCACATCGTCTCGGCCAACGCGGTGTTCGGCACCACCGTCTCATTGTTCAACCAATATCTGAGCAAGTTCGGCGTCACCACCACTTACGTGCCGCTGAGCGACCTCGCCGCCTGGGAAGCGGCCATCCGCCCGGAAACCCGGCTTTTTTTTCTCGAAACCCCTTCCAATCCGCTGATGGAACTGGCCGATATCCGCGCCCTGGCCGATCTCGCTCACGCTCGCGATATTCTGCTGGTGGTGGACAACTGCTTTTGCACGCCCGCCCTGCAATTGCCGTTCAAGCTGGGCGCGGACCTGGTGATTCACTCGGGCACCAAATACTTGGACGGCCAGGGCCGCTGCGTCGGCGGGGCGGTGGTCGGCGACCAACAACGGGTCGGCACCGATATCTTCGGCTTTCTCCGCACCGCCGGCCCCACCCTGAGCCCGTTCAACGCCTGGGTGTTCCTCAAAGGTCTGGAAACTCTCAAGCTGCGGATGCGCGCCCACAGCGAGGCGGCGCTGCAACTGGCGCGCTGGTTGGAAACCCAACCGGCGATCGAGCGGGTTTACTATCCCGGTCTGCCCTCCCATCCGCAACACGAACTGGCGAAACGGCAGCAGAGCGGTTTTGGCGGTATCGTTTCCTTCGATCTGCGCGGCGGCCGGGAAGCGGCCTGGACCCTGATCGACGCCACCCGGCTGATTTCGATCACGGCCAATCTGGGCGACGCCAAGAGCACCATCACCCATCCCGCCACTACCACCCACGGGCGTCTGACGCCCCAGGAACGCGCGGCGGCCGGCATCGGCGAGGGTCTGGTGCGGATTTCGGTGGGACTGGAGGAGGTGGCGGATCTCCAAATCGATCTGGAACGGGGTTTGCGCCTGCTGGGCTGAGCCGATGATCAAAGCCATCACCTTCGATCTGGACGACACGCTGTGGGACGTGTGGCCGGTGGTGGAGCGCGCCGAGCGACTCCTGCACGACTGGCTGGGGTCGCGCTACCCCCGTATCCCGGAGCGGTTCACGCCGCTGGAGCTGCGGGATTTATCCGCCGAGATTGCCGCCGCGCGACCGGAAATCGCCCATGATCGCACTCGATTGCGCAAGGATGCGCTGCAACTGGCGGCAGCGCGGGCCGGTTATCGGGAATTTGACGTGGAAGCGGCATTCGAGGTGTTCTATGTCGCCCGCAACGCCGTCGAACTGTTCGAGGAAGTGCGGCCGGCGCTGGAGCGCTTGGCCCGGCGCTACACGCTGGCATCGCTCTCCAACGGCAACGCCGACGTGCGCCTGATCGGCCTGGACGACGTGTTCAGCTTTTCGCTCAACGCCATCGAGGCGGGCGCGGCCAAGCCCGAGCCGCCGATGTTCGAGCTGGCTTGCCGCCGTCTGGAAGCGCGGCCCGAGCAAATCGTCCATGTCGGCGACGATCCCGAGCATGACGTGCGAGGCGCGGCGAACGCCGGTTTCCGAACCGTATGGCTGAACCGCTCCGGCCGGGATTGGCCCGGCGGCCGGAGGGCGGACGCGGAAATCGGCGACTTGGCGGAACTGGAGGCGGTGCTGGCGGTTTGGGAAGGTTTTTTCACCTAAACCGCCCGGAGCCTTTCACCAGGAAATCGGCTGGCCGTCGCGGAAAAACCCGCCGCTCGGACCATCGTCCGGCAGCGTGGCGGCCCAAACGATGCCCGACGCGCCCTGCTCCACCGTCTTTTCGGCGTTGGGGCCACCCATGTCGGTGCGCACCCAACCGGGACACACCGAGTTGACCAGAATATTGAAACCGCGCGTTTCCGCCGCCAGGATGCGGGTCAAGGCGTTCAGGGCGGTCTTGGAAATCCGGTAGGCGGGCGATTTGCCTTCCATCTCGCTCAACTGGCCCATGCCGCTGGAGACGTTGACGATTCGGCCGTAGTGCTGCTGCTTCATCAACGGCACTAGCTCCTGCGCCAGCAACAAAGGACCGTACAGGTTGGTTTTCAAAGTCGCCGACAACGTTTCCAGACTGGCGTTGAACACGCTGGCGCTCCCCCCGTCCTCCGTGCCGTGACTATCGAGATAAACCCCGGCGTTGTTGACCAACATATCGACGCGACCGCACCGGCTGTGGATGAAAGCGCCCAGTTCGGCCACGCTGCTTTCCGAGGTGACATCCAGCGCGTGGAACACGACGTCCAGCCCCTCGGCCACCAGCTTTTCGAAAGCGGCCTCGCCCCGGCTGGGATTGCGACAGGTGACGATGACCCGGATATCGCGCCTGGCTAACTGCCGGACCGTTTCCAACCCCAGTCCGCGATTGGCGCCAGTAACCACCGCCACGGGTTTGTTGCTCTTGCCATTCAACATCGTTCTTGCCCCTCCGGCTATCTTCCCAGCAATCGGATCAACTTCAGCGGTTACTGGCTCGCAGCGCTTGTGGCCATTATGAAACAAGCTGCAAAAATGATAACAGAGTATCCGACCAGCCACAAAAACAAAATAATGATTGACGAGCGAGAGTCATCCGCGCACGCCTAATTCGGATGATGACCGATCCGGCTCAGCCGACGCTCCAGCCGCCGAAACAGCCGCGCCAGCCCGAAGCACAGCACAAAATACAGTGCGGCAACGGTCAGCCAGACCTCGAACACCCGCCCCGACGATACCGCCAATTCGGTGCCGGTGAAGGTCATCTCCTGAATGGAAATCAGCGAAATCAGCGAGGAATCTTTGATCAGCGAGATGAACTGCCCGGCCAGCGGCGGGACGACCGCGCGCACCGCCTGCGGCAAAATCACCTTGGCCAGCGTGTGCCGGGACTGTAAACCCAGCGCCGCCGCGCCTTCCCACTGCCCTTTCGGAATCGCCTCGATACCGGCGCGGACGATCTCGGTGACGTAGGCGCCCTCGAACAGCGCCAAACAGATCAAACCGGACAGGAAATTCGGCAGCAACTCCGGCGGGCCGAACAGAAAGGCCAGCACCTGCAACGTCTCCGGCGCGGCATCGGCGATCCGGTGCTCCACATCCAGCACCGGCATCAACTGACCGCCGATGAAGAAATAAAAGATGAAGATGAACACCAGCGGCGGCATGTTGCGGATCAGTTCGACGTAGGTTCGGCTGAGCAACCGCAAAAACAGGCTGCGCGCGACCCGGCACACGCCCATCACCCCGCCGATCAGCGCCGCCAGCAAGCTGCCCCACAGCGCCAGCCGCACCGTTGCCAGAAACCCCTGCCCCAGCAAGTTCAGCACCCAGCCGCCCCGATCAGCGTCGAAGCGGACGAAATAGCCCGGAATCAGCCGCCAGTCCCAGTTGTAATGGAAATGGCTGTGCGCCCGGTGCAGAACGTAGCCGATCAGCCCGAACACCACGGCCAGAATCAGCGCGTCCAGCCAGCCGAAACGGAGTTTGGAAGAATGCACGATTCAGCCGTGCCCGACACCGCGCACCGGCAGGCGGCGTTCCAAGTAACTCACCAGCAAGGACAGGCTGGTGGTCAGGGCCAGATACAGCGCCGCCACGGTGAACCACAGCTCAAAAGTCATGAAGGTGTCGGCGATGAGGTTGCGGCCCTCGGTGGTCAGATCGGCCACCGCGATCACGCTGACCAGCGCCGAGTGCTTGATCAGCGACACCGCCAGCCCGGTCAGCGGCGGCAACACCAAGCGAATGGCCTGCGGCAGAATCACCCGGCGGTAGACGGCATACGGCGACAGCCCGAGCGAGCGC
>JAEUPW010000033.1 GCA_016790045.1 Candidatus Competibacteraceae bacterium
GCCCGATAGCTGATGCTGTTGGCGAGCCTTCCGGTGTCGCGCAGGATTTTCGCGCCCGCCGCGACCCCTCTGCGCCGGGCCAGCGTCACGGGCGAGAGCGGCCGCCACGGCGCACCGTCGGGTCCGCGCTGCTCGACAAAGCGTTGCTGGGTGTTCGAAACGAGGATTTGCCCGATGGCGTCCAGGACCGGGCGCATGTCGCCGGTCCGGCGGGCCAGCTCTTCCAGAAGCTCGGCCGCCTCGCGGTGCCCTTCTATTTCGATGCGAATAGACATGGCACGCGCTATGCTTCACGAGAGAGAAAGGAGGTTTCCATGCTGATCGAATGCCCAGAGTGCAAAAAATCCGTGTCGGACAAAGCGCCAGCGTGCCCAAATTGCGGGGCAGAAATCGCCGCGCTGGGCCCGTTCGCCAAAAAGGGCAAGCCCATCGCGCCGGCCCAGCCCGCCAGAAAATGGGCGCGCGCGTTCGCCGTGCTGTTTTGGGTCGGCGTCATTAGAAGGACTCCAGGGAGGGAGGACGACCCCGCCAGCTTGAGGCGTCGCGTCGGGCCTTGCGGCGGGCCAGTTCGACAGAGACGACGCCCGCCGACCCAGAGCGCGCCGACTGGCGGCTGTTGACATGGCGTTGCGACAGCATTCGCGCTATACTCTTCAACGGGTTAGGGTATGCGGTTAGGTAAAGAAGACCCGGAAGAGCCTGTAAAACCCGCCGGGCAGAGTGACGAATGTCGTAGGACGGGGAGCGTCCAAACTTACGCGCGTGGAGTAGCAAAGCCCACCTGTCGGTTCGCCCGGCGGGGCTACAGTGAAGCGCGAATGAACCAGGCTGATAAGTTGAGGTGGATACCGAATCGAAATCAGTCATGGCGCAACTCCAACGAACGCTCTCCCGATCCACGTCGCGATAGCTGACCAGCCGGACGCGAAAAAAGCGGCGATGGCGCTCCGCCACGACGCTGGCATGTCTTTCGATTTTTGGGCGATGGCGGCGACCAGTCCAGCCGCCATGTCTTCCCCGATCGGTTTGTGGCCCCAGCCCGCAGGCGCGGAAATATCGGGCGTTGGCCGATCAAGCCCCATCCGGCGCGCCTGGGCCGGTGACAGCGCCCGCAAGGTGCTGCGGCAGTTGTGGTGACAGGGGGGATTATGCCGCCCGCGCCAGAACGGATCGCCGACAGGCTTGATGGTCCCGTTTAGCTTCCGGCAAACTTCGGTCGTGCGCCCGTCGTCGATGGCGACGAATTGCAGGTAGGGCAGCGCGCCCTTGTTCCGCTCGAATTGCCGCCACCGGCCGGCGTTGTAGGCGCTCTGCATGAAATTTCGGAACACGGTTTCCGCGTGCGGGATGCCGAGCTGCGCGCCAAAGCGCGCCTGCCAATTCTCGAAGCTCTCTCCAACTTCTATAGCGGTGTTCAGGCTGTCGAGCGTCTGCTGAATTTGCGAAAGGCCCGCCAGGCCGGACACGGTGAAGGCTTTCCCGCGCGCCTCCGCTTGCAGAGCGTCATAAAACTCGGCCGGCAGAACCGCGCCGAGCGCCTTCGCCCACGCGATGGCCTCCTGAAAGGTTCCGGGCACGGCCGGAAGCGGCGCGCTCATTGTGCTTCGTCCTGAGCATCGGCATAGCCCAGCACCTGGGCGGCAAACTCGGCCAGCGCGAGGGTTTCGCGGAATTCCTGGCGCTGGCTATCTCGAAACAGCGCCAGCAGCCGCGCTTCTAAATCGCTGCGGCTACTCGCCCCCTTTACGGCCTCGGCGATGGCGGCCGGTTCGATGGGCTCTCCCGCCTTCGTCATCGCGTCATCGATCAGGCCCGCCAGCGGATCGTCCGGCGGCGCGGCGAAGTTGGGGCCTTCGGGCGGCTCGGCATCCGGCGGCTCCGGTCGCGCATCTTGCGGCGCTGCTGGCGCCGCCGGCACCGGCTCCCAGTCGCCGTCATATTCGTTTTTGATTTGTTCCAGCGTCGGGCGGTAGCCCATATCGAAAACCCGGCGCTCGATTTCGCTGCGAGCCGCAAGATCGGCGGGCGGTTCGGTGCGGCGCCAGACTTGCGGATAAGCCGCGCCGGGAAAATTCCAATCGACGAGCCAGCGCACCACCTGATCGTTGAACGACCCGCAAAGCAAATCGGCGTC
>JAEUPW010000069.1 GCA_016790045.1 Candidatus Competibacteraceae bacterium
CGGCGAGGTGGGCGATGTGGTGCTCGCCGGTCCGACCTGCGATAGCCTGGACATCATCTACGAGCATTTCCAGTACGAGTTGCCGCTGTCGCTGGAAAGCGGCGACCGGCTCTACTGGCTGTCCACCGGCGCGTACACCACGTCCTACAGCTCCATCGAATTCAACGGTTTTCCGCCGTTAAAAACCTACTATCTTTAAGTGGAAAGCCCGATGTCACCGGCGGTCGAGCGCCGTCGGCCGTCGGCATCGACCAAGGCGCGGTCGGCGCAACGGACCAAAAAGCGGCAGAAGACAGCCTGATTGGCGCTCCCTAGGGGTTTCGAACCCCTGTTCCCGCCGTGAGAGGGCGGTGTCCTGGGCCACTAGACGAAGGGAGCGAGGGGCGGCGAGTAGCGCCTGTCGGGGGGAAAATAGTATTATACGCCCGCTCCCGGATCATACAAGAGTTCGAAAATCCTCCTTGGAAGTCAGCCCCATTTCTCAACCCACCGTTATCTCCCGCTCCGAGCACACCATCTCGCGGGCCAATATCAGCCCGAATGCCGTCAAGGTGCTCTACCGGCTGCGCGAAGCCGGTTTTCGAGGTTGTCTGGTCGGCGGCGGGGTGCGGGATTTGCTGCTCGGCCGCGAACCCAAGGATTTCGATGTGGCGACCGATGCCCGGCCGGAGCAAGTCTACAAGCTGTTTAGAAATTGCCGGCTGATCGGCCGCCGTTTCCGGCTGGCGCACGTCCAGTTCGATCGGGAAATCGTCGAGGTCGCCACCTTTCGGGGTCGGGGCGGCGAGAGCGAAGACGGCGAGGGCCCCAGCGTCGAGCGCACCGTCAGCGGCCGCATTCTCAGCGATAACGTCTACGGCGGCATCGAGGAGGACGCCTGGCGGCGCGATTTCACCGTCAACGCCCTGTACTACGACATCGACCGCTTCGTGGTGCTCGACTATGTGGGCGGGCTGGCCGACCTTAAAGCGGGCCTGATCCGGTTGATCGGCGATCCGGCGCAACGCTATCAGGAAGACCCGGTGCGCTTGCTGCGGGCGGTGCGGTTCGCGGCCAAACTGGGTTTCCAAATCGATCCCGCGACCGCGGCGCCTCTGCATCGCCTGGGCCATTTGCTGGAACAGATCCCTTCGGCCCGGCTGTTCGATGAAGTGCTCAAATTGTTTCTCAACGGCAGCGCCATCCAAACCTTCGAGTTGCTGCGCCATTATCGCCTGTTCGGCTGCTTGTTCCCGGCGACCGAGCGCTGCCTCAACCACCAGCAGGCCCATTATCCGAAAACTTTGCTGACCCGGGCGCTGGCGAACACCGACAACCGGCTGGCCGAGGACAAACCGGTCAATCCGGCCTTCCTGTTCGCCGCGCTGTTGTGGGAGCCGCTGCGGGAGCGGATGCGCGAGTTGCAGGCCAAGGGGCTGGACGAAACCGAAGCCTTGCAAATCGCCGCCGATGGCGTGATTCAAGAGCAGCTCCGGCACACCGCCCTGCCGCGCCGCCACAGTCTGCCGATGCGGGAAATCTGGGAAATGCAGCAGCGGCTGACGGTGGTGAGCGGCAAGCGACCGCTGCGCCTGTTGGGCCATCCGCGCTTCCGCGCGGCTTACGACTTTCTGTTGCTGCGCGCTGAAGCCGACGACGAAGCCCGAGCCTTGGCCGATTGGTGGACCGGGTTTCTGGCGTTGGACGACGCCGGACGCTTGCAAGCCACCCAGCCGGCGACCGGGGCCAAGAAAGGCAAACCCCGACGCCGACGCAAACTGCGCTCCGCCCGCAAAGGCGCTCCAGATCGCACGCTTCATCCCGAAACTTGAGCGGCCCATCGGCCCATGAAACCCGCGCGCGCCTACATCGGCATCGGCAGCAATCTGGATGAGCCGATCCGCCAAGTCCGCCAAGCCTTCGAGGCGCTGGGCCATATTCTCAGCAGCGGCTGCGTGGCGCGCTCACCCTTGTATCGGAGCGCGCCGGTCGGCGGGCCGCCGAACCAGCCCGACTATATCAACGCGGTCTCCGCGCTGGACACCGGCCTCACGCCGGGGCAGTTGCTCGCCGTGCTGCGGGCGATGGAGCTGGCGCGAGGCCGGGTTCGCGCCGTGCGCTGGGGTCCGCGCACCCTGGATTTGGACCTGCTGCTGTACGATCAACTGGTCATCGACGATCCCCGGCTGACCCTGCCCCATCCCCGCTTGCACGAGCGGGCTTTCGTCCTTTATCCCCTCCACGATATCGCCCCGTCGCTGATAATTCCCGGTCGAGGTTCTTTGCGCGACCTGCGTACAAATTGTTCCGGGCAAGGTCTAATCCGGCTGGACAGCGAGGATTAACCGGCTACGATAGCCGCGCAGCCCGACCTGCTCTCAAAAACCCCTATAAACCTCGTCGCCGCGCCCGACTTGTCCGGCGCGCGGCGGCCCGCACGCCGAGCACGCCATGTACCAGGAACAGCCGACACGCAAGCCGATCACGATCACGCATTTGGCCAAGATGAAATGCGACCGGAAAAAATTCGCGGTGCTGACCGCTTATGACGCCAGTTTTGCGGCACTGCTGGACGCGGCGGGCGTGGAGATCATTTTGGTCGGCGATTCATTGGGGATGGTGGTTCAGGGCCAGCGCACCACGGTGCCGGTGACGATGGACGATATGGTTTATCACACCCGCAACGTGGCGCGGGGCTCCGGTTCCGCGCTGCTGATGGCGGACATGCCGTTCGCCAGTTATGCGACGGTGGATCAGGGGGTGCGCAACGCCGCGCGGCTGATGCAGAAAGGCGGCGCGCACATGGTGAAACTGGAGGGCGGAGCCATTCTGGCCGAGACCGTGCGCCAGCTCAGCCGCAACGGCATTCCGGTCTGTTCCCATCTGGGCTTGCTGCCGCAATCGGTCCACAAGCTCGGCGGTTACAAGGTGCAAGGCCGCGAGGAACAAGCCGCCCGGCGCATGATCGATGAGGCGCTGGCACTTCAGGAGGCCGGCGCGGATATCGCGCTGGTGGAATGCATTCCGGCGGAGCTGGCGGCGCGCCTGACCGAGGCTTTGGATATTCCCTTGATCGGCATCGGCGCGGGTCCCCACTGCGACGCGCAAGTGTTGGTGAGCTACGACATGCTGGGCATCACCTTCGGGCGGCGCCCGCGCTTTTCCAAGAATTTCATGACCGGACACGACAGCGTGCAGGCGGCGGTGGCGGCTTATGTGGCCGCCGTCAAAAGCGGCGAGTTCCCCGGTCCCGAACATTGCTTGGCTTGAGCGTCGAGGAGAACGGCATCATGCGGACCGTCCACACCATCGCCGAATTGCGCGCTCGAGTCGCCGCGTGGCGGCAAGCGGGAGAGCGGGTGGCTTTCGTGCCCACCATGGGCAACCTGCATCGCGGCCATATCCATTTGGTCGAGCGCGCCCGCGAACAAGCGCCGCGCACCGTCGCCAGCATTTTCGTCAACCCGACCCAGTTCGGCCCCAACGAGGATTTCTCCGGCTATCCGCGCACCCTGGCCGAGGACTCCTGCCAGTTGGAAGCCGCCGGCTTGGACCTCTTGTTCGCGCCGGCGGTCGCCGAAATGTATCCGCGCCCGCTGGAGGAGATGACCGCCATCACGGTACCGGAACTGTCGGGCCTCTTGTGCGGGGCCAGCCGACCGACCCATTTTCGCGGGGTCGCCACGGTGGTCGGCAAATTGTTCAACATGGTCCAACCCGATGTCGCTTTATTCGGCGAAAAGGATTGGCAGCAGCTGATGGTGATCCGGCGGTTGGTGGAGGATTTGAACTTTCCCATCGAAATCATCGGCGTGCCCACGGTGCGCGAAACCGACGGCCTGGCCATGAGCTCGCGCAACGGTTACTTGACGGCCGAGGAACGCGCCATCGCGCCCACGCTCCACGCCACGCTCGCCGCCAGCGCCGAACGGCTGCGCGCGGGCGAACGAGACCATCAACGGCTAGCGGAAGAGGCCAAAGCGCGCTTGGCGGCAGCCGGCTTTCGGCCCGATTATTTCGAGATCCGCCGCGCCCGCGATTTGCAACCGCCCGCTGGCGAGCAGGACGAAGATTTGCGGATTCTGGCGGCAGCGTGGCTGGGCAAGGCGCGATTGATCGACAATTTGGCGGTTTGAAACTCGCTTTCTCGCGCGCTCGCTGTTGGCGTCAAAGCGCGGGTGCCATCCCAGGCTATCTTTGTGGATAGTCTGGGAAACTACCCGACTAGGCGATCATGTGACGCTTTGAAAACAGGGTGCCCCGAACAGGAATTGAACCTGTGACCTCACCCTTAGGAGGGGTGCGCTCTATCCAACTGAGCTACCGGGGCCAATCCGGGAGGGAGTTTGCGAACATCCGGCTACCCGTCGCCGGGTTTATGAGTATGCGGTCGGGCTAGGATAGCCGATCGCGCTCGATCCGGACAAGCGACGGGCCATCTTGCGTTTGGGGCTCTGCGTCTTGCTCCGCCGCCGGCCAAGGCACCCGCACCTCTCGCCGGCTGGCGTCCGGCCAAGTCACTTCGACCAGGGTCGCGCTTCCCGCGCCATCGACCCGCAACGCGGTGGATGCGCGGGTGCCGTAGCCCGGCGCACTGATGAACAGCGGCGAGAGCCAACGCTCCCATTCCAGCGGAATGCCGGTCCGGGGCAGTTCGGCGTCGGGCGCGAGGGCGCGATCGGTCAACAGCCCCAGCAAATCGTCCGGATCGGGGTCGGCTTTGCGCGCCAGCAGCCGACGCAACGCTTCGCGCCCTCGCCGCACTTTAGGCCAGGGCGTATCCAAAAAATGGTTGCTCAGACCATACACGCCGGGCTCCAGCAGGCGGGGTTTCCCCAAATAATTGGCGTAGTAGAACAGGCCCCCGGCATCGCCCGCCAGCAGATTGAAACCGTTGTAATCGCCCGCCTGTCGGCTCAAGCGCTCCAGATAGCGCCACGCCGGCTCCTCACCGCGCAGATAGTCCTCGGTCAATCGGCCGCGCGAGGGCGCGTCGGGGATCAAGCGGCTGGGGTCGCGATAGTTGGTCAGCGCGGCGAAACGGCCGGTGCCGGTGATGCCCAACCAAGTCCCGCCCGCCTGGAGATCGCGTCCCGCCACGACCTGCGGCGCATCGTCCCAGGCCGCCAGCGGCGCGGTGGGGCGCTGGTAAAACTCGTCGCGGTTGGCCGCCACCAGCAACGGGTAAAGCGGATGACAGCGGTAGGCGAAGAGAATCAGGCACATGGGGTTTCAAGCTAGCCGAGGGACGCCATTTCGGTCGAGCTTGCGGCACCGGCAAGGTCGAACACCTTGAGAAGGTTGATCGCCATCGCCATGCGGATCAGCTGCGAGAGCGTGTCGGCCCGCATTTTTTGCATGACCTTGGCGCGATGCACCTCCACGGTCTTGCGGCTCAGATGCAACAAATCGGCGATCTCCCGATTGGAAAGCCCTTCCACCACCTGGCGCAAGACATCCTGCTCGCGCGGCGTCAGCGTTTTGAACCGCGCCAGCAACTCCTGGCGTTGGGCGCGGGCGCGCCGCCGCACCCGGTCCTCCGCCAAAGCGTTGTGAACGCAATCCAGCAACATTTGATCGTTGAACGGTTTTTCGATGAAATCCAGCGCCCCTTGCTTCATCGCGGTCACCGCCATCGCCACATCGCCGTGGCCGGTGATGATGATGACGGACAGGTCGATATCGCGCTCGCGCAGCAGTTGCTGGGAACTCAAATTGTTGCGGCCGGGAATGCGAATATCCAATAGCAGACAGCCCGGACAATCTGGCTGGTAAGCGGCCATAAAGGCTTCGACATCCCCGAAACTCAGCGTCCGCAACCCGACCGATTCCAGGAGATGCCGGAGAGAATCGCGGATCGCCGGATCGTCGTCCACGACGTAAATGAGCGAGGTTTCGCGCGCGGTCACGGCGCGCCGGTCCCCGTTTTGGCGACAGGCAAGGCCAGATTGAAAGTCGCGCCGTAATCGCGGTTGTTTTCAGCCCACAAGCGCCCCTCCTGGCTCTCCACCAGCGACCGGCTGATCGCCAAACCCAAGCCCAAACCGTCCGGTTTGGTCGTATGAAAACGCTGGAACAGCCGTTCGAGATCCGGTTCGGACAGGCCGGGCCCGCAATCTCGAACCTGAACCAGCACCCGATCCGCGCCTTGGCGTCGCGCCTCGACCGTCACCGCGCCAGTTGCAAGTTCGGGGTGCGGACCGGCTTCGATCGCGTTGTACAACAGATTGAGCAACACCTGCTCGATTTGCATGGGATCGCCGCTCACGTCGGGCAACGGCGATTGCGGGAGACGCAGTTCCAATTCGACCCCTTGATGGGCGGCCTCGGCCTGACATAACTCGACCGCTTCCACCAGCAAGCGGGTCAAATCGACCGCGACGCAGCAGATGGGCTCTCTGCGGATCAGCCGGCGCAGGCGTTTGACCAGCTCGCTCGCCCGACAGGCCTGCCGGGCTATTTTATCCAGATGCTCGCGCAAGATCGCCGGCGGCGGCGGGGCCACTTCCAATTGCCGCTGGCTGCCGTGGGCGTAATTGACGATGGCGGCCAGAGGTTGGTTCAATTCGTGAATCAGGCCAGAGGTCATTTCGCCCAACAGCAGCAACCGGCCGGCGTGGGCCAGTTCGGCGCGGCGGACGATATCTTTTTCCTGGCGGGCCAGGGCCGCCGCCAGCACCCGGCTTAAAGCCAGCAGGAAGCGATGGTAATCCTCATCGGGAAGCTGGGTGACGAACAGGCCCAAAATCAGTTGGCGGTTGGCATTGACCAGCAACGGGACCAGCAGCAGCAAACTGTCGTCCGGCAAGCTCAGCACTTCTACGGGCGCTGCTTTGCTCTCGTCCAGCCCGACGATATCGAGCCGGTCAGTCATCCCGGCCAGCGCGCTCCACAAAGTCCGATGGCCGTCAGGATCGGGCTGCAAGGCTTGCCAGCAACCGTGGAGGTAGACCGTCGGACATTCGTTTTTCCGCCGTCGCAACAGTAAACTGCGCTGGCCTCCGCAGCAGCGCAAACCGGCGGTGGCCTGTTCCAGCAAGGTTTCCAGCAGGCTATCGCGCAGCGCCAGCACGCTGATTTCCACCAGCAGTTCCTGGCGTTGGCGCGGCAACGGGTCGCGGCGACGGTCGGCCCGGAACGGCGGCGCGTCGCTACAGGGTTCCTCTAAAAGAGCCATTAGTCGAGATGGTGCTCAATCCGAGCGGGGGTTGCTAAGCTGTAAAGGTACCCAAAATGTCTTGAAGCTTGCGGGTGGAAGCATATACCTCAGCATGTCAAATTTCGAGCAACCGGTTTATCGCAGCAGGAGGAAAACCGCACCATGACCACGATCCCCCATCCCGAAGAAGCGCTGGTATTGCGCCAGATCGAGGCGGGCGTCGCCACATTGACGCTCAATCGGCCCAAGCACTACAACGCCTTGTCCCAAGCCATGCTGGCCGCGCTGCAAACGGAACTGGACGCGGTCGCCGCCGACAAGACCGTCCGCGCGGTGGTGATCGCCGGCAACGGCCCGGCGTTCTGCGCCGGCCACGACCTCAAGGAGATGCGCTCGCAGACCGACCCGGCCTTCCATCAGGCGCTGTTCGCGCAATGCGGGCGCGTGATGCTGACCATCAACCGCCTGCCGCAACCGGTCATCGCGCGGGTGCACGGCATCGCCACCGCCGCCGGTTGCCAGCTCGTCGCGGCCTGCGATCTGGCGGTCGCTTCCGACAACGCCCGCTTCGCCACCTCCGGCATCAACGTCGGCCTGTTCTGCGCCACTCCCGGCGTGGCGCTCAGCCGCAACCTCGGCCGCAAGCAAGCCCTGGATCTGCTGTTGACCGGCGATTTCATCGACGCGCCCACCGCCTTGCAACAGGGCCTGATCAACCGGGTCGCGCCGCCGGATCAATTGGACGCCGCCGTGTGGAAACTGGCGGATTCCATTTGCAGCAAGTCGCCTTTGGCCATCGCCATGGGCAAGGAATTGTTCTACCGTCAATTGGAGATGGGCCTGGAAGCCGCCTATGCTTGTGCGAGCGAGACCATGGCTTGCAACATGAACAGCGAAGACGCCCGCGAAGGCATCGATGCGTTTATCGCCAAGCGCAAGCCGGAATGGCAAGGCCGCTAACCCTGAAGCGCCTGCCCCGCCATAACCAAATTTATCGACCACCGGAGAAGAACCGATCATGAGCGCCAACGGCCACAACCCCTATGCCATGCACCTGGACCAGAACGCCGCCAACTTTGTGCCGCTGACCCCGCTGACCTTCATCGAGCGCGCGGCTGCCGTTTATCCTTATAAAATCGCTTCGGTGCACGGCCCGGTTCGCCGCACCTGGGCCGAAACCTACACCCGCTGCCGGCGGCTGGCCTCGGCGCTGCAAAAGCGCGGCATCGGGATCGGCGATACGGTGGCGGCGATGCTGCCGAACATCCCGGAAATGTTCGAATTGCATTTCGGTGTGCCGATGACCGGCGCGGTGCTCAACACTCTCAACATCCGCCTGGACGCCGAGGCCATCGCCTTCATGCTCGGCCACGGCGAGGCCAAGATCCTGTTCACCGACCGCGAATTTTCCGACACCATCAGCAAGGCGTTGAACTTGATGGAAACCGGCAAGCGCCCCCTGGTGATCGACGTCGACGACCCGCAATACAGCGGCGGCCAGAAGCTCGGCCAACTGGATTACGAGACGCTGCTGGCCGAGGGCGACCCGAATTTCGCCTGGCAAAATCCGGCCGACGAGTGGCAGGCGATTTCGCTCAACTACACCTCCGGCACCACCGGCAACCCCAAGGGCGTGGTCTACCACCATCGCGGCGCGTACCTGAACGCGGTGTGCAACGCCATGGTCTGGGACATGGGCCTGCATCCGGTTTATCTGTGGACCTTGCCGATGTTCCACTGCAACGGCTGGTGTTTTCCCTGGACCGTCGCCGCCACCGTCGGCACCAACGTCTGCCTGCGTCAAGTCCGCGCCGATCTGGTGTTCGATCTGATCAAGCAGGAGAAGGTCAACCACTTCTGCGGCGCGCCGATCGTGCTGAACACTTTGAAGAACGCGCCGGACGAGATGAAAGCCGGCATCACGCATCGGGTCAAAGTGATGACCGCCGGCGCGGCCCCGCCCGCCGCCGTGATCGAAGGGATGGAGCGGATGAACTTCGAGGTCACCCACGTCTACGGCTTGACCGAGACTTACGGCCCGGCGGTGGTTTGCGCCTGGCACGACGAATGGAACGAGAAGCCCCTGGAAGAGCGCGCCGCGCTGAAATCGCGCCAGGGCGTGCGTTACCCGATGCTGGAAGGGCTGATGGTGGCGCACCCGCAAACCCTGGAGCCGATGCCGAAAGACGGCAAATCCATCGGCGAAATCTTCATGCGCGGCAACAACGTGATGAAGGGTTATCTGAAAAATCCCAGCGCCAGCGAAGAAGCCTTCGAGGGCGGCTGGTTCCACAGCGGCGACTTGGCGGTCTGGCACGAGAACGGCTATATCGACATCAAGGACCGCTCCAAGGACATCATCATTTCCGGCGGCGAAAACATCTCCACCATCGAGGTCGAGGACGTGCTGTACCGCCATCCGGCGGTGCTGGAGGTGGCGGTGGTGGCGCGACCCGACGAGAAATGGGGCGAAACGCCATGCGCCTTCGTCACGCTGCAACCCGGCAAGGAAAATACCACCGAAGAGGAAATCATCGAGTTTTGCCGCACGCAACTGGCCCGGTTCAAAGTGCCGAAGACCGTGGTGTTCGGGCCGCTGCCAAAGACTTCGACCGGCAAGATGCAGAAATTCGTCCTGCGCGAGCGCGCCAAGGCGCTTTAGGGAGCGCGTAGAGGTTTCCTAAACCTTATCGTGGCAGCGCCGTTTTTGCGGCGCTCAAACCTCCTTCTCAAAAGAAGGAGGTTTTTTTGTCTTTTGTAAAAAGCGTCAGTTCAGGTCAGGAGCGCCAAGAGCAGGATGACGAGCGGGTTTTTGCGGCGGGCGAGGTGACTTTTGTCATTTGCCGAAAAGTGACCGCGACATGGCTTTCGGCACTGTGGCCCACGAGAGGCAAGCTTTAACCTTTGGTCCGTCCCGTGGGGGAATCGGTCCCTTAAGTTCTTAATTATTTAAATTATTCAAAATCTTATGGAGAATGCCATGTCTATTGCCAAAGTGATCGAAGTGATTGCGATGAGCGAAAAGAGCTTTGACGACGCCATCAAACAAGGTATCGCGCGCGCCTCTGAAACCATCGGCGGCGTCGAAGGGGCGTGGATCAAGGATCAAAGCATCGAATTGAATGACGGCAAGATCAGCCAATACAAGGTCATCATGCGGCTGACTTTCGTGGTGGACAAACCCGAAGCCGACGACAAACGCAAGAAGTGACCGGCAGCCGCGTCAAGCGGCCAACCGCCGAAAGCGTTTTGAGGCGCGCCCATCATCTCCCGCTCGCGGCAACCGATCGCGAGCGGGAGACGAGACGGGGACTTAGGCTTGTCCGACCGCTCGCTTCACTTCTTCCAGCGAGTTCGGATCATCCAGCGTGGACAGATCGCCCGGATCGCGGCCTTCGGCCAGCGCCTGAATGGAGCGGCGCAGCAGCTTGCCGGAGCGGGTCTTGGGCAGCGCGGTGACGAAATGAACCCGGTGCGGCTTGGCCACCGCGCCCAGAATTTCTTGCACCTTGCCGATGACTTCCTTTTCCAACTTCTCGGTCGCGCCTTCCGCGCTTAACTGGCTCGGGTCTTTCAAGCGGGCGAAACCGACCGGCACCTGCCCCTTGAGCTTGTCGGCCACGCCGATCACCGCCACCTCGGCGATGGCTGGATGGTTCTGGATCGCTTCCTCGATTTCGCGGGTACCCAGGCGGTGGCCGGCGACATTGATCACGTCGTCGGTGCGGCCCATGATGAAGTAATAGCCATCTTCGTCGCGCACGGCCCAGTCAAACGAGCTGTACACCATTTCTTTGAAAGCGGTGAAGTAGCTCTTGACGAAGCGCTCGTCGTCGCCCCAGACCGTGGACAGGTTGCCCGGCGGCAGCGGCGGCACCACCACCAGCACGCCCTTCTCGCCGGCGCCGACTTCCTCGCCGGTTCCTTCGCTGATGACTTTGATGTTGTAGCCGAAGTTGGGCAGACCGGGCGAGCCAAAGCGGTTGGGCTTCAGCTCCACGCCGGGCAGGTAGGTCAGCATCGGCCAGCCGGTTTCGGTCTGCCAGTAGTGATCCAGCACCGGCCGGGCCAGGCCGTCGTTGATCCAGCGCGAGGTCGGCTCGTCCAGCGGCTCGCCGGCCAGGAACAGGTAGCGCAAGGTCGATAGGTCGTACATCTTCATGTACTTCGGGTCTTGCGACTTCAGCACGCGCACGGCGGTCGGCGAGGAGAACATGGAGGTGACCTGGTAATCCTGCACGATCTTCCACCAGATGCCCGGATCGGGGTTGGTGGGCAAGCCTTCGTACATGATCGTGGTCACGCCGACGATCAGCGGCGCGTAGACGATATAGGAATGGCCGACCACCCAGCCGATGTCGGAGGTGGCGAACATCGCCTCGCCCGGATAGCAGCAATACAGGTGCTCCATGGTCGCGGCCAGCGCCACGGTGTAGCCGCCGGTGTCGCGCTGCACGCCCTTGGGGATGCCGGTGGTGCCGGAGGTGTAGAGGATATAGCTCGGCTCGTTGGATTCCAGCCACGCGACCGGCACTTCGGCGTCCATGTGCTTGGCGCGCAGGGTCGCGTAATCCACGTCGCGGCCTTCGACCAGCTTCATGCCCTTGTCCAGACCCCGGTTGCAGATCAGCACTTTCTCGGGCGGGAATTTGGACAGGCGGATGGCTTCATCGACCAGATGCTTGTACGGCACCGGCTTGCCGCCGCGCATGCCGGCGTCGGAGGTGATCATCAGCTTGGGCTTGGCGTCGTCGATGCGCACCGCCAAATTGGCGGAGGCGAAGCCGCCGAACACCACCGAGTGGATCGCGCCCAGCCGGACGCACGCCAACATGGCGATGGTCGCTTCCGCGATCATCGGCATGTAAACGATGACCCGATCGCCCTTCTTGACGCCCAGCTCTTGCAGCACGGCCGCGAAGCGATTCACTTCGCGATAAAGTTCCCGGTACGTGTAGACCTTGGTTTCGTTGACTTCGGTGGAGATGTAAACCAGCGCCGGCTGGTCGGGCCGGTCTTTCAGATGCCGGTCGACCGCGTTGTAGCAGAGATTGGTTTCACCGCCGACAAACCACTTGACGAAGGGCGGCTTGGAATAATCGAGGATTTTTTGGGGCGGCTTATGCCAGTGAATGCGCTTGGCCTCTTCGCCCCAAAAACCTTCAGGGTCTTCGATGGAACGGCGATGAAATGCTTCGTGGGTGGTCATGCACAGCCTCCAGGTTGGCGGTTTAAGCGACGACGGTTATCGGTGTCGTTCGGAAAGTGTAGTTGGCTCGTCGGAATTTTTCTGTAGGCCGCCCCCGCTACGCGGGCGGGGACGGGTTGCGACCGCTTACTTGGCTTTCAGCAGATCTTCGACGCTGGCGCGCTCCTCGCGCAGTTCCTGCTCGGTGGCCTTCATCTTCTCGCGGCTAAACTCGTCGATCGGCAGATCTTTGACGATCTGATAATCGCCGTTCTTGCACACGCAAGGATAGGAGTAGATCACCCCTTCACCGATGCCGTAGGAACCGTCGGACGGCACCGACATGCTGACCCAATCGCCGTCGGGGGTGCCGAGCGCCCAGTCGCGCATGTGGTCGATGGCCGACGAGGCGGCGGAGGCGGCGGACGACGCGCCGCGCGCCTTGATGATCGCCGCGCCGCGCTGTTGCACGTCGGGGATGAACGTGTTGCGATACCAGCCCTGGTCGACCAGCGAGGTGGCCGCCTTGCCCTTGACCGTGCATTGGCCGATGTCCGGATACTGGGTCGAGGAATGGTTGCCCCAGATCGTCATCTTCTTGATGTCGTTGACGTGCGAGCCGGTTTTCTCGGCCAGTTGGCTCAACGCGCGGTTGTGGTCCAGGCGGGTCATGGCGTGGAACTGGCGGCGGTCGAGCTTGGGCGCGTTGCTGGCGGCGATCAGGGAATTGGTGTTGGCCGGATTGCCGACCACCAGCACCCGCACGTCGCGGGCGGCATGATCGCTGAGCGCCTTGCCTTGCGGCCCGAAGATGGCGCCGTTGGCCGTCAGCAAGTCCTTGCGCTCCATGCCGGGACCGCGCGGGCGAGCGCCGACCAGCATGGCGTAATTGGCGTCCTTGAACGCTTCCTCCAGCTTGTCGGTGGCGACCACGCCGGCCAACAGCGGAAACGCGCAGTCGTTCAGCTCCATCACCACGCCTTGCAAGGCTTGCAGCGCGGGCGTGATTTCCAGCAGTTGCAGGATCACCGGCTGATCGGGACCCAACATGCTGCCCGAGGCGATCCGAAACGCCATGGCGTAGCCGATATTGCCAGCGGCACCGGTAATAACGACGCGGACGGGTTGTTTCATGCTTGTGCTCCTTTGACGTTTGAGATGACAGGTGGGTAAGGGACTCGATTTCGGCCGCGCGGCGCGCGTTTGCAGCCCGCGAGCGACCCATCGGCCAAGCGGCGCATGGAACCGGCATCCGGACAGGCGCGATGCGGCGATCCGGCAAAGAGCAGGCGAACAGCAGGACGCTTTGCCGCCGTTGCGGGCACGACTGGTTCGGAAGACAACAAATGAGCGCCGGTAATCGGGTGATGGTTATGAATCGCCATATGCCGCGATGGGGCGGCGACCGCAAAGGGGGACAAAAACCGTCGGCTCGATCCCTCAGGCGGTCGGAACCGCAGCGATATGATTATATAATGCGCCGCTCTGCTAGGGCCTCTCGATTGACCCTTCAAATAGTATCGTAGATCAACGCGATTTGAAACGAATGCCGGTCGGCCCTCCACTCCTCCACCCAACGCGCCGCCAAGCGATCCACCCGCCATGAGTCTCGCTCTCGTCAAAGGCGCCGGTTATGCGCTGACCGGCCTGCGCTGGCTGCCCAAAGCGGGTCTGCGCCGGTTTGTCGCGATCCCGTTGCTGGTCAACACCGCGCTGTTCGGCGCGGCGCTCTGGTTGGCGAGCCAGCAATTGCAGCGGCTCGATCGCGCGATTCAGGACTGGTTGCCGCAGTGGTTGGACTGGCTGCATTGGCTGTTATGGCCCCTGTTCGCACTGGCTGGCCTGGTGGTGATTTTTTACGGTTTCACCCTGGTCGCCAACCTGATCGGTTCGCCGTTCAACAGCCTGCTGGCCGAACGGGTCGAAAAGATGATCGCGCCCTCGATCGCGGGCGCCCGAGCGCCGGCCGAAGCGACGTGGCGAGATTTTCTGGCCGCGCCGTGGGTCGAGCTGCGCCGTTTGCTGTATTTCGCGGCCTGGGCCTTGCCGCTGCTGGTGTTGTCGTTCGTTCCGCCGGTCAACGCCGCCGCGCCCGCGCTTTGGGCCGGCTTGGTCTCCTGGATGCTGGCGCTGGAATACGCCGACTATCCGCTCGGCAAGCGCGGTCTGAAATTTCGGCAACAGCGCGAGTTGCTGCGCCGGCATTGGCCTTTGACCCTGGGTTTCGGCGGCATGACCTTGGCCTTGACCCTGATCCCGATTTTGAATTTTCTGGCGATGCCGGCGGCGGTGATCGGCGCGACTTTGATGTGGAATCGGGAACTGTCGGGTTCGCGCTGGCATGAACCGCCCGCCTGACTGGCGCGCCCCGCTCTTGGGCGGGCTTTACACCGGCTTGCTCTATCTGGCGTTGCCACTGGCGCTGGCGCGGCTGCACTGGCGCGGGCGGCGCGATTCGGATCACCGCCGGCGCTGGCGCGAACGCTTGGGCTTTATCCCGTCCCTGCCGCCATCCGGCTGCCTGTGGGTTCACGCCGTGTCGGTCGGCGAGGCCCGCGCCGCCTTGCCGCTGATCCGCGCCTTGCGAGCGCGCTATCCCGAAACGCCGTTGCTGGTGACCACCACCACCTTGACCGGATCTCGCCAGGTTCAAGCGGCGCTGGGCGATCGGGTCCGGCACGTCTACGCGCCTTACGATCTGCCGGGCGCGGCGCGGCGGTTTTTGCGGCGCGCCCGACCGAGGCTGGCGGTGATCATGGAAACCGAATTGTGGCCGAATCTGCTGCGGCGCTGCGCGCAAACCGGCATCCCGGTGCTGGTCGCCAACGCCCGGCTATCGGAGCGTTCGGCGCGCGGCTACGCTCGGATCGGGCCGTTGACTCGCGCCATGCTGCGCGATGTGAGCCTGATCGCGGCGCAAGCCGACGCCGACGCCGAGCGCTTTCGCGGCCTGGGCGCGCCGCGCGTGCAAGTCACCGGCAATCTCAAATACGATTTGACCTTGCCCGCAACTCTGCCCGAGCGGGGCCGGACGCTGCGACACGCGCTGTTGGGCGCAAACCGCCCGGTCTGGATCGCCGCCAGCACCCACGCCGGTGAGGAGGAACCGATTTTGGCGGCTTTCGCTTCGCTCCGTTCCCGCTGGCCGGCGCTGCTGTTGCTGCTGGTGCCGCGCCACCCGGAACGCTTCGATGGCGTGGCCGCTTTGTGTCGGGAGCGCGGCTTCAAGCTGGCGCGGCGCGGCGAAGGCCGAGCGTGCGAGCCAAATACCGCCGTGTTTCTCGGCGATACCATGGGCGAGCTGCTGCTGTTCTACGCCGCCGCCGATATCGCCTTCGTCGGCGGCAGTTTGGTGCCCACCGGAGGCCACAACGTGTTGGAGCCGGCGTCGCTGGGCTTGCCGGTGCTGTTTGGCCCGCACATGTTCAACTTCACCGAAGCCGGCCAGCGGCTGCTGGAGGCGGAAGCGGCGTGGCAGGTCAGCGACGCGAGCGATCTGGCCGCCGCCGTGGAGCGGCTGCTGGCCGATCCGGCGTCGGGCCGCGCGGCCGGCCAGCGCGGTCGGGCGGTCGTGGAGCGCCATCGCGGGGCGCTGGCGGCGTCGCTGGCGCAGATCGAGCGATTGCTCGTTCAGTAAAGCAATTGAGGCGCGCTCGGCGGTCGCGTTTTGAAACGCTTGTAGGCCCACAAATACTGGGCCGGCAAAGTGCGAACGGCGGTCTCGACCGCCCGGTTCAGCGCCGCGACCGACGCCTCCAGCGAACCGGCGGCGGTCACTTCCGGCAAAAGCCGCAAGTGCAGGATGAAACCCCGACCGCGCGGCAAGCGTTCGGCCCAGGTCAAAAACACCGGTGCGCCAGCCTTCAAGGCCAACCGCGACACCAGAGTCATGGTGCTGGCGGCGACGCCAAAAAACGGCGCGAACACGCCGCTTTCTTCGCCGGGGTCCTGATCGGGCAAGATGCCGAGCACCTCGCCCTCGCGCAGGGCGGTCAACAGGGCGCGCACGCCGCTGGCGTCGGTCGCCACCACCTTGCCGCCGAGCCGGCCGCGCCCCTCGCGGCTCAGTTCGTCCAGCCCCAAGCGGCTCGGCCGATATAAAATCGTCAAGGGATAGCGGCTGGAATAATACAAACCGGCCATCTCCCAACAGCCGAGATGCGGCGTGAGCAGGATCGCGCCGCGCTTCGCCCGCACGGCCTCGGCCAAGGCGGCCTCCTCCCGCGCCACCCCGCGCACCAAGCCCAATATCCGGTCGCCGCGCCAGAGCCAAAGTGGCCCTAACTCCAACAACAATTTGCCGGTTTCTTGCAAATTCAGGCGCAGCAGCGTCTCGCGTTCGGCCGCCGACAGCTCGGGAAAGCACAGACCCAGATTGCGCGCGGCGGTCCGCCGGGGACTGTTGGCGGGAATCCGCCACAGCAGCCACCCCAAAAAAGCGCCGGCGCCGTGGGCGAGCGACAGCGGCAGCAGCGCGGTCGCTCGGAGCAGCCCGCGCAACCATGCCCGCCGCTTCATAGCCTTATTCGAGTTCCCCGGAATAATCCGCGCTCAACACCCGTTGCGCCCGCGCGTGATGTCGCGTCTCGACTTGAAGCTCGATGCCGCCGGCGACGATGCCCAGCGGCAATAGCGAACGATCCACCAGCAGGCAGGGAACCGCTTCCGCCAGCAATCGGCCGCGCGCGATTTCCGCTTGCGGCAAGTTATCGAACACGGTCAACGTGACCCATCCATCGCTCATGGCGCGGTTTCGGCCGGGTCGGCGTCGCCGGAATCGAAATCCGGCTTGAGCGGCTCGCCGTCGCGCACCAGGCTGCGGCGCTGTTGCAGATAGGCGCTGCGACGGAATTCGTAAGGGTCGATTTCGGCTCCGGCAAAGGCGCGTTCGACCCGCAATAAACCGGCGCGACGGTTGATGATATCCAAGCCCCGCAAACTCCACTGCGCCGCTTCGGAATCCGTGCCCCAAGTCAGCGGATCGATAAAGGAGTCGCCGACCAGCCCAAAACTGTCGCGCAGCGTGCTCGGCCCCAGCAGCGGCAGCACCAGATAAGGCCCTTCCCCGACGCCCCAGACGGCTAGCGTCTGACCGAGATCTTCGTAATGCTTGGGCAGTTCCATGCGGCTGGCGACATCGAACAAACCCAGCAGGCCGAAGGTCGTGTTGAAAACGATGCGGCCGCTGGCTATCGCGGCCTGATGGAGCTTGAACTGGAGCAGATCGTGAGCCAAGACGACCACGTCGTTAAGATTGCTGAAAAAATGGCCGACGCTCGCGATGACCGGATCGGGCAACACGGTCTGATACGCCTGAGCGACCGGTTTGATGACCGCTCGATCCGCCGCTTCGTTGAACGCGAACATGGCGCGGTTGTAGCTTTCGAGCGGATCGGCATCGCTTCGGGACGGCGAATGGCTCGACGCGCAACCGGCCAGCAAAAGCGCGAACATCGCGATCGAAACGCAGCGTGAAATCGTATGCATGAGCCTGGGCGCATGGAATCCGGGGCGAAATTGCCTGAATCCAATCTTACCCCAAGCGAGCGCGACGCGCATGGCGCGCCGCTTTCACCCGTTTGGCGAGCGCTCGCTCGACCCCTAACGCGCCGGGTTTCATGGGTCCTTCAAGCGGTAGCGCGTTCTGGAACGGATCGTGCACCGATAACCGAAACTTTCTAAAGGCCCGGAACGCTTTGCCGGCGATTTTGCCGGATAATGGCACACGCTCAGCAGAAAACCGTCGCGACGGAACCGGCCGACTCAGCCCATGCGGCCCACCTGATCCGAAAGCGGATTTGCGAGAGGAGATTTTATGCGTTATCGAATTTGTTTCTGGATGCTATCGCTCGTTTTGGGATCGGCCTTGTCCGCCCACGCCGCCAGCCCGGTCGCGGACGAATTTTCCGCGCCGCTGCAAAGCGCGCCGACCGCGACGCGCTCCAGCGCCAGCGCTTCCGCTCGCCCCCGCCCGATCAAGGATGCGGCGACGGGCGAACTGGCGCTCAGCGCCGGTTCGGCGCAGGCGGCCATCAATCTCGCGGCCGGACAGCGCAGCGCCGGCTGCCAGATGATCCGCTTCGGCAAGGGTTTCGGTTGGGTCGGCACCGGGACCGCCCAATATGCCGCTTCGGAGAATCCCATCGCCCTCTATCGCGCCCGCCAGGAAGCGCGGTTCAAGGCATTTCTGGACGCGGACGCCCGGCTGGCCGGGTGCCTGTCGAAATTGGGCCCCGAACCCCGCCAGCGCATCACGGCAAGTCTGGAACAACACGACAGCCTGCGCTTGGCCCTGGTCAATCTGGCGTTCACCGAACTGGAAAAGCGCGAACAGGCGATCCGCATTCTAGGGCGCGGCTACGTGGCCTACTCGGTTGAAGAAAATCCCGAGCAGCGAATCGTTTACGTCAATCTGGCGACCACGCCCAAGACCGCGGCCCGGCTGACCCGTCCCGCGCCCAACGCCATGGAGGCCGCTTCCCTGCAAGACGGGTTGCGCCAGACCCAAGCCGAGATCGCGGCCGGCCTGGTGCCGCCGGTCGGCAATCGCCTCATCGTGGTCAACGGGACCGGCGAGCTGGCGCTGGTCGGCTATGCCATCAATTTGGTCGGCACCCATCCGGATGCGGGCGCTCAAGACAAATTGCGCCTGGATGCCGAGAAAATCGCCACGCGACGCGCCACTGAAGCCCTGATCGGACTGGCCTCGGGCGATGAGGTCGGCTGGCAAAACGGTTTGGATGAAATCACCAAAAGCGATATTCAGTTGCCTTATAGCGGCTACGCGGCCAACGAACCCAGCGTGGCGCGGTTCAACCAAATCCGCAATTTCGCTCTGGGAGCCGTCGGCAATGACGCCGGTCTGGAAGCGTTGCGCGAAGGCCGTCTGCCCTCGGCGGCGACCGTCAAGCGCTTCAACTACCAAAACACCGTGGCCGTGGCCATCAGCTATGTGCCCCCGGTGAAAAAACGGGCGGTAAAACCCGCTCCAGCCCCGGCCAAGGGCGCGAGCGAACCGCCTCGCGCGCCCCCGGCCGCACCGGTCAAACCCGCCGCCCCGCCGGCCAACACGCCGCCGCTGCCGCCCGCGATCATACCCGCCAGCGAAGCGCCGCCGGCCCCCTCTCCGTCCAGCTCAAGCGGCGTGGCAGCGTCCAATGCGCCGGCCGAAACGAAACCCGCGCCCCCGCCGGCCCGAGCCGAACCCGCCGCCGCGAGCGTCGCCGGGCAAGCCAAGGCGAGCGAGGGCCGTTAACGCTGGCAGTTCGGGCAAAAATAGCTCGACCGCTGACCGATCCGGCACCGCTGGATCGGTTGGCCGCAATGCAAACAAGCCAGCGCGGGGCGACCGTAAACTTGCAGTTGTTGCTGGAAGTAACCCGGTTCGCCCTGCCCGCCGACGAAATCCCGCAAGGTGGTGCCGCCCTGGCGGATCGCTTCGCTCAGCACCTCCCGGATCGCGGCCGTCAGCCGGTCGTATTCCGCTTGGGTGACTCGGCCGGCGGGCCGCAACGGGCGGATGCCGGCCGCGAATAAGGCTTCGTTTGCATAGATGTTGCCGACGCCGACCACCACCCGGTTATCCATGATGAAGGACTTGACCGCCGCGGTCCGCCCTTGCGCCTGCCGGCGCAGATAAGCGCCAGAAAAAGCGGCGTCGAACGGTTCGGGACCGAGGGCCTGAAGCAGGCGATGCCGCTCCGCCGGCTCCCGCACCCACAGCAGCGCGCCAAACCGGCGGGCGTCGTTGAACCGCAAGCATTGGCCGCTGGCCAGCACCAGATCGACATGATCGTGTTTTACTGGCGGCGTTTCGGCCGGGAGCACGCGCAACCGGCCCGACATACCGAGATGGAGCAGCGCGACGCCGGCATCCGTTCGCAACAGCAGATATTTGGCGCGGCGGTCCACCCGCCGAACCGTCTGCCCCGCCAGTTCGCCGGCCAGTTCCTCCGGCACCGGCCAGCGCAGTCGCGGTTGGCGCACCACCACCCGAACGATCCGCTGGCCAGTCACATGCGGGGCGATGCCACGGCGCACGGTTTCGACTTCAGGCAATTCCGGCATCACCGAGCGCTCTTTGGGTCCGGGAACAAAGTTTCGATGGACGGGGCCAGAAAGCCGCCCGCCGAGCTGGTGAGCAGCGGATAAAGCTGGTCCGGACACAGATAGACGGTCGCGCCGATTTGCAGATAACGCTGGCCGTCGGTCGGGGCCGTCGCGCCGAAGCGAATGTCCTGCTCCCCCCAGCGCAACCGCAAGGTGGGAGGATCGAGCCGCAAGGCTTTCAAATCCACCTCGGCGACCGGGTAGCGCAACGGGCAGCGGTTTTCATGCAGGCGCAGCAGCGGTTCGAGCAAGGCTGGATTGGCCGGACCCCGCAACGGCGCGGTCAACCACCATCGGCCCTCGCGCCGCTCGAACGCCAACGCTTCTTGACCGGGACGTTCGACCGCGATCCGTTCGAGTTGCTCCGGCGCAATCTCCAATAAGGGCGCAGGCTCTGCAAAGCGCCCGCGTTCCGGCTCCAACAGCGCCAGCGTCGCCAAACCGGCGACCGCGACCAACAAGCCGAGATTGAGCCATCGCCGGCGCGCCAGCGCGTTCACCGTCAACGCCGCCGCCGATAAAACCAGACCAGCCAGCCCCCGGCCAGCAACCCCCCCGGAACGAGGATCAGAAACAAAGCGGCCAGCCCCGCCAAAGCGCCCGCCGAGAGATTCAACTGCTGGTCGGGCGCGATTTTGGGTCGAACGATCAGCGGCGCATCCGCCAGCGTCAGCCAGTTCACGATGTTGAGTCCCAGTTGCAGGTTGGCGCCGTTGCCCAGAAAGGTGTTCGACAAAAAATCGCCATCGCCGATCACCGCGATCCGCTGCTCAGCTCGGGTGCTCGCTTGGTCCGCAGCGGCGGCGGCGGGGACAGGCCGGGATAAAGCCACGCCCACGGTCAGCGGCCCTTCCTGTTCCGCGCGGTCCGGTTCAAATCGCGCCGTTCCCTCCAAGGAATCCAGCTCGGTCCAAGCGCGGGACTGACTTTGCAACAGGACGACCGGGCTCCAACCGCTGGCAAGCTCCACGTTCAAGGCGGCCGCTTGCGGCAACAGAGCGGGCGCGCGCAAAGCTTCGGTGATCGGATGCGGGCCGTAATCCACGACCGGGATGAAGGCGGGATTTTTGATGCCGAGCCGGGCGGTGTCCGGATCGACCACGGTCCCCGGCCATACCGCGACGCCGAGGGTTTTTGCCAGCGGTTCCAAGTTGGCGCTCTCTTTGGGCTCCAGCAACCATAGCAGATGGCCGCCGCTTTCGACGTGGCCCAGCACGGCCCGCACTTCCTCGGGCGTCAAGGGTTTTTGCGGGCCGGCGATCACCAGGGCGGCGGCAGTTGGAACGGACGGCGTTTTGGAGCCATCGAACGATCCCACCCGGATGCCGATTTGCTCCAACTCCCGCCCAAACGTTCCCAGATCGTAATTGGCCGCGCCGAGCGGCCGGCGTTCGCCGTGGCCTTCCAGAAACAGCACGGTGCTTTCCTGCGCGCGACTCAAGCGCTGCAAGGCTGAAGTGAGCGCCTGCTCGCTGAGCTGCTGGACTTTTTCGCCGCGCCCGCGATAGTCCACGTACAGCTCGCCGTCGCGGGTGACGCCCAGCTCGCGCACCCGATCCGGCAACAGGTCGGGATTGACGAACGCCAGCGTCAAGTCCGGTTTGGCGCGCCGATAACGCTCGACCAACCGGGTGATGCCATCGCGCAAAGCCGGGGTGTCGCGGGCGTAGGCGGTGATCCGCACCGGTTCGGCCAGACCGGCGAGCAACGTCCGGCTGGTTTCGGACAGCGTATTGCGCCCGCCGAAGGTCCAGTCGGCTTGAAGCGAATAGCGGGTGCTCAACCACGCCAGCAACCCGATCGTCGACCCCAGCAACAGCGCGAACAGCAGGTTTTGCAGCCAAAGTTTCCTTCGGGCCGAGGCGTCGATCCTCATGCGTCAATCCCGCAAGCGGCCATCGTGCAACCGCCGGATCGCCAAGCCTAAAAAGGCGACGCTCAACAGCAGGTAATAAGCCACGTCGGCGCTGTCGAACAAGCCCAGCAGCAAGGCGTCGTAATGGCGAAACAGCGACAGGTAACGGAACAGCTCGCCAGCGCCTTGCCGGCCGATGCTGGCGGCATCGATCACACTCAAGAACAGCAGCAACCCCAAAGTCGCGACCGCCGCCACCGCCGGTTGCGCGGTCAGCGTCGAAAAATACAGACCGACCGCGGTAAAACTCATGGCCAGGAGGCTCAGCCCCAATACGCCCGCCGCCAGCTTGCCGAAATCGAGCGTTGCGCCCGCCGCCAAGGAAAGCGGCATCAAGGCGACCAAGACGTTCAGGCCCAACAAAAAAACCAAAACCGCCAGATATTTTCCCAACACCATCGAGGTTATCGTCACCGGTGACGACAACAACAAATCGAGCGTGCGGTTTCGGCGCTCCTCGCTAAACAGGCGCATGGTCAGCAACGGCGTGAGAATCAGCAGACACCAAGCGGCGACTCGAAACAAGGGCGCGGCCACCAGATCGGTGACGCCGGGAGCGTGCTCCAACCCCACCAGCCGGCCCTGCAAAGCACCGAACTCATCCAGCAGGATCAGAAAAATCCAGGCCACCCAAGCTTGAACCACCGCCAGCAGCGTCCAGGCCAGAGGCGACCACAACAAACCGCGCAGCTCGCGCCCCGCAATCACCCCCATCATTCGACCGACCGCTCCGCCAGCATCAATTCGACGAAGATCCGTTCCAGATCGGCGCGTTCGGGCACCAGTTCCCACAAATCCCAATTCCGGGCGCGGGATTGCTCGAGCACGGCCCGATGCAGGATCACTTCGGGCGCGTGATGGAGACGAAACCGGCCCTGGCCCAGTTCCTCGACCCGCTCCACGCCCGCGAGCTGGCGCAGAGCGGCCGGCGGCGGCGGCGCCCGCAAACCGACCCGCAAACAGCCCGAAGCCCGATGTTGTTCCAGCAAGGCGAGCGGGCTGGCGTAGACCGACCGACCGGCTTTGATGATGTGCACGTCGGTGCAAGTCGCCTGCACCTCGACCAAAAGGTGGGTCGACAAAATGACGCCGTGATCGGCCTTCAACTCGCCGATCAGAGTCCGGATTTCCTGGACTTGGAGCGGGTCCAGACCGACGGTGGGCTCGTCCAGAAAGATCGCGGGCGGGTCATGGAGAATCGCTTGCGCGATGCCCACCCGTTGCTGGTAGCCCTTGGAAAGATTGGCGTTCAAACGCTTGCCGACGCCGGTCAGCCCGCAACGTTCCTTGACCCGCGCCACCCCTGAACGGGCGGCCGCGCGGCCGAGACCGTGCAAGCGGGCGCTGTATTGCAGTTGTTCGTCCACGGTCAGCTCTTGATAAAGCGGCGGTCGTTCGGGCAGATAACCGATTGCCTGTTTCGCTCGCCGGGGCTCATCCAACAAGTCATGGCCGTCGATGACGATCCGTCCGGCATCCGGCGCCAGCACGCCCGCCAACATCCGCAGCGCGGTCGATTTGCCCGCGCCGTTAGGGCCGAGAAAACCCAGAATCTGACCCTTGGCGAGATTAAAGCTGAGATCGTCGACGACCCGTTGCTCTCCATAACGCCGGCTCAAGCCTTCCACTCGCACCAAGAGATCGTCGCTCATGGACGTTTTGACGGCTGTCGGCAGCGGGCGCGCCGCAGGATGGCCCCGAGTCTCTCCACGCGCTGACCAAGCCCTTCAGAAAGGGGTCGCGCTCTAGAGAAATCGCCTGACGAAGCCAATGCTCTCGCCTCCGAGCGGCCCAAAGGTTTATATAGGGATGGCCGACAAGAGCCGTTCGTCAGCCGCTTGCTCGTCCTCATTGGTTTTGATGTGCGGACACCGAAGGTTTTGATAGCGCTGGCCATCGTTTGGAGCGTCGTCGATGGGGGGCTGGACTCTCAAGCAACGCCTTATGTCTCTTCCGCCCACTGGCCTGTTGACCCTGGACGCTATTTTGATCTTGTTTGGAGCGTTCATGATAACGCCGATCATGAGCAAAATGGTCCTGAACACCGCTCTTTTATTGCGGGACAATGTGGCGCGCCCAGGATGGGCTCGCTACAGCCGCCATGGCTGTCGCCCGATAAATGATCGTTTGGAGCATGAGGGGGTCGGCTCGGCTGATATCGGGGCGACGGCGGCGGTGGCTCCGGCGCTGAGTATCGGTTACGGGTTAGTGGCGAACCATCTTAATGAACCCTAAACTTAACGGTTCGATCATTTGTCCAACCACGGGCGAGCGATCGGACCCCGTCGCACGTAAAAATTCTATTTCTGCTTAAAGGATGTTGCGTTGAGTCTCATCACTGATGGTTTACTGGCTTTATCTTTACAAGAATTGATTCTGACCACGCTGTTATTAACCCACATTACCATCGTAGCAGTCACAGTATTTTTACATCGCTCTCAAGCCCATCGCGCGCTCGATCTCAATCCATGGGTCAGCCACTTCTTCCGCTTTTGGCTGTGGCTGACCACGGGCATGGTGACCAAGCAATGGGTCGCCATTCACCGCAAGCACCACGCCAAATGTGAAACGACCCACGATCCGCACAGCCCGCAAGTGCTCGGCATCCGCAAAGTGCTTTGGCAAGGCGTGGAGCTATACCAAGCGGAAGCGCTCAACGAGGAAACCTTGGCGCGCTACGGGCACGGCACGCCCGATGACTGGTTGGAACGCCATCTGTATGCCCGCTACGACCGCCTCGGCGTCACCTTGCTGCTAGGCGTGGACCTCGCGCTGTTTGGGATCGCCGGCTTGACCGTCTGGGCGGTGCAGCTCATGTGGATTCCGTTCTGGGCCGCCGGCGTCATCAACGGTCTAGGGCACTACTGGGGTTATCGCAATTACGAGCCGCGAGACGCTTCCACCAACTTGTCGCCGCTGGGTATTTTGATCGGCGGCGAGGAACTGCATAACAACCATCACGCTTTCCCCAGTTCCGCCAAGCTCTCCAACAAATGGTGGGAATTCGACGCCGGCTGGTTCTATATCCGACTGCTGGCTTATCTGAAGTTGGCGCATGTGAAAAAAATTGCGCCCGCGCCGCAACAGTTGCCGGACAAACAGAGCATCGACCTGGATACCCTGCGCGCGGTCGTGTTGCATCGCTTGTATGTCATGGCGGATTTTGGGCGTGATGTCATCGCGCCGGTGTTGCGCGAGGAATTGGATAAAGCGGACCACCCGCGTCGGCATTTGTTAAAACGGACCCGGCGCCTGTTGATCCGGGAGGTGGAACGGCTCAACGAACGCGACCGCGACCGACTGAACCACGCGCTGGCCGCCAGCCAGCCATTGCAGACCGTTTACGAATTTCGGCTCGCCTTGCAAAATATTTGGAGCCGCACGACGTTCAGCCACGAGAAGCTGCTGGCTACCTTGCAAGAGTGGTGCGCCCGCGCGGAAGCGAGCGGCATCCAATCCCTGCAACAGTTCGCCCAGGCGCTGCGCGGCTATTCCAGCCGACCGGCGTAGCCCAAGCAGTCACGCAGCCCTGCAAAAGCGAAAACCCGCCTTTAGCGGGTTTTCTAACTTTAGGATTTCGAGACAAAGACCTTACTTGATCTTCGCTTCTTTGTAAGGGACATGCTTGCGAACCACCGGATCGAATTTGTTCATTTCGAGCTTTTCCGGGGTGGTGCGCTTGTTTTTTGTGGTGGTGTAAAAGTGTCCGGTTCCGGCGGTCGAAACCATCTTGATTTTATCGCGCATGATCGTACTCCCGATTAAAGCTTGACGCCTTGAGCGCGCAGATCCACAAGCACGGCATCGATCCCCCGCTTGTCGATGATGCGCATCCCGTGCGAGGACACCCGCAACTTGATGAAACGCTTCTCGCTTTCGACCCAAAAGCGATGGGAATGCAGGTTCGGTAAAAACCGGCGGCGGGTCTTGTTGTTGGCGTGCGAAACGTTGTTTCCAGTAACCGGGCGCTTGCCGGTCACCTGACAGACTCTGGACATCGGCTTTTCTCCAACCGCAAGCGCATCGAATCGATGCGCTAAGCTTATAACAAATTGATCGACAAAAACATTCGCCTCAGGAATGAAGCCTCAAATACAAACAACCCTCCTTGCGGACAAGGAGGGTTTGAATAGGAGCCTGGCGATGACCGACTTTAGCGCGAGTGGATCTCGCACGATCATGGGCGCGGAGCGGTTTCACGGTCGAGTTCGGGATGGGATCGGGTGGTTCCCGCACGCTGTGGTCGCCAGGCGAAAGGGGTGTGGCGGT
>JAEUPW010000080.1 GCA_016790045.1 Candidatus Competibacteraceae bacterium
GACGTGCGGATCGTCGACGAAGCCTTGCCGGCGCAAGTGACGCTAGTGGCCAACAGCGTGACGGCCAGCCGGGGCACCGTGGCCGGAACCAGCCCGATCACGGTCAATGTCGGCGCGCTCAATCCGGGAGAAACCGTCCTGGTCGCCTTCCGCGTCACCGTCAACCCCGGAACCGGGGGCCAGATCGCCAACAATCAGGCGACGGCGACGGCGGGCAATCTCACCAGTCCGGTCTCCGACATCACCCAGACGCCCATCGAGAGCGCGCCCGGCCTATTCGACCCGCCGTCGGGCCGCAAGACGGTCAACGCCAGCGGTTTTCCGGTTCTGGAATGGCGGATGGTCTGGATCAATCCCAGCAATCAGGCCGCGCTGGCGGTTCGGGTCACGGACGCCATGCCCGCCGGGACCGTCTACGAGCCCGACAGCGTGCGCTGCGAGCCGCGCGGCGCTTCGACGGTGACCTTGTGCGGTTACGACGCCGCTCAAAACCGGGTGGTGTACGAAGGCAAGATCGCCGCCGATCCGGGCGCCCTGGACGAAAACGCGGCCCAGAACGAGGTGGTGATCGTCTTCAGCAGCCGGTTCCAAGCCGGGACCACCAACGCCAGCAACACGGGAACCGCCAACTGGGACGCCAACGGTGACGGCAATGTGGACAACGATGTCGCCGCCGGCCAACAGCCGATCAAGACCAACAGCGGCAAGGCCATCACTTGGGACATCGCGGAGATCCCGACGCTATCCCAGGTAGCGATGCTGCTGCTCATGAGCTTGTTGCTGCTACTGGGATACACTTACCGAAATCGAATCCCGCGCTTGGGGGCATCGCGCGATTAGGTGAGCCCACGGAGGTTGACTCAACGATAGGGGCGTTCCCGGCGAACGCCCTTATTGTTTTGCAGGATGGTTGAATGCGGTAGAGAATACTTCAGGCTACACCGAGCCCTTTCTCAACTCGTCAAAAATTTCATGCCTTTACGCACCAAAGACACCGCCGGCTTTTACCGCACCGGCCGCGATGACACCGAACGCCAGCTCCGCTTCGACCGGGGCACGCTGCTGCTGGAAGGAATCGCCGAACTGCCGTCCGGGTTGGATAGCTGGTTTTGCTACGATCCGCGCGTGGACGCTTATCGCGCGCCAGCGAGTTGCTACAGCGCCGTCATCGGCCCGTTGAAAAGCGAGCTGGCCCGCAACAAAGCGCCGCGCTACCAGCTTCGGGAATTGAGCTGCGCGCTCGAAATGACGCCTTATCCCCACCAGCGGGAAGCGCTGGAAGCATGGCAAACGGCGAAAGGGCGCGGGGTGGTGGTGCTGCCGACCGGGGCCGGCAAAACGCTGGTCGGCTTGCTGGCGCTGTGCTGGGCGCGCCGGGACGTTTTGATCTTGGTTCCCACCCTGGATTTGATGCAGCAGTGGTATGCCTTGCTGCGCGCCGCTTTTCCGGATCAAGAGATCGGCCTGATCGGCGGCGGCTACCACGAGCCGCAGCCGCTGACCATCGCCACCTACGATTCCGCCGCCCGCCACATCGAGCGGCTGGGCGACCGTTTCGGCTTGCTGATCTTCGATGAAGTCCACCACTTGCCGTCCGAGTTTTACCGGATTATCGCGGAATTTTCGCTGGCCCCTTACCGCTTGGGCTTGACCGCCACGCCGGAGCGCGGCGACGGCCGGGACGCCGATTTGCCGGGTTTGGTCGGCCCCATCGTCTATCGCAAACGGCCGGAGCAATTGGCCGGCGGCGTGCTGGCGGAGTTTCAGGTGCGCCCGGTGCACGTCGATCTCTCGCCCGCCGAACGCGCCGCCTACCAGCAAGCCCTGGACGAGCGCAACGGCTTTTTGCAGGCGAACCGGCTGTCGTTGAGCGCGCTGGAGGGCTGGAACCGTTTTGTCATGCTGTCGGCGCGCAGCGTCGAGGGCCGCCGCGCCATGCGCGCCCATCGCGACGCCCGCCGCATCGCCCACGCCAC
>JAEUPW010000116.1 GCA_016790045.1 Candidatus Competibacteraceae bacterium
GTCGAGAACGCCTTTCTGCACCTCAAACGCTGGCGCGGCATCGCCACACGCTACGCCAAAAACACCGCTTCCTTCCTCGCCGCCGTCCACATCCGATGCATCGCTCTCTGGGCTAATATCTCCTGACTACACTATCTAGCGGCTGATGGCGACGGTCGCCTCCAGCACGACCGGCCGTTCGAGCCGCGTTTCGATGGCGGTTTTCACCCGCTCCACGGTGGCGCTGCCGATCGCGGTGGGCGAGAGCAGCCGAACGGACAGATACAAGGGCTCGTCCGCTTGCGCCTTTTGCTCCTCAAGCCCCCGATTCTGCAACCGCCGCGCGATCGACGTCAGCCCCGCCAACAGATCGTGCATCGGCTTGCCCGGCCGCACCGCCGCCGCGCGCACCACCACCCCCTCGATCTCCTGGCCTTCCAGGGCGTGAACGACCCGCTGCTGCTCGATCATGGACGCGAAGCCCAACGTCAGCGGCACGCTGACCACCGCCACCAGCAGCAACACCGCCATCAATCCCCGCCGGGCCTGGTTGAACGGCCCGAAGCCCAGCATCAAAAAGGTCAAGTTGCCCGCCAGCATGATGCCGAACAGATTGGTCAAAAACAGCAGAAACGCGCCCTGAAACACGCTCCAATCGCCCCAGCCCAAACCGATGCCGCTCACCGCCAGCGGCGGCACCAGCGCCACGGCGATGGCGACCCCGGCCAGGCTTTTGGCGATTTCCGCGCGCGCGTGGGCGTAAGCGCCCGCCACGCCGGAAACCAGCGCGACGCCGAGGTCCAACAGAGTCGGGCTAAGCCGCGCGGCGATTTCGTCCGTGACCGACCGCAGCGGCACCAGCAACGCCATGGCCGCCGCGCAACCGACCGCCAGCAGAATGCCTGCGCCCAAGGTTTTGAGGCCGGTGGCAAGCATCGGGCTGTCCTGCCGGACCACCGCCATGGCCAGCGAAATAATGGGCGCCATCAGCGGTGCCAAGATCATCGCGCCGATGATGACCGGCGCCGAATTGGCGAACAGGCCGATGGTCGCCAAAATCGCGGACAGCACCATCAAATTCAGATAAGCCGGGGAGGCGCGAGCGTTGTTCCGCAACATCGAATAAAGCTCCCTGAACTCCTCGGGGCTGGCCCGATGCAGCCAGGGCAACGCTTTGTTGATGATGGCATTCTTGGCCTCTCCGGACGGCAAGCCTTGGACTTTGTAGGTCTCTTTGGTTTGCGAGATCTCCTCCTGAAGATCCAAATAGCGGCCCGGCAACAGGCGCAAAGCTTTGGCGTCCACGCGCAGGTCGAGCCGGGGGGCGCTGATGCGGACGCCATCGTGCAGGTAATCCAAGGGCTCCGGGCTGGTCACGGTCAAGGCTTCGGTCTTGAGATGGCCGACGAAGGGCGGCAATTGCTTGCGCCGGCTGGCCGGCAGCAAAGAAGCCAGCAGAAAGCGCGCCATTTCCATCCGGCTGCGCGGGGCCAGGATCAGCGCGTCCAGCATTCCGTCGTTGCTGCCGCCGTCGTCCAGAATTCTTCTCGACAGCAGCGAACTGCCGCCTTCTTCCACCATGACCAGACCGAGCGCGGCGGTGTCCAGCTTTTTATCCTTCGCGGTCACCAGCGTGTAAGCGTAAGGTTTCACGAGCCTGAAACCGGCCCCCATCACCCGCAGGACGCTCCAGATACGACCGAAGCCGCTCAGCGGTTGGCCGCCGCCGAGCGAAAAAACTTTGCCGACCACCACCGAATGAAAAACCGGCTGGCCGTTGCAGTAAAACAGATCGAAACGCCGCTCCTTTTTGTCCGCCAGCGCGTCGTCCAACGCCTCGTCCAGCCTCTCCGCGACGCCGAAATACAGTCGCCCCCGCTCTAAATCGGGGTGGGGCAGCAAAGCGATCCGCCATTGCCGGGCCGCCGCTTGCGGCGCGAACTCGGCGATGGCCGCGTCGTCCAAGCAGGTCAATACCGTCGTGTTCTGCGGCCAATCCGGCAGTTCGTCGCGGCGGTAAGGCCGTTTGTCAGTCAATCGCTCGCCCAAGCGCGGCAGGATTTTTTCCGCCACCACACTGTCTTGCTGTGGGTCAAACAGCAGTCGGAACGTCGGCGCGTCGGACGCTGCGGGCGTCGTGGAAATCTCGTTCATAAGGATCAGAATAAGCGGGTTTTATGGGAGGTCAAAGAACCGTTATTCTTTCAAAAACAACGGCCCGATAAAAAATCGTTCAACCGGAAACCCGTTTAGCATGCCACGGGAATGACTCCCAAAGCCAAAAAGGCGACCGGCGAGCGGCCACGATTTTGCAAACGGTCGCGCACCGCCAAAGGGTCCGCCGGTTCACTTCGCTTCCCGTCAGCCGTTTGAGCCGCTTGACGCGATTATTGGCTATCGGGCAAAACTTTGTCCGCGATCCGCGCTTTTGGCCGCCCCGCCCAGCGGTTTATTTACAACTATCGTTGATACGGTATAGTTGCATTAGCCGCCATTGTGCGCCGCCCTGAGATTACCTAAAATGAACACACTCGATCTTTCCAAACAAACGCCGTTCGGCCTGGATTTCAGCGTCGCGGAGTTCGCCGACAACCCGGAACCCCGTTGCCCTTGCGTGTTGTTGCTGGACAATTCCTGGTCCATGAACGGTCGGCCCATCGACGAGCTCAATCAAGGGTTGACCACGTTCAAGGAAGAATTGTTGGCCGACAGCCTCGCCGCCAAGCGGGTGGAAATCGCCATCCTCAGCTTCGGGCCGGTCCAGGTGATCAACACCTTCCAGACCGCCGAACATTTCATCCCCCCGCAATTGACCGCGCAGAAAGACACCCCCATGGGCATGGCGATCCTTCAGGGTCTCGAATTGCTGAACCAGCGCAAGGCGCTGTACCGGGAACACGGCATTCCCTTCTTCCGCCCCTGGGTGTTTTTGATCACCGACGGCACGCCCACCGACGACTGGAAAACCGCCGCCAGCGAAGTGCGCAAGGGCGAGGAAAGCCGGGCGTTCGCCTTTTTCGCGGTCGGGGTCGAAGGGGCCAATTTGGATGTCCTGCAACAAATTTCCATGCGCCAACCGCTCCAGTTGCGCGGCTTGCGCTTTCGCGAGCTATTCCAGTGGCTGTCCAATTCGATGCGGTCGGTCTCCCGCTCGGTGCCGGGCACCGAAGTGCCGCTGATCAACCCGACCAACCCCGACGGCTGGGCCTCGGTATGAATCTAGCGGGCGACTGGCGATACGTCTACGCCAGCGTCCCCGGCGTGGCTCACCTGAGCGCCGCCACCGAATGCCAAGACGCCTGCTCGGCCCGTCTGCTGTCATCCGTCTCGTCGCCGGAACACGGCCCTCTGCTGCTGCTGGCCGCCGCCGATGGCGCGGGCAGCGCCGCGCGAGCGCGGGCGGGCGCCGAATGCGCTTGCCAAACCCTGTTGGACGCCTTCGTCTTCCACGTGGTCGGCACGCCGCCCGCCGACTGGCATCCGGCATCCGCCGCAACGCTGCTGGAGAGCGTCCGAACGGCTCTGGAACAGCAAGCCTCGACAGCGCAATTGGCCCTCCGGGACTTTGCCTGCACCTTGCTGGGCGCGGTGGTGGCGGCCGAACACGCCTTTTTCCTGCAAATCGGCGACGGGGCTATCGTGATCGGAGCCGAGGACCGGTATCAGCCGGTCTTCTGGCCGCAAACGGGCCAATACGCCAACGAAACCCGTTTCGTGACCGATCCCGACGCCGGCGCCCGTTTGCAAAGCGTCATTCTGGCCGAACCGGTCGCCGAAATCGCTTTGTTGACCGACGGCTTGCAACCGCTGGCCTTGGATTACCGGCACCGGCAAGCGCATGTCCCGTTTTTCCGGCCGCTATTTCAACAGTTGCGCGGCGTTCCGGAAGCGGGTTGCCCGGAAGCGCCGGCGGCCGCCCTGGAACGGTTTTTGGGCGGTCCGGCCGTCAACCAGCGCACCCACGATGACAAAACTTTGATGCTGGCGACCCGCCTGGACGCGCCGGCCGCCGCGGGAGACATGGCGCAAACGGGCGCCATCGAACTCCCGCCGCCTTCGAGCGCGACCGAAACCGCCGCCTCTCCCCCGGCGACCGCCGAACTCGCCGAACCCGCCCCCGCTCCGGATGCGGAATCGCCGCAGCCTTGGCCGCGAGACGCCGACGGTGCCGAAGTTTTATAGCGGGAACGGTCATCCGCTCGAACCGGGCAAACTGCTGGGTCGGGGCGGTGAGGGCGCGGTGCACGAGATCGACGGCCGACCGGGGTTCGTGGCCAAGATTTATCACCAACCGGTCGGCCCGGACAAAGCGCTCAAACTGGAGAGCATGGCCCGCCAGGCGCATCCCGGTTTGCTGGAAATCGCGGCGTGGCCGGTGGATGTGCTGCGGGACGGGCCTCAAGGTCCGGTGCAGGGCTTCATCATGCCGCAGGTCAAAGGCTACCACGAAATTCATAGCCTCTATGGCCCCTCCCACCGCAAGCGGACTTTCCCGCAAGCCGACTGGTCGTTTCTGGTCCACGCGGCCCGCAATCTGGCCAGCGCTTTCGAAACCATCCACGCGCGCGGCAACGTGATCGGCGATGTCAATCCCGGCAACGTGGTGGTGTCGGGTCAAGCGATGGTGAAGATGATCGACTGCGATTCCTTCCAGATCGACACGGGCAGCCGGCTGTTTCTGTGCGAGGTCGGCGTGCCGCAGTTCACCGCCCCGGAATTGCAGGATCGGCCGTTTCACGGAATGCAGCGCGGCCCCAACCATGACGCCTTCGGGCTCGCCCTGCTCTGCTTTCATCTGCTGTTCATGGGCCGGCATCCCTTCGCCGGGCGCTATCGCGGCAAGGGCGACATGCCCATCGAGCGCGCCATCAAGGAATACCGTTTCGCCTTCGGCCGACAAGCCGCCGCGCGGCTGATGGAACCCCCGCCCCACACCTTTCCGTTCGAGGCCTTGCCGCAACCGGTTGCCCTGCTGTTCGATCGAGCGTTCAGCGTCTCCACGACCACTACGCCCCGGCCCACGGCGCGGGAATGGTTTGCGGCTTTGGAGCGACTCAATCGCGAATTGCGCGCCTGTGGCCGCAAAGCGGTTCACAAATACCCCGCGACGGCGGCCAGTTGCCCGTGGTGCGAGCTGGAGCGCGCCAGCGGCACCGTATTTTTCGTCACCGCGCCATCGACCGCCCCCGCAGAAGTGTGGGTCGAGAGCCGAAATTTCCACTTCGAAACCGCGTGGAACCGCATCCTGGCGGTCGCGCCGCCCGCCATCGAGGCCATGCCCCGCCCCGGCCCTCAAGCGCCCACCGTGCCGACGCCCTTGCCGGAGCCGCTCAAGCGGGCCCAAAGGTTAAACCTGCTGAAAACGGCGGCAATCGCCGGCGTGGCGACCGTCGCCGCGCTGAGCTGGCCCCGCCTGCTCTGGATCTGGTTGCCGCTGTCCTTTGCGGCCTGGTCTCTGGCGCGCGATCCGGTGATCCGGCGCGAGCAGCAGCGCCGGCGCTTGGCGTTGCTGGCGGCGCGGCGCGAGTTGACGGAGCTGCGCGCGGCCTGGCAGCAGCGCGGCACCCATCAGGCTTTCGTGCGCAAATTGCACGAACTGCATGTCGCGCGCGATCGCTATCACCACTTGTCGGCCGATTTTCAGAAGGATTTGCAACGGCTGGAAACCGACCAGCGCCAGCAACGTCTGCAAAGCTATCTGGAAGGTTATTTCATCGACTCGGTCCAGCTTCCCGGCATCCACGCCACCGACCGGATGGCGCTGGCGTCTTACGGCATCGAAACCGCCGCCGACATCAGCGCCGCCGCCCTCGACACCGTTCCCGGCTTCGGCCAGCATCGCGGGCGCCAGCGGGCAGCGGCCTTGCTCGACTGGCGTCAATCGCTGGAGCGGCGTTTCCGCCAGCAACCTTCGCAAGGCTCCGATCCCGCCGCTATCGCCACGCTACAGCAACAGTATGCCCAACGGCGCGAGCAATTCGAACAGGCGTTACTGGCGGGTCCCGACGAACTGGCTAAACTCAAGGCGGACCTCATCAAGCAGCGCGCGCAATTAAATATCGCCTTGATCCGCCAAGCGATGCAGGAAGCCCAGGCCCGCGCTGACCTGCGCGTTTTTTACCCCAACTTGGCTACTTTCTTGCATAATCCGTCTAATTGAACAAGCTGGACCCATCAGAGGACTTCCATGGGAAGACGCAACGAACATACCCGCGAAGAATTGAAGGAAATTTCGCTCCAAGCGGCCGAGCAATTGGTGGCGGCAAACGGCCTGGGCGGGCTAAGCGCCCGCAAGGTCGTCGCCTGCATCGGCTACACGGTCGGCAGCTTGTACATGGTCTTTCGCAATCTGGACGATCTGATCGTCCAGATGAACGAGCGGACCCTGGACAGACTGTACGAAACGCTGGAGCGCGCGCTGGCCCACCGGCCGCCACCCTCGGCGGCGATCCGGGTGCTGGCCCAGGCCTATCTGGAATTCGCCCTGACCCAAACCAACCGCTGGCTGGCCCTTTACGAGCATCGGATGCCGGACGATCAGAACATGCCCGACTCGTTTAGCGAGAAAGTGGCCCGGATCTTCGGGCTGGTGCAGCAGCACTTGGCGCTATTGTGCCCGCAGCGTTCGTCGAGCGACGTCGCGCTGGCCGCCCGCGCGCTGTGGAGCGGCATCCACGGCGTCTGCATGTTGAGCCTGGACCGAAAACTGGAAAGCATCGGCGGCCATCCGATGCACGAAGTCGCCGACTCCCTGCTCGATAACTATTTGGCGGGATTCGTCTCCTCGGCCTGACTTAGCGGGTCATATACTGCTGTTTCCGGTCAGGCTCCGCCGAATGGCCCTGTTGTTCCAAGGCGCGGTCATGCGCTCCGGCCAACAACAGGAGCGCCGCGACCGCTCCCAACAGCGCAAACCCCATGTCGGATTGCGTGTCCCAGACATAGCCCTGGGTGCCGAGAAACGATTCCGCCGCTTCTCCGCTGACAAGGGCGACCCCCCACTCGATCAATTCGTAAAACGCGCTCAAGGCCAGACAAAAACAGACGACAAAAAAATGGGTCCAGGCGCGGCCGTCGATCAGCCGGTTTCTCAGGATGATTTCCCTGGCGATCATGGCCGGCACAAAGCCTTGGGCGAAATGGCCGAGCTTGTCGTAATTGTTTCGCTCAAAGCCCAGCGGTTCCTTCAACCAATCAAACAGCGGCACCTCCGCATAGGTGTAATGCCCGCCGACCATCAGAATGACGCAATGGATCAGGATCAGAACATTGACCAACGGCGTCAGGGGGTATTTCTGATGGGTAAAGGCCAGAATCAGGGCGCCGGCTATCGCGGGCGACACCTCCAGAAACCAGGTCGGATAATCCTTGGGCTGGATGCCCGACCAAATCAGCACCGCGCTAAAAATTCCGATCCACAATAGTTTCATTTTTGAGTCCGTGTCCGCCGCGATGGTCTGTCGCCAAAGGCCGGTCCAATCCGGCCGTCGATCGTGAGAAAACCGCCCAACTTTCGCGCCGACGCCCAAACGGCGGGCCACAGCCGGCACCAGCGGTCGATGAGCCTGTAAATCCTGGGCGTGGCGCGCTCGCGGGCGGCGCTGTCAAGCGGAGGGATTGGCGATTTCGGTCGATTCCTCGCCGAAGTCGACGCCCCATTCGAACCAGTCCTCTCCGAACACTTCCGCCGGATGTTGCGTCCGCTCCGACCCGTTACCGCACTGCAGTGAATCGGCCGGACAATAGCGGTCGCACCCCCAGCAGATCCGCTCGGGATGCTTGGGAAGTTTGGGAAATTTTTTTGCCATTTCAGCCTCCAATCTCGTCCGCCGCCAGAGCCGCGCGGCGGGTCGGGCCACCGCCAGCGAAGCGGTCGATCCCGCTCGCCCCTGGCCGCATTGCCGCGCGACGCTTTCGATTTTGGCAGGTCAGGCGCGCTCTTTCCTCAAGAAAGAGCAAAAAAGTTGAAATCGAACGCATGGCCGCCCGCGGCGTCGATGCGCGGACAACTCTGGCCCGATGCGCCAAGCGCCGGAATTTTACCCCGCGCTCACGCGACGCCATTGCTCCTCCAACCGCTTGACCGAAACCGGCTCCACCGTCCTCAACTCCTGCGCGAATTGCGAGACCCGCAACTCCTCCAGCAACCAGCGAAAACGGATCAGTTCCGGGTCGCGCTTCTCCAGTCGGGCATTGCGCTCGTGCTGCCCCCGCCAGCGTTGGGCCAGGCGGATGATATCGGCGCGGCGCTGGCGGTCCTTGTCCGGCGCCTGCCGCAGCTTTTGTAACCGCAGCAGAATGGCCCGCAGATAGCGCGGCAACTGCGCCAACCACTCCGGCGGGGTTCGGCTGAGAAAACCCGGATACACCAGTTCGCCCATTTGCTCGCGCACGTCGGCCAGCGCCTCGGCCCAGGCCGTGGCATCGGCGGCGGCCACCGCCCGGCGCGCTTCGTGGTAGGCCGCCAGAATCTCGGCGGCCTCGGCGCAGACTGCGCGTTTCGCGTCGGCCAAACGGATCTTGCCGCGCTCCAGCAACGCTTCAAACGCTTCCCGGTCGCGCGGCAGCGGCCGATCGAGCAAAAAGGCCCGATCCAGGATCGCGGCCAGCACGTCCTCGCGCAGCGCCTCCTGCGTCCCCAAGCCCAGCGAATGCAGCGTCATCTGTTGAAAGAACGGCAAATCGCGGGCCAGTTGCTTGAAGGCCGGACCCAACCGCCAGCCGACCAAACGCCGCAAGCCGATCCGGGTCGCCGCTTCCGCCCGAGCCGGCGAATCCAGCAAGCGCAAAGCCAAGGTTCCGTCCGGTTCGGCGATCAGGGCCGGATAGCCCCGCAACTGAACGCCGTTGCGGGTGAATTGGACTTCCTCCAGCAACGGCCCGAAATCCCAATCGCGCACCCGCTCCCGCTCGAATTCCGGCGTCGGCAGCGCGGCGAAGCCGGCCCGCGCCTCGCCCCGCAGTTGCGCCTGAATAGCGGCCCAATCGCGGCCGACCGCCAGTTCCTGACCCTCCGCGTCCACCACCCGAACCCGCAACCGCAAATGGGGCGCAACCGCGTCAGGATTCCACGCTTCCGCCGGAATCGCGACGCCGGTCATCCGCTCCAAGCGCTCGGCCATCGCCTCGGTCAACGCGCGTTCGCCCGGCTCGATCACCTCCAGCAAGGCTTGCACGACATTCGGCACCGGCACGAAATGGCGGCGCAAGGCTTTCGGCAAGGCTTTCAACAACGCCGCCATCCGCTCCGCCCGCAAGCCCGGCACCAGCCAGTCCAGCCGTTTCGGGTCCACCTGATTGACCGCCGCCAGCGGCACGGTCAAAGTCACGCCATCGTCCTCCGCCCCAGGCGCGAAGCGATAGGCGAGCGGCAGCTTCAAACCGTCGAGATCGAGATGGTCGGGAAAGCGTTCGCCGGCGATGGCCGGCCCCGCGTCCGCCAGCAGCGCGGCGCGATCCAGAAACAGCAGGCGCGGATTCTCGCGCTCCGCCTGCTTGCGCCAGGCCTCGAACCCCGAACCGCTGTAAATGCCTTCGGGAATTCGCCCGTCATAGAAGCGATAAAGGGTTTCCTCGTCGGCCGCCAGATCGCGGCGGACCCGCGTTTCCAGCTCTTCCAGTTCGGCCAGCAACTGGCGGTTGTGCCGAAAAAACGGCGCCTGACAATGCAATTCGCCCTCGACCAGCGCCTGGCGGATAAAAATCTCCCGCGCCAGCGCCGGATCGAGCGGGCCGTAGTGGACGCGGCGGTTGGCGATGAGCGGCAGGCCGTACAGCGTCACCCGTTCGAGCGCCATCACCCGCGCCGAGCGCTTTTCCCAATGCGGTTCGGCGTAGCTGCGCTTGAGCAAATGCCCGGCCAAGCCTTCCACCCATTCCGGCTCGATCCGCGCCGCCGTGCGGGCGTACAGGCGGCTGGTTTCCACCAGTTCCGCCGCCATCACCCAGCGCGGCCGTTTCTTGAATAATCCGGAACCGGGAAACAGGTAAAAATTCCGGCCGCGCGCGCCCAGATAGACCGCTTCCTCCCGCTTCGCGCCGAGATGGTCGAGCAAGCCGGTCAGCAGCGCCCGATGGAGCGAAGCGTACGGCGCGGGCGCTTCGTTGGGCCGCATCCCCATTTCGGTGATCGAGCCCAGCAATTCGTGGTGGAGGTCGCGCCATTCCCGCAGCCGCACGAACGACAAAAATTCCGCCTGACAGCGATTGCGCAATTGATTTTTCGACAGTTGCCGGGCCTGCTCCTGGTAGTGGTCCCACAGTTTGAGCAGGGCCATAAAGTCGGATTGCTCGTCGCGGAACCGCCGGTGCTTCTCGTCCGCCGCCTGTTGGCGATCCGGCGGCCGCTCGCGCGGGTCCTGCGCCGACAGCGCCGCCACGATCACCAAAGCCTCGCGCACGCAGCCCTCGCCGCGCGCCGCCAGCAACATCCGGCCCAGCCGGGGGTCGAGCGGCAGTTTGGCCAGTTGCCGGCCCAGGTCGGTGATCCGCCGCTGCTCGTCCATCGCCTGCAACTCGAATAGCAGCCGGAAGCCGTCGCTGATCTGGCGCGAGTCCGGCGGGTCCACGAACGGAAAATCTTCCGGTCGGCCCAAATGCAGCGCGCTCATCTGCAAGATCACCGCCGCCAGATGGGTGCGCAAGATTTCGGGATCGGTGAACGCCGGGCGAGACCGGAAATCCTCCTCGGCGTAGAGCCGGACGCAGACCCCCGCCATCACCCGCCCGCAGCGCCCGGCGCGCTGGTTGGCGCTGGCCTGGGAAATCTTCTCGATCGGCAGCCGCTGGATTTTGCCGCGCGGGCTGTAGCGGCTGATCCGCGCCGCGCCAGGGTCGATCACGTAGCGGATGCCGGGCACGGTCAGCGAGGTTTCGGCCACGTTGGTCGCCAGCACGATGCGCGGGCGGCCGTGGGGCTGGAACACCCGGTTTTGCTCGGCGGCGGAAAGCCGGGCGTAGAGCGGCAGGATCTCGGTGTTGGGCGGGTGGTGCTTGCGCAGGCTTTCCGCCGTTTCGCGGATTTCCCGCTCGCCGGAGAGAAAAATCAGGATATCGCCCGGCCCTTCCTTCCAGACTTCGTCCACCGCGTCCAGGATCGCCCGCTGCAAATCGCGGTCGCGCGCGTCCTCGTCTTCCGCCAACGGGGGCCGGTAGCGGATCTCGACCGGATAGCCGCGCCCGGACACTTCGATCACCGGGGCGCCGTCAAAATGGCGGGAGAACCGCGCCGGGTCGATGGTGGCCGACGTGACGATCAGCTTCAGATCGGGCCGGCGCGGCAGCAAGCGCTTGAGATAGCCCAGCAAAAAGTCGATGTTGAGGCTGCGCTCGTGGGCCTCGTCCAGAATGATGACCTCGTACTGCTCCAACTGGCGGTCGCTTTGGGTTTCCGCCAGCAGGATGCCGTCGGTCATCAGCTTGATGGCGGCGTCGGGGCCGGTCCGGTCGGAAAACCGCACCTTGTAGCCGACGCGAGCGCCGACCGTCGTGCCCAGTTCAGAAGCGATCCGGGCCGCCACCGCGCGCGCGGCGATCCGGCGCGGCTGGGTGTGGCCGATCAACCCGGCCGCGCCGAAACCGAGCGCGAGACACATTTTGGGCAATTGGGTGGTTTTGCCGGAGCCGGTCTCGCCGCAGATCACGATAACCTGATGGTCGCGGATTGCGGCGGCGATGGCTTCCCGATGGGCGTTGATCGGCAGGCTGTCGTCGAAGCCCGGAACCGGCAGCGCGGCGCGGCGCGCTCGCAGGCGCGCGGCGGCGGCTTCGATTTCGGCGCTCAACTGCTCCAGGCCGCGCTCCACCGGCTTGCCGTCCCGCGCGCGCTGGAGCAATCCGCTCAGGCGGCGGGCGAACGCGGCGCGCTCGCGAACCGGGCAATCCGCCAGTCGGGTTTGTAGGGAAATAAGGGCCTGTTCCACGGTTCAACCGAAAAATAGTCGTTGGAAAAAACGCTGCGTCGCCCGCCGTCAAAGCGGCGCGCATTTTTACATAAGCTTGTGCGAACGCACACAAAATTTGCTTGCGCAAGCGCCCGCTTTCACGTACTTTCGGCCGCGGGTGGAGGACGGTAACTTCAAAGACCCAACGTCGGCTTTCGGCGCCAACGCTCCCGCAACGCATTGGCCCAACCGATGGCCCGGCAGAAAAAAATATTTTGTTCCGAGGTTGTATTGATGCGTACTGGTACCGTGAAGTGGTTTGACGAAGCCAAGGGTTTCGGTTTCATTGCCCCCGAGGACGGCAGCAGCGATGTCTTCGTCCATTATTCGGTGATCGAGGGCAAAGGTTTCCGGACTTTGGCGGAGAATCAAAAAGTCGAGTTCGAGGTCAAAGTCGGGCCTAAAGGTCCCCAAGCCACGATGGTCAAGAAATTCGCGGCCGCAAAATAAAACGCTTTTCCACCAACCCCTCAGCCGAAGCCCCGCTCCGCGCGGGGCTTCGTCGTTCTGGCCGCTCCGCTATAATGCCCGTCCGCCCCACCTTGACAGAGCTGTATTGTGATCGAACAACTTCGTAACATCGCCATCATCGCCCACGTGGATCACGGTAAGACCACGCTGGTGGACAAACTGCTGCAACAATCCGGCACGCTCGGCGACCGGGCCGCGCCACCCGAGCGGGTGATGGACTCCAACGCGCTGGAACGCGAGCGCGGCATCACCATTCTGGCCAAAAACACCGCGCTGTACTGGCGCGACTATCACATCAACATCGTGGACACGCCGGGCCACGCCGATTTCGGCGGCGAGGTCGAGCGGGTGCTGTCGATGGTGGATTCGGTGCTGCTTTTGGTGGACGCGGTGGACGGCCCGATGCCGCAAACCCGCTTCGTCACCCAGAAAGCCTTCGCCATGGGCTTCCGGCCGATCGTGGTCATCAACAAGATCGACCGGCCCGGCGCGCGGCCGCACTGGGTGCTGGATCGCACCTTCGACCTGTTCGACCGCCTGGGCGCGACCGACGAGCAACTGGATTTCCCGGTGATCTACGCCTCGGCCCTGCACGGCTACGCCGGGCGGGAGGATAGCGTGCGCGAGGGCGACATGGCCCCGCTGTTCGAAACCATCATCGATCATGTCAGCCCCCCGGCGGTCGATCCCGCCGGAACCTTTCAACTGCAGGTCAGCTCGCTGGATTACAACAGCTACGTCGGCGTGATCGGCATCGGCCGCATCCGCCGGGGCAAGGTCAAGACCAATACGCCGGTGGCGATTCTCGACCCCAACGGCAACCGCCGCAACGGCCGCATCCTGCAAATCCTGGGCTTTCAGGGCCTGGAGCGGATCGAATTTCCCGAAGCTTCGGCCGGCGATATCATCGCCTTCACCGGCATCGACGGCCTGGGGATTTCCGACGTGATCTGCGACCCCAACGCGGTCGAGCCGCTGCCGCCGCTCAAGGTGGACGAGCCGACCATGAGCATGACTTTTCAGGTCAACACCTCGCCGTTCGCCGGGCGCGAGGGCAAATACGTCACCAGCCGGCAGGTGCGCGAGCGCCTGCACCGGGAATTGATCCACAACGTAGCGCTGCGGATCGAGGACACCGACGATCCGGACAAATTCAAGGTCTCCGGCCGGGGCGAGCTGCACCTGTCGATCCTGATCGAGAACATGCGCCGCGAAGGCTACGAGCTGGCGGTGTCGCGCCCGGAGGTGATCGTGCGCGAGATCGGCGGCGAACTCTGCGAGCCTTACGAGCAGTTGACCGTCGATGTCGAGGAGCAGCACCAGGGCGCGATCATGGAAAAGCTCGGCGACCGGCGCGGCGAGCTGCTCGACATGCAGCCCGACGGCAAGGGCCGGGTCCGCTTGGATTATCTGATTCCGGCGCGCGGGCTGATCGGTTTCCAGACCGAATTCCTGACCACCACCTCCGGCACCGGTTTGATCTATCACGTCTTCGACCGTTACGCCCCGGCCAAGAAAGGGGCCATCGGCGCGCGGATCAGCGGGGTGCTGATCGCCAATTCCACCGGCAAGGCGCTGGCTTACGCGCTGTTCAATCTCCAGGAGCGCGGCCGGCTGATGGTCGGCCCCGGCGATGAGGTGTACGAGGGGATGATCGTCGGCATCCACTCCCGCGAGAACGATCTGGTGGTCAACCCGCTCAAGGCCAAACAGCTCACCAACATCCGGGCGGCGGGCTCGGACGAAAATATCTTGCTGACCCCGCCGGTGCGCCTGAGCCTGGAACAGGCGCTGGAGTTTATCGACGACGACGAACTGGTCGAGGTGACGCCCAAGTCGATCCGGCTGCGCAAAAAATTGTTGCTGGAAAACGAGCGCAAGCGGGCGTCTCGCAAAGAGAGCGTTTAATCGCCGAAACAATATTATTTTTTTTGAGTCGTTGCCACTGCCAATAAGAAATCGTTTAATTTCTCTCCGTTCGGTCATGGTGCTAAAGTAGACAGAGCCGTATCAACGACACGATCCCTTGTTTCGGGGCTGGCGGTGCGGCGTAAAATCTTGGGAGAGAAAAAACATGTCAGAAGTAAAATTGGGTAATCCGGCGGTCGTCGGCTTGGGCGGTTTCGGCCTGACCACTCTGGTGTTGCAATTCCACAATGTCGGTTGGATGCCCAGCATCGGGCCGGTGGTGTGGTTGGGTCTGGTGTTCGGCGGCTTGGCGCAAATGATCGCCGGCCTGCAAGAACAAAAGACCGGAAACAATTTCGGCTATTGCGCGTTCACCTGCTATGGCGCGTTCTGGATCGCCTTGGCTTTGATGCTGCTGGGCAACAAATTCGACGTCTACAAGGCCGGCACCGAAGATGTCGGCTGGTTCCTGGTCGCGTGGACTCTGTTCACCGTGATCCTCTGGATCGGTTCGCTGCGCATCCACGGCGCGATGGCTTTCACGTTCACCACGTTGCTGATCGGCTTCATTCTGCTCGATCTGGCGCATTTCGGTTATCCCGGCCTGACGGTGGTGGCGGGTTACGAGCTGATGATCTGCGCGTTGGCGGCTTGGTACATGATGGCGCGCATCATCTTGAACGAACTCTACGGCAGGGAACTCTTGCCGGCCGGCAAACCTTGGGTTTCCTGAGCGGGCCGCTTTTCATCGTCGCCAACAAATTTCCGGAGGATTTTACCATGCGAAAAACAATGCTCGGCTTTGCCGGCCTGACCTTGCTTTTAACCGCCGCCCCGGCCTGGGTCGGGGCCGCCGATAGCGCGGTGGCGGCCGGAAACCCGAACGCCGCCACGTCCGACGAGGTGGTGACCAAGGTCCACGAGGCCGTGCAGTACCTGAAAGACAAGGGCTTGGCCGGCTTCTCGGATTTCAACAACAACAAAGACGCCCGCTGGGTGTGGAAAGACAGCTACGTGTTCGTCTATAGCTGCCGGGATAACGTGATGATCGCCCACCCGCTGCGCCCGGACATGGTGGGCAAACCGATCCTGCAAATGAAAGACGACAAGGATCACTTGCTGTTCCAGGACATGTGCAAGGCCGGCGCTAACGCCGATGGCGGCTGGGTCGAGTACTGGTGGCCGAAACCGGGAGAGGCGAAATCCTCTCGCAAAATCTCCTACATCCACAGCGCCGAAGTTTCCTTCAAGCCGGACATCCAGGTCGGCGCGGGGATTTACGATGACACGACGACCGTCGACGCTTTGAACCAACGCGCCGCCCAAGTCAAACAGCCGAAGAAAGACGCGCCCTAAAGTCGGCTTGAAGGCTTGAACCACCCCGTCGCCCCGGTCGAGCCGGGGCGATGGGGCGGACGCGCTACTGCCTGGGCGGCACCACGTTGGTGTTGGCGCGATAGAGCTGCGTTTCGTAGGGCCGATTTTTCGGCGGCTTATCGGTGATCTGCTCGCGGCCCCGATCGTCCCGCCAGCGATAGAGCGGCCCGGTATATTCCGGCAGACCCGGCAGCGGCAGCCACTTTCGCGCCCACGCCGGCACGGCTTGTGGCGTGGTATACCAATACAAACCCACCCCGCCCAGCAGGCCCAAGCCGACCAGCAGCCAGACCGGCGCTCTGCCGAGCTGGCGTTTCGGGGCGCGCGCAAGCGCGAGCCGCCGACCGAATTTTGGCAAATGCGCCCATCGCATAGCTGTTCGCCCCCTCATCGCCCATCTCCCCGCAACGCCGCCACCCGCTCGCGCAGCACATCCGAACTCGCCTGCTCCGGCGGCACCGGTCGGCCGACGACCAGCTCGACCCGCGACCAGAAGCGGCGCGGGAAATGCCCCATCGCCTTGCCGTAACGGCGGCTGAAGAAACTGCCCCACAAACCGCGCAGCGCCATCGGCACCACCGGAACCGGCGTGCGTTCGAGGATTCGCTCGATGCCGCCCTTGAACGGGCCGATCTCGCCGTCCGGCGTCAGCCGCCCTTCCGGGAAAATGCCCACCACTTCTCCCTGCTCCAGATACTCCGCCACCCGCTCGTAGGCTTGCTCCAGGATTTTGGGGTCAGTGCGCGCCGAAGCGATGGGGATGGCCCCGGCGGTGCGGAACACGAAATTTAACCCCGGAGTTTTGAAAATTTGGTGGTCCATGACGAAGCGGACCGGCCGCCGGCAACACCCGCCCACCACCAGCGCATCCATCAGGCTGACGTGATTGCACACCAGCAACACCGGCCCTTGATCCGGGATATTTTCCAAACCGCGCGCTTTCAGGCGATAGACGATATTCACCAGAATCCAGACGATGAAGCGCATCAGGAATTCGGGCACCAGGGCGAAAATATAAATCGCCACCGCCGCGTTGAAAATCGCCATCACCAGCAACAGTTGCGGGATCGTCAAGCCCGCGCTCAACAGCGCGATGGCGATCAAGGCCGCCGCCACCATGAAAACGGCGTTGATGATATTGTTGCCGGCGATCACCCGCGAAAGCTGGGTCGGCTCGCTGCGCTGTTGCACCAGCGCGTACAGCGGGACGATGTAAATGCCGCCGAAAACGCCGATCAGCAAGATATCCATCGCCACCCGCCAGCTTCCGGGCTGCGCCAGGAAAGCCCACACGCCCACCAGCTCCCCGCCACTTGGCGGCGCGGGGATGGCGAAAAACAGGTCGACCCCGAACACGGTCAGACCGATGGAGCCGAACGGCACCAAACCGATTTCCACCATCCGCCCGGACAGTCGCTCGCACAGCAACGAACCGATCCCGACGCCGATGGCGAAAAGCGTCAGCAGCAACGTCACCACCGATTCGCTGCCGCCCAAGCTCAACTTGGCGAAATTGGGCAGTTGGGCGATATAGACGCTGCCCACGAACCAAAACCATGAAATGCCGAGAACGGATTGAAAAACGGTAAAATTCTGGCGGGTTAACTTGAGGATGCGCCACGTTTCCGTGATCGGGTTCCAGTTGATCTTGAGTTCCGGCGCGACCGGCGGCGCGATCGGGATCGACCGGCTGCTGAGATAGCCGAGCACGGCCAGCACCACCACCGCGCCCGCGACCCAGACCGCGCCCTGCTGGCGCGCGATCAAGATGGTGCCCAGCATAGTGCCCAGCAAAATGGCGAGGTTGGTCGCCATCTCGATCCAGGCGTTGCCGCCCACCAGCTCTTCCGGCTTTAAATGTTGCGGCAAGATGCTGTACTTGGCCGGCCCAAACAGCGTGGACTGCGCGCCCATCAAAAACAGCAAGCCGATCAGCGAGGCCGTGCTGCCGGTCACGAAGGCGAATGCCGCCCCGGCCATGATGGCGATTTCCAGCAACTTCACCCAGCGGATGTAGCGCGATTTCTCGTATTTGTCCGAAAGCTGCCCGGCGGTCGCCGAAAACAAAAAAAACGGCAGCACGAACAGCCCTTGGCTGAGATTGGTCAGCAGGTTGGAGCGCGCGGGATCGTCGGCCGCCGCCTGGAAAGCGATCAGGATCACCAGAGCGCTCTTGAACACGTTATCGTTGAACGCGCCCAGGAATTGGGTGATGAAAAACGGGAGAAACCGCCGTTCCTTCAACAGCGAAAATTCGTTATCGTGCGCCATCCGGGGAAATGTTCCATGAGTGGGAGGTTCCGCTTAAGTTTAAACGATCATCCGGGAAAACGGCTTGAGCCGTCCGAGCGATAAACTAATCGCCGCGGCGCAAGTCTCATTGATTTACCGACCCGGGACGTATCCGCCCGCGATCTTCGGGTTTTGCCGCCGTGTCTCAAGCCACGGACTCATAAGCAGCTCAAGGGCGGCGCATACCCTGCGCGAAGTCCATGACCGTCGAAACGGTCCGATCAGGGTTCCAAAGGCCCCCGCCATTTCCAGTCCGAGGAATCCGTATGCTGATTCGAGTCGGTTACGACATTATTTTCGATCATCCGGGCCCGACCCCCCTCATCGCCATGTTGTACCCGCACCCTTCGCGGGCGGCGTCGGTCCGTCGGGGCGATCACCTGCTGGTCGAACCCGCCACGCCCGTCAGCGAATACACCGACGCTTACGGCAACCGTTGCGGCCGCCTGCTGGCTCCGCCCGGCCCGATCCGCTTTTGGAACGACGCGGTGATCGAGGACAGCGGCTTGCTAGACGAGCAAAACCCCGCCGCCGTGCAGCACGAAATCCACGATTTGCCGGATGAGACGCTGACCTTCCTGATGCCGAGCCGCTATTGCGAAGTCGATCTGATGGTCAATCTGGCGTGGGAATTGTTCGGAGACGGGCCGAGCGGCTGGGCGCGAGTCCAGGCGATTTGCGATTTCGTCCACAACCATCTGCGCTTTGACTACATGCAGGCCCGCAAAACCCGCACCGCAAACGAAGCCTATCAGGAGGGTGTCGGCGTCTGCCGCGATTTCACGCATTTGGCGGTGACGTTTTGCCGCTGCATGAACATCCCGGCCCGGTATTGCACCGGCTATCTCGGCGACATCGGGGTGCCGGCCGCGCCCGATCCGATGGATTTCAGCGCGTGGTTCGAGGCGTATGTGGGCGGGCGCTGGTATACCTTCGATCCCCGCCACAACGCGCCCCGCATCGGCCGGATTTTGATGGCTTACGGCCACGACGCCGCCGATGTGGCGCTGTTGACCTCCTTTGGCCCCAGCCGGCTGGATCGCTTCACGGTGTGGACGGATGAAGTCAGGGCAGACGCTTTGGCGTGAGGTTTCAGCGGGCGAGTTCCTGAGCCTGAGCCAGCATGAAAATCTGCGGCCGGATTTCCGGCCGCAGATTTTCATGCGCCACCGGCATCAAGCCACCGTGGCATAGACGCCGGCATCGCGTTCGGGATAGCGCTCGTAAACGCGCTCGAACACCGCCGCGCATTTCTGCTGGTAGAGGTTCGGGAGTGTAGGCGCAGGGTAGGCCCTGAGTCTGAGCGAAATGCGGGCTTTGATCGCTTCAAATCGCTGTATCGGGAACCCAACCTTGTTCGTTCAAGCGCTGCCAAGCCTTGGTCAGATGCTCGGCCTTGAGGGTGTGGCGCTTGCGAATATTCCAAGCTTGCACCTCCTTTGCATTAATGAAGTTTATCCGGCAAGTGAACTTATTGGCCATCCGATTGATTTTACTTTGTATTCGCAATTCGCGAATAGCGAATATTCGAGTTATTGACGAATTCAAGTGGCTGCCGTAAGCGATTGATATTCCCGCTTTTATAGTCATTCACAAAGATAGCAATACGATTTAACGAGATCGTCCAAGGAGAGGTGGGGGTGGTATTCGCGCCGCTTTTTCAGGTTGGCGAAATCGTGTTCGATGGGGTTGAGGTCGGGGGAATAGGACGGGAGGAAGAGCAAGCGTGCCCCGGTCTGCTCAATGAGGATGCGGGTGGTCGCGGATTGGTGGAAAGCTGCATTATCCAGGATCACGACATGGTGGGCGGTCAGCCGGGGCACGAGCCAGGTTTCGAGCCAGCGATTGAAAACGGCCGCCGTGCAGGTGCCCTCAAAGAGGACCGGGCAATCGAACCCCTGGCCTTCGATGCGCGCGGCCAGCAAGGAGGTGCGGGGGCGCGACCGGCCGCAACACACGCCATAGACCTTCTGCCCCCGCAGGGCGCGGCCGTGGCGGCGCGTGACCGACCGAGCAAAGCCGCTTTCATCCACGTACACCAACACCGCGCCGCGTCGGCGGTAACGCTCCCGCAGACGCAGAAACGCCTTTCGTTTGACCGCGCTGCGTTCCGCGTAGCCCAGCGTTTTTTTTGCGGCTCACCCGCAACGTCCGAAAGGCGTGCCAGACGGCATTGTGCGAAACCCCCAAGGCCGTCGCATATTCCTTCAACGTCCAATCCGGCTGCGCCGCGCACCACCGCAGCAGCTCCCCGCGATCCAATTTCCACCCCCGCCCGCGCGCCGGCCCCGGCCGCCGGGCTTCCAGGCGCTCGCCGCGCGACACCCAGCTATAGATCGTCGCTCGGCTCACCCCAAACAGCCGCGCCGCCGCCGTCTTGCCGCCGCCCTTTTCCAGATACCCCAAAACCGCCCGTCGCAAATCCGTACTGTAGCTCATCCCTATAGCCTAATGGGTCTAACTGTCTTTGTGAATGACTATAAATCGTTTTTTAGGTTTTTGCCAAGCGAAGGACGCGGCGCATAACGTCATAACGGTGTTCAGGCCCTCGGCGGCGGCTTATAGTGTAATTTTAGTTTTGCGGAACCCCCATGCGCCCCGTCACCCACGATTTGTTGAGCCGCGAAGCGACCGACTGGCACCAGCAAGGGCTGATTGATCGACCTTTGCTGGAGTTGCTGCTGCAACGCTACGCCCGGCGCGGCGAAATTCTGGCCACCTTGCTGAAATGGCTGGGAATTTTCGCCATTTTGCAGTTGGGCTTGGCGGTGCTGGCCTCCATCGCCTTCCTGCTCAATTCGGCGCTCGTGGCGGCGGCGCTGTTGGGCGCGGTCAGCTTGGGGCTGTGGTACGGCGGCGTGCGGCTGGCGACCGATCCGCGCCGGCTTTATCCGCACACCGGCGCGATTTTGGTCACCGCCAGCCTGGCGGGCGTATTCGGCGCGCTGATACTGGCCACCATCGCGTTTACCGGCCAACGCGACGATCCGCCCATACCCGCCTTGATGCTGTTGACCTCCGCGCTCGGCGCGTTCACCGCCTACCGCTACCGGCTGCGCTGGCCGTTGCTGCTCGCGTTGCTGCTATTTTTTCACGGCTTGGGGGCGTGGCACACCTACGGTGGACGCGGGGCCTATTTCGCCGACATTCAGGAACCGCGCTGGATGGCCGCGATTTCGCTCGGCGCGATCCTGCTCGGCCTCTGGCACGAGCGGCGGCTGGAGATCGGACCCTTGCGCCGCTGCATCGGTTTTGGTGGTCTGTACCTGATTTTCGGGCTGCTCTATCTGAACGTGTCGCTGTGGTTCCTGACCCTGCCGCGCGGGCCGCTGGCCTGGGTGCTGGCCTTCACCGCCGCCGCCATCGGCCAGATCGTCGCGGGCGCGCGGCTGCACGACGCCCGGTTGACCGGTTTCGGCATCGTGTTTCTGGCGATCAATTTTTACACCCGCTATTTCGAACAATTCTGGGATCGGCTGTCGATCGGGCTATTTTTCGTGATCGGCGGCGCGCTGGCGCTGGCCTTCGGCTATGCGTTCGAGCGTTGGGCGCAGCAGAACCCCGTGGAGACGGGCCGATGAACCCGCAATCCCGCAACCGCCGCGTCCGCCGCGAGCTGGACGAGCTGCTGCGCGAGGGGCTGATCGACGAAGCGACCCACGGCCAGTTGCGCCAGCGCTATCCGACCGAAGGCTGGGATTGGCGTTCGTTGGGGCGCTGGTTCCTGACCTTCGGCGCGATCAGTTTGATGGCCGGGTTGGGGATTCTGGGCCGGAAATGGTTCGATTTCACGCTGACCAAACTGGCGGTCGTTCAAACCGTCGGCTTGCTCGCCAGTTTCGCCAGCGCGCAGTGGATCAAGCGCGCCCGGCCGGCTTTAAGCTGGACCGCCGCCAGCTTGGAGCTGCTGGGTGGGCTGGGCCTGATCGGGCTGACCTTCAACTTGGGCGCGATTTTTTCCACCGGCTCCGGCAACTGGCCGGCGTTGCTGCTGATCGACTTGATCCTGTTGCTCGGCCTGAGCTATGCGCTGCGCAACGCCCTGTTGCTAACGCTGACCGCCGTAGTGTTTTTCTGCTGGTTCGGCGGTTTTACCGGTTACGCCTCCGGCTGGGGCGCGTACTGGTTCGGCATGGGCTATCCCTTGCGCTTTCTGGCGGCGGCGGCGGCGATCGTCGCCGTGGCCGTCATCCACCAGCAGAGCGAACAAGGCCCGCTCGCCCCGTTTCGCGGCTTTTTCAAGATTTGGCTGTCCAGCGGTTTGTTCTTCGCCGAAATGGCGCTGTGGCTGCTGTCGCTGTTCGGCAATTTCAATCTGGAAACCAACCGCTGGCATCTGGCGGGAGACGGCGAAATTTTTCTGTTCAACGGCGCGTGGGCGATTCTCAACGTCAGCTTGATCGGCTTGGGCGCGCGGTTCATGATGCGGATGCTGACCGGTTATGGCGCGACCTTTCTGATCATCCAGATTTATACGCTGTTCTTCGCCCATCTGTCCGAGGATTTGGGCCTGCCGCTGAGCCTGCTGGTCGCCGGCGGCGGCGCGCTGGCGCTGACGTTCTATCTGGAACGATGGCGGCGGGAACGGCGGCAAACTCCTTTGCAAGAATCGCTGGACTAAACCGAAATGCGCCTGCTGCACACCGCCGACTGGCATCTCGGCCAAAGCTTGCACACCTTCGAGCGCGGCTACGAGCACCAGCGCTTTCTCGACTGGCTGCTGGACACGATGGACACCGAGCGGATCGACGCGCTGCTGGTCGCCGGCGACATCTTCGACAACGCCAACCCTTCCGCCGCTGCCCAGCGTCAGTTCTACCGTTTTCTCGCCGCCGCCAAGCGGCGCCTGCCCCGGCTCGACATCGCCATCATCGCCGGCAATCACGATTCGGCGGGGCGGCTAGAAGCGCCCGCGCCCTTGTTCGAGGCGTTCGACGCCGCCGTGGTCGGCCACACCACCCGCGACGGCGACGGCGCTATCGAATTCGAGCGCTTCATCACGCCGCTGCGCGACCGCGCTGGCGACATCGCGGTCTGGTGTCTGGCGGTGCCTTTTCTGCGGCCCGGCGATGTGCCGCGCGTGGAAACCGACGGCGATCCCTATTTGAAGGGCATCGAAGCGCTCTATCAGCGCACGCTCGAACGCGCCCTGAAGCGGCAGGAAAACGGTCAAGCCGTCGTCGCGCTCGGCCACTGCCACATGCGGGGCGGACAGCTTTCGGAAGATTCGGAGCGGCGCATCGTGATCGGCGGCATCGAGGCGTTGCCGGTCGAAACTTTCGACCCCGCCATCAGTTACGCCGCGCTGGGCCATCTGCATCGCGCCCAGCAGGTCGGCGGCCAGGAACGGGTGCGCTACTCCGGCAGCCCGCTGCCGATGTCCTTCGCCGAAGTCGGCTATCCGCATCAGGTCATCCGCGTCGATCTCGACAACGGTTCGCTGGTGGACACCAAGACGATTCGGGTTCCCCGTTTCGTCGATCTGTTGAGAATCCCCGCGCAACCCGCGCCCTTGAACGAGGTGCTGGACGCGCTGGCGGCGCTCGATCTTCCCGACGATCCTCTCGAAGCGCGGCCCTATCTGGAAGCGCGCGTGCGGCTCGACGCGCCGGAACCCGGCTTGCGCGCCCGCATCGAGGCCGCGCTGGAGGATAAACCGGTCCGGCTAGCGCGGATCGAAACCAGCTACCGACGCGCGGTCGAGCCCGATTTCGCCGATATCCCCCAGTCGATGGACGAGCTGAGCCGGTTGCGACCGGATGAAATCTTCGGGAAACTGCACTGGCGCAAATACGGCTCGGAACCGGCTCCCGAATTGCTCGCCGCGTTCCGGGAATTGCTGCTGGCTCCCGAAACGGGCGGCCCGTCGTGAGAATCCTCGCCATTCGCGGCAAGAATATTGCCTCGCTGGCCGGCGAATTCGAGCTGCGCTTTCACAAGGAACCCCTCGCCTCCACCGGCCTGTTCGCCATTTGCGGGCCGACCGGAGCCGGCAAAAGCACCCTGCTCGACGCCTTGTGTCTGGCCCTCTACAACAACACTCCGCGTCTGGCCAAAGCCGGCGCGCGCGGGGTCAATTTGCCGGATGTCGGCGCCGAGACCGTCGCCCCGCAAGCGCCGTCCAACTTGCTGCGACGCGGCGCGGGCGAGGGTTACGCCGAGGTCGATTTTCTCGGCAACGATGGGATCGACTATCGCGCCCGCTGGACGGTGCGCCGGGCGCGCGGCAAAACCACCGGCAAGCTGCAAAACGTCGAAATGAGCCTGCTGCGCCTGAGCGATTCCCAACCGCTCGGCGGCGGCAAAAGCGAAGTGCAACGGGAAATCGAAC
>JAEUPW010000142.1 GCA_016790045.1 Candidatus Competibacteraceae bacterium
CGACGGCGCGCGCTACATGTGCCGCCTGCACGACGGCCCGCCGGTCAACCGGCACCGCCCCAGCGTGGATGTATTGTTCCGGTCGGTGGCGGCCAACGCGGGCCAAAACGCGGTGGGCGTGATCCTGACCGGGATGGGCGACGACGGGGCGCGGGGGATGAAAGAAATGCGCGAGGCGGGCGCGCCCACCATCGCCCAGGACGAGCGGACCAGCGTGGTGTGGGGAATGCCGGGCCAAGCGGTAAAACTGGGCGGAGTCGATAAGGTTTTGCCCCTGGAAGCAGTCGCCGCACAAGCGTTGCGGTTTGCGGAGGAACACGCGCGATGAAGGCCATCGAAACCAGCGCTCGGGCGGTCGAGCCGGCGCACGATTCCGAAGATCAGGCGCGGATCGCGGCCGACATTTTGATCGCCCTGCAAGAGCTGCTGTCGCTCAAGGAAGGCAAGATTCACGAGGATATCCGGCGGGGCAAGACCATCATCAGCGACGCCGTGGTCAAGCTGGGCAACAGCTTCAACAGCTTGAACAACCAGACCCGCGCCCAGCAGCAACTGGTGGCGTCTCTGATCGAGGAGGTGTCCCAGAAAAAGGGTGGCGGCAACACCAACCGCGCCAGCGTGCGGGAGATTGCCGACGGCATGTCGGTGATCCTGCAAGGCTTCATGGACACCTTGAGCCAGGTCAGCGCCCAGAGCAGCGGCGTGATCGCCAAGATGGAAGCCATGACCGACGTGGTGAACCAGACCTTTTCGCTGCTCAGCAACGTCGAGATGATCACCAAGCAGACCAACCTGCTGTCGCTGAACGCCTTCATCGAAGCGGCGCGCTCGGGCGAGGCCGGCCGGGGCTTTCAGGTGGTCGCCACCGAAATGCGCAACCTGTCGCACAGCTCGGCGCGCTTGAACGAGCAAATCCGGGTGCAGGTGGAACAGTCCAAAAAGATCGTTCACGAAACCCGCGATGCGGTCAACCAGATGGCGATGCGCGACATGGCGTCCCTGATCGAAGCCAAGGATAACGCCGACATCCTGTTCGCCAAGCTGGGGGTGATGAACGAGTACGTCTCCGAAAATCTCGGCCAGGTGTCCGAACTCAGCCAGGGCATCGACCGCAGCGTGGGCCTGGCGGTGCAGTCGCTGCAATTCGAGGACATCGTCGGCCAGCTACTGAGCGGTGCCGACCGGGAACTCGGCGAGCAGGAACAGGTGTTGACGGAGTTGCGCAACCGGTTGCGCGCGTTCGCGGACGCCGTTCAAAGCCGGGGCGACACCGGCAAGGCGCTGCGCGAACTGCAAGCCAGCCTGGACGCCATGCGGCGCTCCGGGATGTTTCAAAAGAGCAAGGCCGTTTTGCAGCAATCCATGGATGAGGGCGATGTCGAGCTGTTTTGAACGGCTTCGCCAGCATTGAATTTATAACGCTTGAGTTTGGCTATACCCCATGCGCACCAACCTTCCCGTCACCGATACCGAATACCTTCTCGCCGACGATTGCGCCCTGGTTTCCATGACCGATCTCGACAGCCGGATCACCTACGCCAATCCGGCCTTCATCGAGACCAGCGGCTATAGCCGGGAAGAATTGCTCGGCCAGCCGCACAATCTGGTGCGCCACCCCGACATGCCGCCCGAAGCCTACGGCGATCTGTGGCGGACGATCCAGTCGGGCCGGCAATGGACCGCGCCGGTCAAGAACCGCCGCAAGAACGGGGATTTCTACTGGGTCAAGGCCAACGTCACCCCGATCATCAAGGACGGCGAGCCGATCGGCTACATGTCGGTGCGGGTCAAGCCCAGCCGCGAGGAAGTGGCCAGCGCCACCGCGCTGTATCAGGCGATGCGCGCCGGCCAAAGCCCGCATGGGGTGCGCGGCGGCGATATCGTCCGCACCGATTGGCTGGGCAAAATGGCGCAGTGGGCGCAACTCGGAGTCCACGCCCGAATCTGGATCGCGCTGTTGACCGTGGTGGTCGCCATGCTGGCGTTCGATGGGCTGGGCGGGCGCTGGCTCGACGCCGGCGCGGCCGCGAGCGGGCCGGACTGGTCGCGGCTTGGCCTGCTGGGAATCATGGGCCTGACGGTGGCGGGAATGCTGGGCTGGTGGCTGAACGGCTCGGTGGCCCAGCCGCTGCGGGGCGTGGCGCAGATGGCCCAACGCATCGCCGGCGCGGATTTGACCGACCGGCTATCCACCTCCCGCCACGACGCTATCGGC
>JAEUPW010000160.1 GCA_016790045.1 Candidatus Competibacteraceae bacterium
AGCGTCCACAGCGCGCCGACAAGGTCGAACTCGCCCCAATTTGCGGCGCAAATTTCGTTGACTCGCGCCCCGGTGACCAGCAGTAACCGGCAGGCTTGGCGGGCCGGCCAAGACAGCCGCTCTGAATACCACAGGTCCCGCACCTCGCCCCATGATAGGACCCGTTCGCCAACGCGCTCGGCACCCGGATCGCGCGGGATCGCTTCCAGCGGATTGACGGCGAGCCCAAACCTCACAGACTGATTGAGCGTGCGCGGGTCATGATCGTGCCGAATGCCGTAGCGCCACATCGCGTGAAGATGCGCCCGCAACCGGTTCGCGAGCGTCCGCGCGCCGCGCCGATGCACCGCCGCCAGCACCGAGCGGAGGTCAGACGCGGTGACATCGCGCGCCGGCCGGTCGAGTAGCCGCCCGCAGTTGTTGCGGATCATGCGCTCGCAATCGTCCAGCTTCCGCCCGCCGGACTCCTGCCGATGCAGCAGCCACGCGGCCAGCAGATCGCCCAACGTTCCCAGGCCAGCAGCCGGCGCGGCGGCCGGGTCGATCCCGCCGTCGATCTTCGAGAGCGCCGCTCTCGCCTTCTCGCGCGCGGTGGCGGTGGCGGTGTGCGGGAAATGCCCGAGCAGCAGATACCGCCGCTTGCCGGCCCACGCGAACCGCAGAAAAAAAGACCGTGATCCGCTCGGCTCGACCTTCACGCCGAAACCCGGCAGCGCGGGATCGAAGACCCGGTAAGCGGTTGCCCTGGGCTGGAGGCGTTTGACGGCGGCGTCGGTGAGCATGCTAAATATAATAGGGCAAATCTCAGGCACCATCCCAGGCACCACCTGATCCGGCGCTATCCGATTTTGCTGGCGCTCGGACCTAATGACGCCCGCGCAAGTGCCTGATTTTCTGGCTCTGTTGGCGCATTTCGGCTTTGTTGGCGCTAGGACCTATTAATTCGTAATTAGTAGGTCGGAGGTTCGAATCCTCTTTCCGGCACCAAAAACACCGAGGCTTGCGGCAACGCAAGCCTTTTTTATTACGGTCAATCGAACGCGGTTCTACGCTCACCCCTCCCCAAACCCAAAATAAACCGAGACTAAAAGGCAACGTCCATGTCAACCGTAAAATTTTTTGGCAACGAGCAAATTCCGCTGGAAATGCACAAGGTGCGCATCGTTCAAAAGCTGAACCTGCCGCCGGTGGAAAATCGGCTGAAAGCGATGACCGAAGCCGGCAACAACACTTTCCTGCTGCAAAATCGGGACGTGTTCATGGACATGTTGACCGATAGCGGCGTCAACGCCATGAGCGACCGGCAGCAAGGCGCGATGATGGTGGCGGATGACAGCTACGCCGGCAGCGAAACCTACAACCGGCTCGAAACCAAGCTGCGCGAGATTTTCGGCCTGCATTATTTTCTGCCGACCCACCAAGGCCGCGCCGCCGAAAACATTCTGTCTCAGGTCCTGGTAAAGCCGGGCACGATCGTGCCCATGAATTACCACTTCACCACCACCAAGGCCCACATCACGCTAAACGGTGGAACGGTCGAGGAAATCATCGCGGACGCGGGGCTGGAAGTGACCAGCGAGCACCCGTTCAAGGGCAATATGGACATCGGCAAGCTCACCGCCCTGGTCGAGCGGCACGGTCGCGAGAAAATCGCCTTCGTGCGCATGGAAGCCGGCACCAACCTGATCGGCGGCCAGCCCTTCTCCTTGCAAAATCTGGCCGACATCCGCCAGGTTTGCGACCGTCACGGTCTCCTGCTGGTGCTGGACGCCAGCCTGTTGGCCGACAACCTGTATTTCATCAAGGAGCGGGAGGAAAGCTGCAAAAACCTCAGCATCCGAGACATCACCCGCAAGCTGGCCGCGCTTTCCGACATCGTTTATTTCTCCGCCCGCAAGCTCGGCTGCGTGCGAGGCGGCGGCATTTGCCTCAAGACCGAGGAACTGTATCGCAGGATGCGCGGCTTGGTGCCGCTCTACGAAGGCTTTCTGACTTATGGCGGCATGTCGGTCCGCGAAATGGAAGCGCTGACCGTCGGCCTGGATGAAACCATGGACGAGGACATGATCAATCAGGGACCGATTTTTATCCGTTATATGGTCGATGAACTGGTCAAACGCGGCGTCCCGGTGATCACGCCCGCCGGCGGGCTCGGCTGCCACATCAACGCCATGGAATTTCTCGAGCACGTCCCGCAACAACAGTATCCCGCCGGAGCTTTGGCGGCGGCGCTGTATATCGCCGGCGGCATCCGGGGCATGGAGCGCGGCACGCTGTCCGAACAGCGCGACCCGGACGGCAACGAAGTGTTTTCCAACATGGAGCTGTTGCGCCTCGCCCTGCCGCGCCGGGTTTTCACGCTCTCGCAGGTCAAATACGCCATCGACCGCTTGAGTTGGCTGCACGAACATCGCGGGCTGATCGGCGGGCTGGAATTTATCGAGGAACCGGAAATCCTGCGCTTCTTCTACGGCCGGCTGAAACCGGTGTCCGACTGGCAGGAAAAACTGGTGGCGCGGTTTAGACAGGATTTCGGCGACAGTTTGTAGAACGATGCAAAAAAGGCCCCGTTCGCGGCCTTCGTGCCACACGGGGCCGGGGCGGGGATCAGGTGACCGGCGAGTCGGCGCCCACCAGCACCAGGTTGTCGCGGTGGATCAGTTCCGGTTCGTCGAGCTGGCCGATGATCTCCTGGATGCGGCGGGTGGTTTTGCCGATCAGCGACAAGGCCCGTTCGCTGTCGTAATTGACCAGGCCGCGCGCGATTTCATCGCCCACGGGGTCGAGACACGCGACCAGATCGCCCCGGTCGAAGCGGCCTTCCACCGCCGTCACGCCGACCGGCAGCAGGCTCTTGCCGTCGGCGCGCAGGGCGCGCACCGCCCCGCCGTCCAGCCGCAAGCGGCCCTTGACCTGCAACTGCACCGCCAGCCACTGCTTGCGCGCCGCCAGCGGGCTTTGGCTCGGCCGCAGCAAGGTCCCCAAATTCTCGCCCGCCGCGACCCGCCGCAACACCTCCGGTTCGCGCCCCCACGCCAGCAGCGTGAACGCGCCGGAACGCGCCGCCTTGGCCGCCGCATGCAATTTGGTCGCCATCCCGCCGCTGCCCAAACTGCCCGCGCCGCTCGCCATCGCTTCCAGCGCAACATCGCCGGCTTTGCCTTCGCCGATCAGTCGCGCATCGGCAAACTGGCGCGGATTTTTGTCGTACAGGCCCCGCTGGTCGGTCAGGATGACGTAAAGCTCGGATTCGACCAGATTCGCCACCAAAGCGCCCAGGGTGTCGTTGTCGCCGAAACGGATTTCCTCGAAGGCCACCGTGTCGTTTTCGTTGATGACCGGCACCACCCGCAACCGCAGCAACGTGCGCAAGGTGCTGCGGATATTGAGATAGCGCTGGCGGTCGGCGGCGTCTTCGTGGGTGAGCAGAATCTGAGCGGTTTGAATGTGATGGCGGGCGAAGGCCGATTCCCAGGCTTGGACCAGGCCCATCTGTCCGACCGCCGCCGCCGCCTGAAGGTCGGCCAGCGCGGTCGGTCGCTGCGACCAGCCCAAGCGGCGCATCCCCTCGGCCACCGCGCCGGAAGTCACCAGTAGCACCTCCCGGCCGGCTCGATGCAATTCCGCCATTTGCGCCACCCAGGCGTCGATGGAAAAATTGTCCAAACCCTGACCGTCGTTGGTGATCATGGCGCTGCCGATCTTGATCACCCACCGGTGCGCCGCGCCCAACTGCGCGCGCGTTTTGCTAAACATCGTTTGCCCCGCCATCGGCCGGCGGCGCGGTATCTTGCGCCGTTGCCGGCGCTTGCGCGCGCTGCATGGCTTCCAGACGATCCATCACCGCTCGCGTCAACGCCTCGGTCCCCTCGCCGGAGAGCGCGGAAACGGCGAATAGCGGACCGCGCCAGCGCAGCGCGCGGCGGATCTTCGCCACCCGCGTTTTGCGTTCCTCCTCCGGCACCAAATCCAGTTTGTTCAAGACCAGCCAGCGCTCTCTGGCCGCCAGTTCGGGGCTGTAGCGCTTCAGTTCTTTCAAAATGACTCGCGCATCCCGGATCGGATCGCCGCTGTCGCTGTGCGGCGATACGTCGATCAAATGCAGCAGCAGCCGGGTGCGCGACAAATGCCGCAGGAACTGAATGCCCAGGCCGGTGCCGTCGGCCGCGCCTTCGACCAGGCCGGGGATGTCAGCCATGACGAAGCTGCGCAGCGAGCCGACCCGCACCACGCCCAAATTGGGGTGCAAGGTGGTGAAAGGATAGTCGGCGACCTTGGGTCGGGCGGCGGAGACGGCGCGGATCAGGGTGGATTTGCCAGCGTTCGGCATCCCCAGCAGGCCGACATCGGCGATGACTTTCAATTCCAGCCGCAGATCGCGCGCCTCGCCCGGCGTGCCCGGCTTGGACTGGCGCGGGGCGCGGTTGGTGCTGCTCTTGTAACGGGTGTTGCCGAGGCCGTGAAACCCGCCGCGCGCCACCAGCAACCGCTGGCCGGATTCGACCAGATCGCCGATCAGCTCATCGGTTTCAACGTCATGCGCCACCGTTCCCACCGGCACGATGATGTTGAGATCGGCTCCGCTGCGCCCGGTGCAGTTGGCCCCCATGCCTTTCTGGCCGTGCTCGGCCCGAAACAGCCGGGTATAGCGGTAATCCGCGAGGGTATTGAGTTCGGCGTCGGCCTGGAGATAGATGCTGCCGCCGTCGCCGCCGTCACCGCCGTCGGGACCGCCGAAAGGGATGTATTTCTCGCGCCGGAAGCTGACGCCGCCATCGCCGCCATTGCCGGCTTCGACCCGGATGGTCACTTCATCGACGAACTTCATGGCGGCGCTTCCTCAAAACGGACCCAAAAGAAAAGCCCCGTGCGGGGCTTTCGCTGCGCCCGAACTCCGGCGTTAGGGCGCCGGATAGACGCTCACGTATTTGCGGCTGAGCGGACCCTTGACTTCAAAGGTCACGTGACCTTCCACCTTGGCGTACAAGGTGTAGTCCTTGCCGCAACCCACGTTCGCGCCCGGATGGAATTTGGTGCCGCGCTGGCGGATGATGATATTCCCCGGTATCGCCAACTGGCCCCCGAACAGCTTGACGCCCAAGCGCTGCGACCGGGAATCGCGACCGTTGCGGCTGCTGCCGCCCGCTTTTTTGTGTGCCATGGCTCAATCCTCTTGGACGGATGCGGCTTCCGCTTTTTGCAAGCTCGGCGCTTCAGCCTTCTGCGTGACTGGCGCTTCGGCTTGCTGCGCGCTCACGGCGGCCGATCCGCTGATGGCGCCGATGCGCAGCTCGGTAAAGCTTTGGCGGTGGCCCTGAGTTTTGCGGTAGTGCTTGCGGCGACGGAACTTGATAATTCTGATCTTGGGGGCTCGACCCTGAGATTTGACCGTGGCGCTCACCCGCGCGCCTTCGACATAGGGCGCGCCGAGCTTGACCTGGTCGCCATCGGCGATCATCAACACCGTATCAAACTCCACCGAAGCGCCTTCTGCAACATCGAGCTTTTCGACTTTGAGGGTCTGACCCTCGGCCACCCGGTATTGTTTGCCCCCGGTTTTGATCACAGCGTACATGATGAACTCTCCAAAACGACTTGTCCGTCCCGACTGAAGGGGTGGAATTCTAGCGGTGCGGCCGATTGAGGTCAAACGAATTCCGGCCGTCACCGGCGCTTGCGCCTCGCCTTGACCCTATTGCGGCCAATCCGTAGCATGTCGGGGGTTTTTCCTCCAAGCTGTTCTTCTATGACTATCGAACAAATCCGCGCGCCCGTCGCGGAGGACCTGCACGCCGTCAATGCGTTGATCCGTCGCCAGCTCCACTCCGATGTGGCGCTGATCGATCGGTTGGCGGGCTATATCATCGACGGCGGCGGCAAGCGTTTGCGGCCGGTCACGGTGTTGCTCGCGGCCCAGGCTTGCGGTTACACCGGCCGCCAGCACATCGACGCCGCCGCCATCGTCGAATTCATCCACACCGCCACTTTGTTGCACGATGATGTGGTGGATGAATCCCACTTGCGGCGCGGCCGGGAAACGGCCAACGCCATTTGGGGCAATCAGGCCAGCGTGCTGGTCGGCGATTTTCTGTATTCGCGCTCGTTTCAGATGATGGTCGGCATCGGCAGCATGCGGGTCATGGACATCATGGCGGACACCACCAACACCATCGCCGAAGGCGAGGTGATGCAGTTGCTGAATTGCCACGACCCCGACACCACCGAAGAACGTTACATGGCGGTGATTCACTGCAAAACCGCCAAGCTGTTCGAAGCGGCGGCGCAACTGGGCGCGGTGCTGGCCGGTCGTTCCCGCGAGGAGGAGCTGGCGCTGGCGCGCTATGGCCTCCATTTGGGCGCGGCTTTCCAGCTCATTGACGATGTGTTGGATTACAGCGCCTCCAGCGCCGAACTGGGCAAGAACATCGGCGACGACCTGGCGGAAGGCAAGCCCACCTTGCCATTGATCCACGCCATGCGGCACGGCTCGCCCGATGAGGTGCAGATGATCCGCAGCGCCATCGAACAAGGTGGTCTGGAGCATATCGAGATCGTGACTCGCACTATTGAGTCGACCGGGGCGCTGGACTATACTTCGCGCCTCGCCGCGAAACAGGCCGAACTGGCCATCGCCAATTTGCCGGTGCTCCCGGATTCTCCCGCAAGAGCCGCCCTGATCGGCTTGGCGAACTTTGCGGTGAATCGCCGTTATTGATGATTGCCCCTGTCGGGGTGTAGCTCAGCCTGGTAGAGCGCTGCCTTCGGGAGGCAGAAGTCGCAGGTTCAAATCCTGTCACCCCGACCAAATTCTTTTTTGCCTTCCCTCATCTTCCGATCAAACCGGGCTGGCGCTTGCCTGTCAAGCGAGCGCATCCAACAAACTGCCCAAGGCTTTGTCGCTGGTTTGGATGATTTTGGCGCCCGCTTGGACTTGATAGAGCGCCTGACGCTGTTCGAGCAAGGCTTGGGTGACATCGCCGGTCGGGGCAATCAACGCGCGGCCCTCGGTTGAATCCCCTCCGCCCGACGCATTGCCTGATTCAGACGACGCCACTCCCTGACGAGCGATGGTTTGAGCGCTGCCGTCCATCAGCTTCATGCCTGACTGGATGCTCGCATAACCTGAATATACCGCGCCGATCATGTACGCCCCCCAAGAATCATCCAATACTAATACAGTAGACCGTTTTTAATCCCGATCAATATGGGTGTCGATAATATATATTTATTCTATATTAATGGCCTAAATGTATCAATCATAAGATGAGGGAAATTCAAATAAAGCATCCTTTGCTGAACCCGGTTCTTGCAGCTCCGTCAGCAAAGCCTCCACCAACTCGATCATCTTATCGATCGCCCGAGCAGGCGATTCGATGGCGATATCGCCGACTTCCCAATACTCGACGCGCGGCTCGTAGCTGGGGAAGCAAGCTCTCACCATCGGCTCATGCTCGCGTCGGCTCAAGGCGATGATCCGATCCGCCGAGAGGAAATCGGCGGGGTACACGGTTAACGGGCGACGCGGCTTTTCATCCAACGCGATTCCCAAGGTTTGAAGGGCTTTGTGGGTATAGGGCGACAAGGGTCCCGGATTGCGAAACACGGTGATATCGGGGGCCAAGCCGCGCGAATCCGCCCGCCACGACAGCTCGCGTCGCGCCGCGCGATGGTTGAAATACAGCTCGCAAAATCGGCTTCGATAGTAGTTTCCCGTGCACAAGAAAAGCAGATTTTTCAAAATTTATCCTTATTCAATATGATTGCTTATCCTCAATGGCCGCCATCAGTTCCGGCCCTTGGTTGGCCGGGCGGTTGACCGCCGTACCCACCGGCCAAAGCCGCATGCGTTCGGCCGGATACGAGCGCAGCAGCGGCAACAGCTTTGCGGGATCGCGCGCGCCGGGGTCCAACCAAGCATCGTAATCCGCCGGGTCCAAAATCACGGGCATCCGGTCGTGGATTTCCGCGATGCGCTCGTTGGCTGAGGTGACCAGTATCGTGCAGGATTCCACGGCCTGTCCCTCGCCCTCCCAACGCTCCCACAAACCGGCGAACACAAACGGCGCGCGCGCTTCCAAACCGATGCAATAAGGCTGTTTGCGGTCGCCGACCTTTCGCCATTCGTAAAAGCCGTCGGCAGGAATCAGGCAGCGGCGCTGGCGAAACGCCTGGCAGTAGGCCGGCTTTTCCGCCACCGTTTCGGCGCGGGCGTTGATGGTGCTGTATTTTAAACGCGGCTCCCGAGACCAGGACGGAATCAGCCCCCAGCGCAGCCAAACCAGCTCCCGACCGCCGTCGGCGACAGCGCGGACACCCAGCACCGTTTGGTTTGGGGCCACGTTGTAGCGCATCGAATAACCGGCCGGTAGCGCCAAACCGAGCTGTCGGGCCAACGCATCGCCAGAGGCTGCTTGAATGAAACGACCGCACATGTCAAACCCTCGCCGTGATAGTCTGCCGGCGCTTCAACGCCATTTCTTCAACGACCGTCGGATACGACCGTTATGAGCCTCGAACGTTGCGACTGGTGCGGCAACAACCCGCTGTACGTGCGCTACCACGATGAAGAATGGGGCGTCCCCGTCCGCGATGATCGCGCGCTGTTTGAAATGCTGGTGCTCGACGGCGCGCAAGCCGGCTTGAGCTGGTTGACGATCCTGCGCAAGCGAGACCATTACCGCCGGGCGTTCGACGGCTTCGACCCGGAACTCGTGGCCTGTTACGACGATCGGCGCATCGCGCAACTGCTCGCCGATCTCGGCATCGTGCGCAACCGGCTCAAGATCGCGGCGGCGGTCAACAACGCCAAGGCTTATCTGACGCTTCGCGACCGGCACGGCGCGCTCGGACCCTTCCTCTGGCGCTATGTGGGCGGAGCGCCGCGCCAGAATGCGTGGAAGTCGCTGGCGGAAGTGCCGGCCAAAACGCCCGAAGCGGAACTGATGAGCCGGGATTTGAAGCGGCTCGGCTTCAGTTTCGTCGGCCCCACCATCTGTTACGCCTTCATGCAAGCCGCCGGCATGGTCAACGACCATTTGACCGGCTGTTTCCGCCATCGCGAACTCGCTTGATCCGCTAGAAAGCCGGGTCCGGCGACGGTTCCAGCCTTCACTCGCTTTGCGCGATCCCTTGCGTGGCCCGCAAAAAATCCTGGATCGCCCGCCAGTATTCGCCATGGCGCTGAAGATCGTTGTGGCTGGCGCCAGCGATGACTGTTTGCGCCTTCGGGCCGCGCCAAGCGTCGAATAACCGTTGCGAATGCCGGCCCGGAATGATTTCGTCGCGCCCGGCGACGATCATGCGCAGCGGGGCGTCGATTGAGGGTGCCAGCGCGGCGGAATCGTAAAGGTCGCCGAGCGCCCAGCGCACCGGCAAGAAAGGATAAAAGTTGCGGGCGATCTCGGTGATGCTGTCGAACGGGGTGACCAGCAACACGCCCGCGACCGGCCGCCGGCTGGCCAGATAGCTGGCGACGCCGCTGCCCAGGCTGCGGCCGATGACCGCCACGCGGGCGGGATCGACCTCCGGCCGGCGAACGAAATGATCGTAAATCAGCAGCGCGTCGGCCAACAGATGCCGCTGGCTCGGCTGGCCGGCGCTCAATCCGTAGCCGCGATAGTTGAACAAGGCCAGGTCCCAGCCGGCGAAGACCGCCTTGAACTCCAGCATCCACGAGACTTCCTCGGCGTTGCCGCCGAAATACAACACCAGCGGACGCGCCGCCGGACCGGCGTCGGCCGAAACCCGCCAGCCGTGCAAGCGCACCCCGTCGTGCGCCGCGATCGACACTTCGACGGCTTGGGGGTGTCGGGCCAGAAGCGCCTGGGCGGCGGCCGGCGCGAGCGATTGGGGAAAGTACACCAGCTTTTCGCCGAGCGCCGATAGCGCCATCAAAACGCCTCCACCGATCAGGGCGACC
>JAEUPW010000168.1 GCA_016790045.1 Candidatus Competibacteraceae bacterium
GTTCGATCATCATATTCTCGCCCAAAGGAATCCAAATATCGTCCACGACCAAGCACCGGTAGTGAAAATCGCCCAGTTCGAGATTTTCGGCTTGATCGATGGAGGTGGCGTGCTGCCGGAGCCGGTCCCGCAAGGCGACTCGAATTAATAGTTCCGGGCGCCAACAAGGCCGAAATGGGTGGCGTGCTGCCGGAGCCGGTCCCGCAAGGCGACTCCCTTGCTCATGTCAGCGCTGATTCCACCCTTGCGCCCGCCCTTGGGAATCGCCTTGCCCACGTAGATCGGCTGGTCAAACGCCTCGTTTCGATTTTTGGCCGCGACCGGTCCGTAAGCCGGAAACGTCCCTGTGTAATAGATCGCGTAAATTCCAGCTCCCCGGATTTCGCCGATGGCGTTCATCGCGCGCACTGCTTGTTCGAGCAAGGCTTGCGCCACGCTCTTGCCCAAATTGAGCTTGTCCAGCGGATTGTAGGGGGTCACGCTCACTCCAAATGCTGGCGAATATGCCGCGCCAACAATTCGGCCAAACCGACCGGCACCGCGTTTCCAAGTTGCCGCATCGTTTCGGTCCACGAACCGTGGAAAATGAACTCATCCGGAAAGAGTTGGAGGCGTGCGCTTTCGCGCACGGTCAGATAGCGCACCGAACCATCTGGTCCCAAAAGCATGTTTTCCCCGCCGGGAACGCCGTGAGCGCCCGCTTTCAGCGTCTTGGCCGGTTCATCGAGCGGGCTTCCCGTGTGACCGGGATAGCTGCGCGCACCAGCCTGAAAGCGATGATTCGGATAATTGGCGGCAGCAAGCGGGTTTTGTTCTGGATCGGGAAGATCGGCGATGGCATCTCGCACCGTGCGCCAAGGCGGCAAGGCGGGTTTCTCGACCCATTTTCTAACCCGCGCTTCTATAAACTTCGGCGGCCGGTCATGCCTTGGCAGACTGTGCCGCACCCAATAATCCCCGGAACGAAACTGGTCCCACAGCAAGGCGGCGCGACAATGAGTCGGCTCGGGAAATGCCCACTCCACATCCAAATCCGACCGAAACCCCACCAGAAACACCCGCTCCCGGCGCTGTGGGACACCGTAATCGGCGGCGTTCAATACTCGCGTCACCAGCCGATAGTGCAAATCCAGGTAACCTCCATGGGTGTGACGGCGTTCGAGTCGAGCCAAATGATCGGGCCATTCCTCGCCCGGATGCCGGTCCATTTCCGGATAGGTCAGTTGCAGCCGGATATATTCGAAATAGCTGGCAAATCCGGCTCGGGTCAGACCCTTGACGTTCTCGAACAGAAAGGCACGCGGGCGAATTTCCCGGACGGCCCGGACGGCTTCAGGAAACATGTCCCGATCATCCTGGTGGCCGCGATGCTTTCCACCCAAGGAAAAAGGCTGACAAGGCGGCCCCCCGGAGACCAGAGCAATTTGGCCCTCGAACGGGCGAAAGTCGAACGACCTGACGTCTTCTTCGATCAACGGCCACGCGCGGAGCGGTTCCATGCCGCGAAGCTGGTTTTCGCGGATGGTATCGCAACAGTAACGATCGCGTTCGATCACCGCCGCCGTGGCGAAACCGGCGCGGCTCACGCCCATGCCAAGGCCGCCCGCCCCCGCGAAAAGCTCGATGGCTCTCATCTTATTCCCCTTCCAAAAGTTCCTTGAGTATCTGTTCGATAAGGGCTCATGGCGCATCTCGTAAAATCTTATTCATTTTAATGGACTGGCACGCGCATTGCCGCAAAAGCGAGTTACCCTACGACAAAAAGGCCAATCCCATGACTTACTCCCCTTTACGCGTCGGCGTCGGCGGGCCGGTCGGCTCCGGCAAGACCGCCCTGGTCGAAGCGCTGTGCAAAACCCTGCGCGAGCGCTATCAAATCGCCGTGGTCACCAACGACATTTACACCCGCGAAGACGCGCAATTCCTCACCCGCGCCCAAGCCCTGGAACCGGAGCGGATCGTCGGAGTGGAAACTGGCGGCTGCCCGCACACCGCTATCCGGGAGGACGCCTCAATGAACCTGGCGGCGGTGGCGCAACTGTGCGAGCGGTTTCCCGACCTCGATCTGGTGCTGGTGGAATCCGGCGGCGATAACTTGAGCGCCACCTTCAGCCCGGAACTGGCGGATTTAACGATCTACGTGATCGACGTGGCCGCCGGCGACAAAATCCCGCGCAAGGGCGGCCCCGGCATCACCCGCTCCGACTTGCTGGTCATCAACAAGATCGACCTTGCGCCCCATGTCGGGGCATCGCTGGAGGTCATGGAGCGCGATGCCCGCAACATGCGCGGCGAGCGGCCGTTTGCCTTCACCAATCTGAAAACCCGGCAAGGGCTGGAGCAGGTGATTCGGTTCATCGCCGAACGCGGCATGTTGCGCTAGCGGCCGTGCCGCCGAAATCGCCGCTACGCGCGAGGCGGCCGCTCGCTTTTTGGCTTGGTCCGTTCCGCCACGTTCAAGCGCAGCCCCACCTTCGCGATGCGCCGGCCCCGCATTTCGCGTACCACGAACTCGACCCGGCCCACGCGGGCGCGGTCGCCCACCACCGGATGGTCGAACCGTCGGTTCAGATAATCTTCCAAGGTGCCCGCCGTCGCTTCGGGATCGAGGTGCAGACCGTAAAGCAGCGTCAGATCGGCCATGCTGGCCTCGGCGTTCAGCACCAATTCGCCGAAGAAACGGGACGGCTCCAGATACTCCGGCAGCCGCTCGGAGGCGGCGAACCAGGGGTCCAGCAGCGCCAAATCATTCGCGCGCCCGAGCAGGAAAACGTGATCGTCGGCTTGCAATCGCAGATCGCTGTCGATGTCGATATCGATGTCGATCATGCGGCCATCGCGGATCAAGCCGACCAAGCGCACGCCTTCCGGCAACTCCACATCGGCCCAAGCCCGGCCCATCGCCGGGCTGTCGCCCGTCACTCGATAGCTCAGCAGCTCGTAGTCCAGCCCTTCCGGCGCCTCCAGCCGCAAGCGCCGCGCCAGCGCGCTGGCCGACGGCGGCACCTGCAATTTGAACAGCCGAGACGCCCAGGCCACCGTCCAGCCCTGAATCACCAGCGACAGCAGCACCATGAAAAACGCCACGTTGAAATACAGCCGGAAATTCTCCAGTCCGGCCAACCACGGGAACAGCGCCAAGATGATCGGCACCGCGCCGCGCAGTCCCACCCAGGCGATAAACGCCTGCTCGCGCCAGGCGAAGCGAAACGGCAGCAGGCACAGCGCCACCGCCGCGGGGCGGGCGATCAGGATCAACACCCCAGCGATCAACAGGCTCGGCGCGGCGAGCGGCACGATCTGGTGCGGGGTAATCAGCAGGCCCAAAATCAAAAACATGCCGATCTGGCTCAACCAGGCCATGCCGTCATGGAACCGCCGGATGTCATCGGCATTGCGCAGCGGGCGGTTGCCGAGCGCGATCCCGGCCAGATAGACCGCCAGATAGCCGCTGCCGCCCGCGACGGCGGTCGCGCCGAAGATCAACAGCGCCCCCGAAAAAGCCAGCAAAGGATACAAACCGGCATTAAGCGCCACGCGATTGATCAGCCACGCCAGCGCCCGACCGCCGCCCGCGCCGATGGCCGCGCCGACCCCCATCTGCTGCACGAAAGTCAGGGCGACCGCCCAATCGAGATCGCCGCGACCCGCCGCCAGCAACTCGACCAAAGCGACCGTCAAGAAAATCGCCATCGGATCGTTGGCACCGGATTCGATCTGCAAGGTGGCGTCCACCCGCTGTTTCAGCCGCAGCCCGTGCGAATGCAAAATGCTGAACACCGCCGCCGCGTCGGTGGAGCCGACGATGGCCCCGACCAGCAGCCCTTCCAGCCAATGCAAATCCAGAAACCACATGGCGGCGAGACCGGTCAACCCCGCCGTCACCACCACGCCGACGGTCGCCAGCCACAGCGCCGGCCACAGGCCCACCCGGAAACTGCCGATTTCGGTGCACAAACCGCCATTGAACAAGATCACCACCAGCGCCACGGTGCCGATCATGTAGGTCGTTTGCACGTCATCGAAGCGGATTCCGCCCGGACCATCCTCGCCCGCCAGCATTCCCAGCGCCAAAAACACCAGCAACAGCGGCAGCCCAAACCGGGTCGAAATCGTGCTCGCCAATACGCTGATCAGAAATAGCACGCCGATCAACAGGATCAACTGATTGGTAAAGTCCATGGGCCGATCTGAAAGCTACGAAAGTGGAGGTCCGCCAGCGCCGTGCAGCGCGCCGCCGCGCCGCCCATGGTAACCGATGGCCGACCGGCAATTGTTCCCGGCTCTGCCCCAGGTCGCGCAACAGCATCGCGGGATGGTCAAGGCGCCGCACAAGCGGAAAATCGCCGCCGTATCTCGCACTGCCACCGACCCGGCAGCGCTGGTCCAAGCGCACAGCGCGGACGCGGCGAGGCCGGTCAACGCCATCCGGCATCCCCTCGATATCCGCCAGATGGCCGATACGGCGCGCGCTCAACCCGAAGATCGAAATCGTGGTGCGCGCGCGCAACGGGGACGCATAGCAACTCCCGCGCAAGGATGGCATCGGCGTGGTATTTTTGGGGGTGAAAGAACTCGCCACAAGCATGATCGACATATTGTGCGGCGCTTCGCGCCGCCGGCGATGGCGGAACACCGGCAGGCGGGATATTCCGAACAGGCTGAATGGCGAAACGGCGGATTGATGGACCGATACCGCGACCCCCCGACTCCTCGGAGCTAATCCACTTGGAACTTGAATCCTTCGTTGAAGCGGCTGTGGTGCTGCTGGTGTTCACCGCTCTTGCCGTCGCCATTTTCCGCCGTTTTGGCCTGGGTTCGGTGCTGGGCTTGCTGGTGGCGGGCATCCTGATCGGCCCGCACACGCCGGGGTTCGTCGTGACCCGCGACGTGGAAGAGGTTCGCAAATTCACCGAGCTAGGGGTCGTGCTGCTGCTGTTCGTCATCGGCCTGGAGATGCACCCCCACCGGCTCTGGTCCCTGCGCCGCTCCATGTTCGGTTTAGGCACCCTGCAAATCTTGCTGTCCGGCGGCGCGCTCGCGCTGTTCATGCACCTCGCCGAGCCGGATTGGGGCATCAACTTCCTCGCCGGCCTGACCCTCGCCCTCTCCTCCACCGCTTTCGTCATGCAAATCCTGCAAGAGCGCGGCGAGATCGCCAGCCCCCACGGCCAAATCACCTTCGCCATTCTGCTGATGCAGGATTTGGCCGTCGTGCCCCTGCTCGCCGTGACGCCGCTGCTGGGCGACGCGGGAATCATGACGAGCGATAAATCCCTCTTCCAGCAAATCCTGATCGTTATCGCGGCCATCGGCTTGGTCGTCGCCTCCGGCTATTACGCGATCCCTCGCATCCTCGATTTTCTGGTGCGCCAAAACAACCGGGAAGCCTTCTTTCTGGTTGCCCTGGCCGCCGTCTTTACCGCCGCCTGGGCCATGCATAAGGCCGGGCTGTCCATGGCCCTGGGCGCTTTTCTCATGGGCGTCGCGCTTTCCGTTTCGCGTTACCACTTGCAGATTCAAGCCGCCATCGACCCCCACAAAGGCTTGCTGATGAGCCTCTTTTTCGTCGCCGTGGGCATGTCGGTGGACGTTGGCGCGCTGGCGGCGGCCCCTTGGCTTTTCCTCACTCAAGTCGTCGCGATCATGGCCATCAAAATCGCGGTCCTCCTGAGCCTGTGCCTGGCGTTCGGCGCGACCCGCCAAACGGCGACCCGCGTCGCCTTTATTCTGTCCCAGGGCGGCGAGTTCGGTTTCGTGCTCTTCGGCGCCGCCAAGGCGATGGGCATCCTCGACGATGCCACCTTCGTGCTGTCCGTCGGCATCATCTCCTTTAGCATGTTGATCACGCCCTTGCTGGTCAAGCTGGGCGACGCCCTGGCGATGCGCATCCCCGTCGCGGCGACGCCGGCGGAGGGCGCTTTTCATTTCTCGGTCGAAGGGACCGAGGCCAGCGCGCGCGCCCTGGTGGCCGGTTACGGCCGCGTGGGTCACGTCGTGGGCACCATCCTCGCCGGTAGCGGGGTCCCTTACATCGCCTTCGACCTGGACCCGGCGCGCGTGGACGAATTTCACCATTTGGGCCATCCGGTCTATTACGGCGATGTCACCGACGCGGATCTCTTGACGGCCGCCCGGATCGAAAACATCGATCTGGTGGTGATGACCCTGGATGATCGCGATGCCGCTCTGCGCGCGATCCGCCTCATCCGCAGCATGGCGCCCCGCGCCATCATCGTGGCTCGGGCGCGGGATTTGGCCGCCAGCAGCGCTTTGTTGCAAGCCGGCGCCAACCAGGCTTTTCCCGAACTGGTGGAAGCCAGCCTGCGGCTGGCCGCCGAGGCGCTGGAGAGCCTCGGCGTGGCGGGCCAGGAGACCGAGCTGCTGGTTCGCGGGGTGCGCCGGACCGATTACGCTCTGGTGCGGGAGAAGAGAGACCAGGAAAGCTGACGCCGCGACCGCGCGCCAAGACCCCGCGCGCCGCGCGAGCGCCCCCTTTTCAGGCAGATCGCCCACTTCGCTCCATATTGCGCCATCGCGCTCACGGTCATGCACCAGCGCGAGGCACACGGCCCTCGCGCCAGCGCCATCGATCCTTTATCTCGTTCATATCTCTCGCATTTAGCAGTTGGCATAGTCCTTGATAAACGCCCTCCGAGTTCGCGCTTCGGCGAACCGATCAACCGCGATACGAGGGCCGCGCATGACCGACATCAAACTCAAAATCTTTCCTTGGTTGCTGGCCGGAACGCTGACGCTGGGCGTTTCGCTGGCCCACGCCGCCGACACCATCAAAGTTGGCGTTTTGCATTCCCTGTCCGGCACCATGGCGATCAGCGAAACCACGCTCAAGGACACCGTGCTGATGCTGATCGACGCCCAGAACAAGAAAGGCGGTTTGCTCGGCAAAAAGTTGGAGGCGGTGGTGGTCGATCCGGCCTCGAACTGGCCGCTGTTCGCCGAGAAGGCGCGCGAGCTGTTGCAGAAGGACAAGGTGGCGGCGGTGTTCGGCTGCTGGACCTCGGTCTCCCGCAAATCGGTGCTGCCGGTGTTCGAGGAACTGAACGGCATCCTGTTCTACCCGGTGCAGTACGAGGGCGAGGAATCGTCCAAAAACGTGTTTTACACCGGGGCCGCGCCCAACCAGCAGGCGATCCCGGCGGTGGATTATCTGATGAAGGATTTGGAGGTGAAGCGCTGGGTGCTGGCCGGCACCGATTACGTGTATCCGCGCACCACCAACAAGATTTTGGAAGCGTACCTGAAAGCCAAGGGGGTCAAGGCCGAGGATATCCTGATCAACTACACCCCGTTCGGCCATTCCGACTGGCAATCCATCGTCGCCGAGATCAAGAAATTCGGCTCCGCCGGCAAGAAGACCGCCGTGGTTTCGACCATCAACGGCGACGCCAACGTGCCGTTTTACAAGGAACTGGGCAACCAGGGCGTGTCCGCCAAGGATATCCCGGTGGTCGCCTTCTCGGTCGGCGAGGAAGAGCTGTCCGGCATCGACACCAAGCCGCTGGTCGGCCACCTCGCCGCCTGGAACTACTTCATGAGCGTCAAGGATAAGGCCAACGACGCCTTCATCAAGGATTGGCACGCTTTCATCAAAAACGATAAGCGCGTCACCAACGACCCGATGGAAGCCCATTACATCGGCTTCAACATGTGGGTCAAGGCGGTCGAAAAAGCCAAGACCACCGATTCCGACAAGGTCATCGCCGCCATGATCGGCATCGAAGCGCCCAACCTGACCGGCGGCGTCGCCAAGATGCTGCCCAACCACCACATCACCAAGCCGGTGTACATCGGCGAAATCCAGGCCGACGGCCAGTTCGACGTGGTGTGGAAAACCAAGGGCTTGGTCGAGGGCGATGCGTGGTCCGACTTCCTGCCCGGCAGCAAGGACATCATCGCCGATTGGGCCGATCCCAAGATCAAGTGCGGCAACTACAACACCGTCGCCAAGACCTGCTCCGGCCAAAACTACAAGTGAGCTGAAACCGCTTCGCGCTCTCACCCTCGGTCTCTCTCCTCGCGGGAGAGACCGAGCCTCAGGATTCCTCCCCGTATTTTTCATCACGAGGCTGCCCCATGCTCACCTGCCCGCTAGTTCGCGCCGGGTTTCTCACGCTCGTCTTCGCAATGGCGCTGCTGGCCGTCCCGACGCCCGCCCGCGCCGCCGATGACGCCGTCGCGCGCGCCTTGCTGGCGCAACTGCGCGAGGCCGATTTCAGCGACAAGGCGCGACTCGTCGAACAGTTGGCGGCCTTGGAGCACCCCCGGATCGCCACGATTTTAAAAGCCTTGGCCGACAGTCGTTTGTATTACCAGGAAGCGGAAAATCGCGCGGTGATCGGGCTGGACGACGCGCCGACCATCGCCATCGAGGACGCGGTCGGCGGCGCGGCGCTCGGTCAAGCCGGCAAGCGCGATCTGGAGAAAATCACCGCCAACAACCGCCTGCGCAACCTGATCGAAAACCGGCTCGCCAGCCTCGGCCTCGCCAGCGCCGATCCCGGCCAGCGTCGGGCGGCGGTGCAAGCGTTTCTGAAAAATCCCGACCCGGCCGGAACCGAGCGGCTGCGGGCGCGACTGGCGGTCGAACCGGATGCCGGAATTAAAGCGTTGCTGGCGCTGGCGCTGGCGCTGGCCGATCTCGCTAGCCCGGAGGCCGCCGCTCGCGCGCAAGCGGCGACCGCGCTCGGCGGCCGCTTGCAACCGGAATTGCGCGGCCCGCTTTCCCGCGCGGCCGCAGAGGACCCCGACCCCGCCGTGCGCGAAGCCGCTCGCACCGCCTTGACCCGCACCGAGTTCCGCCTGCAACTGTTGGGGTGGGCCGAAACCCTGTTCTTCGGCCTGTCGCTCGGCTCGGTGCTGATTCTGGCCGCCATCGGTCTGGCGGTCACCTTCGGGGTGATGGGCGTGATCAACATGGCCCACGGCGAACTGATGATGCTGGGCGCGTACACCACCTGGCTCACCCAGCAATGGTTGCCGGTCAACTGGTCGCTGCCGGTGGCGGTGCCGCTGGCCTTTCTGGTCGCGGCGCTGGCCGGCATCGCCATCGAGCGCGGCGTGATTCGCTTTCTCTACGGCCGGCCGCTGGAAACCCTGCTGGCGACGTTCGGCGTCAGCCTGATCCTGCAACAGGCGGTGCGCTCGATCTTCTCGCCGCTCAACCGCTCGGTCGCCACCCCGGACTGGATGAGCGGCACCATCGCGCTCGGCCCGCTGGAGGTGACCTTGAACCGGCTGATCATCATCGGTTTTTGCATCGCGGTGTTCGCGCTGCTGTGGCTGGCCTTGCAGCGCACCCGCCTGGGGCTGGAGGTGCGGGCGGTGACGCAGAATCGGGCGATGGCGCAAGCGATGGGCGTGCGTTCGGCGCGGGTAGACGCGCTGACCTTCGGCCTGGGCAGCGGCATCGCCGGCGTCGCCGGGGTCGCGCTGTCGCAACTGACCAACGTCGGCCCCAACCTCGGCCAAAGCTACATCGTCGATTCGTTCATGGTGGTGGTGTTCGGCGGGGTCGGCAACCTGTGGGGGACACTGGTGGCCGGGCTGTCGCTGGGCGTCGCCAACAAGCTGCTGGAACCGTGGTCCGGGGCGGTGCTGGCCAAGATTTTGGTCTTGGTGTTCCTGGTGCTGTTCATCCAAAAGCGCCCGCGCGGGCTGTTTCCTCAGCGCGGCCGGGCGGCGGAGGCTTAATTCATGCGCGTGCCCTCTTGGCTGCGATCTGATCGCGCCGGTCTGGCCCTGCTCGCGGTGCTGGCCGCGCTGGCGCTGGTCGTCCCGGCGCTCAACCTGCTGGTTGCGGCCGACCACCCGCTGCATCTGAGCGCCTATACCGTCACTTTGCTCGGCAAATACCTGTGCTACGCGCTGCTGGCGGTGTCGGTGGATTTGGTCTGGGGCTACATGGGCATCCTGAGCCTCGGCCACGCCGCTTTTTTCGCCCTCGGCGGCTACTGTTTCGGCATGTATCTGATGCGCCAGATCGGGGCGCGCGGCGTCTACGGCGATCCGGTGCTACCCGATTTCATGGTGTTCCTGAACTGGACGGAACTGCCGTGGTACTGGCTCGGCTTCGATCAGTTCTGGTTCGCGGCGCTGATGGTGCTGGCCGCGCCGGGGCTGCTGGCCTTCGTGTTCGGCTGGTTCGCGTTTCGCTCGCGGGTGTCGGGGGTCTATCTCTCGATCATCACCCAGGCGCTGACCTACGCGCTGATGCTGGCCTTTTTCCGCAACGAGATGGGCTTTGGCGGCAATAACGGTTTGACCGATTTCAAGGACGCGCTCGGTTTTCCGCTGCACGCCGACAGTACGCGAATCGTCTTGTTCCTGCTGTCGGCGCTGGCGCTGGCGGGCGGTTATCTGGCCTGCCGCTGGCTGGTCTCGACCCGGTTGGGCCGGGTGCTGGTGGCGATCCGCGACGCCGAACCGCGCGCCCGTTTTCTCGGCTATCGGGTGGAGCGGGTCAAAACCCTGGTGTTCGCCTTTTCGGCGATGCTGGCGGGCTTGGCCGGGGCGCTGTACGTGCCGCAAGTCGGCATCATCAACCCCGGCGAGTTCGCCCCGCTCAATTCGATTGAAGCGGTGATTTGGGTCGCGGTCGGCGGGCGCGGCACCCTGGTCGGCGCGGTGGTCGGCGCGGTGCTGGTGAATTACGCCAAGACCTGGCTGACCGGCGCGTTGCCGGAGGTGTGGCTGTTCGCGCTCGGCGGGCTGTTCGTGGCGGTGACGCTGCTGTTGCCGCGCGGTTTGGTCGGTTTGCTGCGGCGGCGGGGGGCGACGGCATGAGCGAGCTGATCTCCGAACTCGACGCGGGCGGGATGCACGCGCCGGTCGAACCGGTCGACGCCAGCCACGGCATTTTGCTGTATCTGGAAGGCGTCAGCGTCACCTTCGACGGTTTCAAGGCCATCGACAACCTCTCGCTCTACGTAGCCGACGGCGAGTTGCGCTGCGTCATCGGCCCCAACGGCGCGGGCAAGACCACGATGATGGACATCATTACCGGCAAGACCAAGCCGGACGCCGGCCGGGTGTTCTTCGGCCAGACCATCGACCTGTTGCAACTGGACGAACCGGCCATCGCCCGGATCGGCATCGGCCGCAAATTTCAAAAGCCGACGGTGATCGAGCCGTTGACCGTGCTGGAGAATCTGGAGCTGGCGATGTCCGGCGCCAAAAGGCTGCGCGGCTTGCTGACCACCCGTCTCGCCGGCGCGGAGCGCGACCGGATCGCGGCCGTGCTGGAGCGGGTCGGCCTGACCGCGCAGGCGGGCCGGCTAGCGGGCATTCTCGCCCACGGTCAAAAGCAATGGCTGGAGATCGGCATGTTGCTGATGCAGGAACCGCGCTTGCTGCTGGTGGACGAGCCGGTGGCCGGCATGACCCCGGCCGAGATGGAGCGCACCGCCGAATTGCTGAAATCGCTGGCCGGCGAGCATTCGGTGGTCGTGGTCGAGCACGACATGGGCTTTGTCCGCTCCATCGCCGATAAAGTGACGGTGCTGCATCAGGGCCGGGTGCTGGCGGAAGGCGCGCTGGAAGACTTGCAGGCCGACCCCAGAGTCATCGAAGTCTATCTGGGAGACGGCCATGCTGCGGGTTGAAGGCTTGAATCAGAACTACGGCCAGAGCCGCACCTTGTGGGAGATCGGCTTGGAGGTGCCGGCCGGATCGCGGCTCTGTCTGATGGGCCGCAACGGAGTCGGCAAAACCACGCTGCTCAACTGCATCATGGGCCTGCTGCCGATCCGCTCCGGCGCGATCCGCTTCGACGGGGAAGACCTCGCTGGCCGGCCGGCGGAGCGGCGCGCCCCGCTCGGCATCGGCTACGTGCCGCAAGGCCGACAAATCTTTCCGCTGCTGACCGTCGAGGAAAATTTGCGGGTCGGCCTGCCGGCCCGCCAGGATCGACTCAAGCGGATACCGGAATTTATTTACGAGCTGTTTCCGGTGTTGGGCACCATGCTCAAGCGGCGCGGCGGCGACCTGTCCGGCGGCCAGCAACAGCAGTTGGCCATCGGCCGGGCGCTGGTCGTGCAACCGAGGCTGTTGATTCTCGACGAGCCGACCGAAGGCATTCAGCCCAACATCGTGCACGAGATCGGCGAGGTGATCCGCAAGCTGAATCGCGATCAGAATATGACCGTGCTGCTGGTGGAGCAAAAGCTCGGTTTCGCCCGCCAGGTCGCCGACCGCTTTTGCATCCTCGACAAGGGTCGGGCGGTGGCGACCGGGGCGATGGCCGAGCTCGACGATCGCTTGGTCCGGCACTATCTGACCGTCTGAATGCCGGTCATGAGCGGCTTACATCAGGCGAACGCGCACAGCGCGCGCGATTCGGCCCGCGCGGGCGGTCGGGCCAATGGCGGCCCGCGACCCTCGCCTTTTCGCGGCTCGGCCATTGCTCTCGATCATGGCTTTTTGGCCTGCTCGGCAAAGCGGCGCAGATCGGCGACGAGATCGGCCAGCGGCATCGACCCCTTTTGCACGATTCCGGCCGTGTCGTGGGCCAAGCTGCGGACCTTGCCGGATCGCACGTCCTCGGCGGTCATCACCACCAGCGGCAGGGTGTCGTAG
>JAEUPW010000011.1 GCA_016790045.1 Candidatus Competibacteraceae bacterium
CCGATTTGCTGGGGCCGCCCGTTTCGTGGCGCCAGAAAGAGGCGCGGCGCCACAACGCCAACCTGATCACCGCCATCCGGCCGGAATCCTACCGCCGATCCATCACTTCGCGATTCGAGGACGATTGAGATGGAGCAAAACCGCTTTTACGGTTTGCCGTGGCAAACCCCGACGGACATATCTCCTGGCGCCCGCGAGTTTGGCGGCAGAGTCGCCGAAGTGTTGAATCGCAGAATCGATTTGCCAGGAAACGTTGGACCAAGTTACCAGCCATCGCAGATCGGCGTCGCGAACATGTCGAATGTTCGGCCGAATGCCGCTCTGCCCGCTCCAGGCATTTCAAATAGCGGGGTCGGGGTCGGCGCCGGATCGGCGGGCGCTCGTCCCGCCTTGCCCGCTCCCGGACAGCGGCAGCCCGCCGAACTGCTGCCGTATTTGCCGGCTCCGGCGCCGTACTCCCAAAAGTACGACCGGCCGTTCGCGTCGCTCGGCGGCGGTTTCGTTGGAGCTTCCACCGACGCGCAAGCCGACCGAGCGATGCAGGACCGGGCCGCGCAATCCGCCGCAGCGCAGCAAAACATCGCATCGATGAACGCCGCCGCCGACGCCATGCGCGGGCTGCGAGCGGCGAAGCTCGGCGTGAGCGCGGGCGTGCTGGACCGGATGGAGGGGCGCAACGACACCGCCGCCGCCGCAGCCGACTCCGCCGCGCAAGGGGCGATACCGGCGCACTGGAACAGCAACCCGTTTTCTCTGCCCGGCGACGGCTTCCAGGACACGCGGGGGCGACAGGCGGAATACGGCCGCTTGCTGGATCAGGCCGCTTCCGGCGGTCGCGGCCAGCGCCAGGGCGCGATGATCGGATTGCAAGGGCTGGGCGGCTTGATGGAGTCGAACCAGAAGACCGCGCTCGGGCTAGAGCAGGTCGGAGCCACCCGAGACGCCGCCGACGCCGGCCGCTACGCCGCCATGCTCCGCCAGCAATCCGACCAGGAGCGCAATCAGCAGCGGTTCGGGCTGGACGCGCGCCGCTTCAATTTGGACGTTTCGCGCTTAAACCGCGATGTCGCCAACGATCAGCGCAAGGCCCAGCAGCAGCAGCCGACATCGGATCAAGTCAAGGCGAATCTGGCCGCGCAGATCATGGCCGCTCACTACAACAAAGACCCGGCGAAGCTGAAAGAACTCGAAGAGCGGTACTGGAAGCTCGGATTCGCCCGCCAGCCCGAACAGATGGCCGGGCTGCCCGCGCCGCCATGAGGGCCGCCCTGGTCTGGTGGTGGGCCGGGCGCTGCAACGCCTACGAGGAAAACTATTGGGGGTACGTGCGCGCATGGGAACGCTACCTGCTGCTGTTGGAGACCACCTCACGCGGACGGTAGACCCGCTGCTGAGCCGCTACCCGTGCGGGCCGTGCCGGCATCACCGGCGCGACCCCGAATACAACTTCCACCGCTGCGCTCTCGCCAATCCGCTGTTTCCCGACGCCCGCTGCGAGGCGTTCGCCGGCAACGACCACGATTGAGGCTGTCCCGTGCCATACCCGTTCGACCCGTACCGCCCGCTCGGCTTGCCCGCCCCGAAATTCGCCGAACCGCTCGACCCGTTCGCCCCGGTCCCCGGCTTGCCGCCGCCGCCCGCGCTGCCCGATTACTCCAACTGGACGCCGCCGCAGCCGGCGGCTCCAGCAGCGCAGCAAAAGCCGGCGTTCGATCTTTCCAACGTCGGAAGCGCGCTGTGGGAGGGTGCGACCCAGCAACTGGTCCCCGGATTCAAGAGCGCGCTGGCGCAAGCCTACACCGGCATCAACCCGGTGGAGCCGGGCTCGTTCGCGGAACGCTGGATGGCGGAAGGCCGGCAGGCTCAAGAGCAGAGCCAGGCGCGCATCGCGGAATTGCAGAAGGCCGGCCAAACCGATTCATCGAGCGAGGCGATTCGCGAGGCGATGCCCAGTCTCGGCTATTCCGGCGTCTCGATGCTGGCCGCCATCCCGGCCGGAATCGCCGGAACCGCCGCGACGACCCCGATAGGTGGCGCTCTCGCGGCGGGCGCTGCGGCGGGCGCGGCCGGGTATCGGATGGCGGGGTCGCAATTCCTGAACGATAACCTGATCACGTTGAACGAGGAAAGCCAGAAGGCGCGCGGTCGCGGATTGACCGAAGACGAGCGCAACCGGGCGGTAGAGGTGTTGACTCCCATCGCGCAAAACACCGGCCTATGGGAAGCGGGACCGGAAGCCATCGGCAACGCGGCGATGTTCGGCCTCGGTCGCGTCGCCTTGGGGATGATGCCGAAAGAGGCCATGCAGAAGATCGCCGGCAGCGCAATCGGCCGGGCCGGCGTTCGCTCTGGAGCGGCGGCGGGCGCGCTGGGAACCGAAGTGGGGACCGAAGGCGTAACGCAATTCCATCAGGGAAACGACCAGCAACGCGGACAAGCGGCGGTCGGCGCCCTGCTGGCCGGCCAAGACCCGAACGCCGCAATGGCGGCGGTCAAGCCGCAGTACGAGGGCGCGGAAGGGCTTTGGCAGGCCACGAAAGACGTTGCGCCAGCCACCATCGCCACGGTGTTGATGATGGGCGCGATGGCGAAACCGGCGCACATGGCGTACTCGTCGATCCGGCAAAGAGCGGAAGGCAACGCCCGCGCCGACAGCGCCACCCAAGCCACCGCCGACTTGCGCGCCAACCTGGATTTCGCCCGCGAGCAGGACATCGCCGAGGCGCTGGCCGGGCTCGATACGGTGGAGGCGCAAGGCCGGCTACCGAAACGCGCGGCCGAACGGCTGGCCGTCGCCCGCCAGCAGTTGACGGACGAGCTGGCCTTGCGCGCGTCCCCGGCGGCGCTGGACGAGCCGATGGACAACGCGCGAGGCGCGGCCGGCTATCTCGGGTTCGCCGACCGGCCGCACGAGTTGAGCGACGATCAGATTTTCGATCTGGTGAATCGGCCGCTGCCCGACGACGCGCCCGACGAGTGGCAGGAAGCCCGGATCAAGTACGGCATCGAGGCCAAGCGCCGCCAAAGCCTGAACGAAGCCGCCGCTCACTTCGAGCAAAATCCCGAAGCCGTGGCCGGCGTCGCCAAGGTGCTGGGCGACATCGCGGCCGGAAAACCGCTCGCGAAGGGGGCGCACGGATCGACCGATTACAATCTGGCATCGCTGTCCGACGACGAGTTGACCCGCTACCGGATGGCCGGCGAGGTGCTGCTCCGCGACCGCGCCGAGGCGCTGGGCAAAGCGCGGGCGGGCGTCGAACAGTCGCTCGAATTGCTGCACCAGGAGGCCGACCGCCGCAATAGCGGCGAGCGCCGCGACCCGCAGGCCATCCGCGAGGCCGATGTGGCCCAGCGCGTCGCCAGGGGCGCCAAAGGATCGGCCAAGCTGCTGGACGGCCTTTCGCCCGACGCGCTGGAGCGCATGGCCTCCGGGCTGGAGTCTCGCGTCCGCCTGGAGCCGGGCTTGGCCGACACCGCCCGCCAGATTCGCGAGCGGGCGCAGCGGGAGCGACTGAGGCTGTTCAACCCGCAGGGGAAAAACCAGCCCGGCATTCAACCCGTCTTGGCCGGACTGAACCGGCAGCCCGCGCCGCAACCGCAAACCGATTTCTCCGCCGACCGCGCCCGGCTGTCGGAATTGGCGAAAATCGCCAACGTCGAAAGCCTGAAACGGCAACTGGGAGAGCGCGGCCAGCGACTTTCGGAAGCCAGACAGGCTCGACAAGATTCCATCTTGGAGCGGGAGGCGCAACGCCGCGCCGCGCTCGACGCGGAAATCGCCGCTCGCGGGCAGCAGGCCGAACCGCCCGCCCCGTCCGGGTTGCCGGCCCCGCCGTCGCTCGGAGTGCCGCGAGGGGCGCCCACCGTCGCGTCCGCCGCCATCCCGCAGCCGCTCGGACAACTGGGTCGCAGCCGCTTGGGGATCGGCGAGGATCGGCTACCCGTCCCGGTGTCGCCCGCCGTCAACGAGCCCGCTCCCGCTTTGCCCGCGCTGCCGTCCGCCCGCGCGCCGAACTGGACCGATCCCGAGCGCCCGGCGTTGCCGCCCTTCGCTCCGCTGCCAGCCCCAGGCATGGCGCGCGAAACGGAACAGCCCAGACGAGCGCCGGCCGGCCTGCCCATGCCGCCCGACGAGCGCGACCGGCTCGGAGAGTTTTGGCCGCCAATCGAGGCGGTTGAAAAGCTGCCGGCCCACGAGTTGCGGACCCTGAAAGACCGCTATGACGCTTGGCTTGAAGAAAACGGCGACAAACCCAGCGCCGTCATGATGCCGGACGGGTCGCTCGTCGGCACGCTCATCAAAAATCGGAACACCGATTTTATTCGGGAATACGGAAGCGCCATCGAGAAAGCGACGGAATCGCTATCCGAGCGAGCGCCGAGCGGAAATGAGAGCGTCAAAAATCCGATATCGACCCGACAAAAGCTCAAAAACGAAAGGGCATCATCCGCGACCGAAACGCGCAAAGCCGAGATAGACGGGCTGAAAGCCAAGCTGCAAGCCAAGGTCGCCGCGCTGAAAGCCGACGAAAAAGCCCGTAAAGCGGCCGGCCAGTCTCGCGCGGAAATCGTCGCCGCGCTGGGCGAGGACGCTCGGAAAGTTCGGCAATATCGGGATTGGCTGGAACTCCGGTCGTTCGATGCCGCCGATGCGGCCGGACAAAGGGTGAACATTCGAGCCGATGGCGCCCGCTACACCGACATCCCGAAAAGCTTGATCGATTACCTCGAAACGCCAGCCACCGATGCCAAAAGCCCGCAAGCCCAAGCCCAACCACCCGTGGTGCTGCCCGCCCGACCAGCCGGAACGAGCGGCGCACGAGCGGAAGGAGCGGGAGCGGAAACGGGAGCAGCGGCGAGCGAGAAACAGCCGTGGGAGATGACGCTGGACGGCTGGGAAAAGGACATGTCCGACCGTCACATAGCCAACTTGAAGAACCTGCGAGAAAAAATTGCCGCGATCAAAAGCGACCTCAAGCGCCGCATGTCGCCTTCTGATCGCAGATCGCTCAAGCGCACTCTGGAGGATGCGGAACAAGAGGTAGAAGGGATCGTTCTGGTTCGCTCGTCCACGTATGAAGACCCGGAAAACACCAGGACGCTACACCGCAACACCGTCAAACAAGCCCTCTCCGAAGGCAAGCCCGTCCCGGCCGAAGTCCTGGCCGAGTACCCCGATTTAGCCAGCACCGTTCGCGGCGGGCAGACTGGCCGGGAGGCGCCCCCGACAACCGCCGCTCAACCTCGACCGGAGAGCCAAAATGCTCAACGAAGCCAAAAAGGGCAAGCCGAAACCGCGCCCCTGCTGAACGGCCAAAGCGCGGCGGGAACCGCTCGGGCGGAACCCGTCGCCGACGGAGAAGACTGGGAAATCGCCGGGTTCAAATCCAAAGATGAGCGCGACATTTTCAAAGCGAAAAAGGAAGCTATCGCCGAAGATATTGCGAAAGAAGTCATTCGCGTTCAGTCGGCAAAGGACAAGGCGAGAAAGGCGGGGAAAACGACCAAAATCGATCACGACCGAAACAAGATCGCGGCCAAGTACGGCCTTGATCCGACCGGGTATGGCGTGTTCGATAAAATGTTCGGTCATGGCAGCATGGCGATGGTCGGCAAGGTGCTGGGATTCCAAGGGGATCGGGCCAGCATCGCCCAGATAAAGAGCGCCGCCTTGAGCTATATCGACGGTCTGCTCGGGGCAAAAGCGGAAAAGCGGAACGCGACCGATTTGATTTCGCCGGACACGACCCAGCCCCCAAAGCCGCCTACCCCCGCTGAATCGCAAGGGGAAACGGCGGACAAAAAGGCGGACATCGGAGCGGCGCCGGGCGGCAAACCCGAGATGGCGGACCTGTCTCCATCCGAGTTGACCGGCTACCTGAACACCACCGGCTGGAGCGAGAAAGGCGGCTCGCTGCTGCGCGACGAGCGCGGCAACGTGACCGGCCGAACCAAATGGATCGCCAGAGACGAATGGTGGGCCGCCTACAAGTCGGCCGGCAAGGGCACGCTGACCGAAAAAGAAGCCAAGGCGCAACTGAAAAACGCCATCGACGGCAAGCCGCTGTCCGCTGGCGGCCGGAGATTGATCGAGTTCATCCGCGAATACCACGCCGATCAAAATAGCTCTCTGGCCGAGAGCGGATGGCTGCTGGATGCGGTAGACTTGGAGGATTCCGGCTTCGATGACCTGTCGGAGCAAGAGCGGATCACGGCGCAACTGCAAGCGGAAGCGAGCCGCGATCTCGGCGAGGACGCCGCCGACACCATCTTCGAGCGCGTCAGCACTCGGCTGGAAAACGCGACGCCGGAACAGTTCAACGAGGCTTTGAGGGCCGCTTTCGATGAAGCACGACAGAGACAGGGCGAGACAGGTGGGCAACAGGCTGGCGAGCCTGGACCGCAGCCGACGGGAACGGCTGAAAGGCCGCTCCTCGAAAGCTACTCCATCGCCGAACTCCGCGCCGAAGAAGCCCGCGTAGCCGAGGCGCGAGCCGAACGGGCCGCCGAAGAGAAGGCGGCCGACCAAAAGACCAGGGCCGACCGCGCCCGCTCCAATTTCGTCTTGACCGGCAGCGACCGCCCGGCCGACGTGGCGATGGCGCAAGGGCAAACGTCCATGCTGGACGCGATGGACGGGAAGAAGGGAACGGCCCAGCGCGAAAAGACCGCATCCGAACGGCTGGACGAAGAGATGGCGGCCGGAGTCGCGCCCAGCGAGACAGCGATTGCTTGGAACCGCGCCAGCCGGGCCGAACGCGCCGAAATTCTCAGGCCACACCTCAAAGCCGGTTTCGACCCCGGCCCGGTGATCGACCGATGGCCGACATGGGACGACGTTCCGCCCGCGATGCGCGATTCGTTGCGTCAAACCATCAAAGCGCGCAACGCGCCGGCAGCGCCCGTCGAGCCGCTTGAACTCAACACGAAGCGCGAATTTATCAGGAAAAAGGGCTTCGCGAGCCGGGCGCGGTATTCGGTGGTGCAAACCATCGAAGCCGAAACCGCGCTCGGTCACGTCGGCCTGTACGACATCGTGGAGCTGCGGAACGACGGGACGGGCACCGAAAAAACGTCCTATCAACTGTACCCGCACCGCCAGATCAGATCGCTGGTGACAGGCGCGAAAAGCGCGGACGCGCTGCTCGCTCATCTTCCGAAGATCGGGTTAAAGCTGAAACGGAAAAGCGCGCGAGCGGGCGAGCCCGCCCGCCAATCCCGCCCCTCTTCCACCGCCACCCAGCCCGTCACCGTCGCCCAGGCCCGCACCCAACTGGTGGAGGCGCTGGGCGAGCGCCACGTCGCGGCGCTGGAGCGTGCCGGCCGGCTGAAAATCCACGAGTCCGACCCGACCGGCAACGGCGCGGCCGGTTTCGTGGACGGCAAGGGCGTCATTCACCTGATCCCCGGCAACCTGGACCGGGACGCGCTATCGGTGGCGCTGCACGAGGGGATGCACCTCGCCAAAGACGACCGTTTCGCGGAAGGCGACCGCGCCAAGGTGCGGCTGGCCCACGCGGTCATGCGGATCGGCGGGCTCAAGAACTTCATCGGCAATCCCGGCTTCTCCGATCTGGTGCAGCAGGTTTACCGGATGGCGGCGGAAGGCAACCCGGTGGCGGTGGAGGCGCTGAACAAGGCAAAGCTGGAGGGGAGAGCCGATCCGCGCGTGGACGTGGCCGAAGAAGCGGTCGCCTATTTGGCCGAGTACGCCGATCAGAGATTGCCGCTGGTGCGGCGCGTGCTGGCCGCCATACGCGCCGCGCTGTACCGAATTGGAGTAAAAGTCAACCTCACGCCGGCCGACGTGCGGGCGCTGGCGCTGTCGGCGTTGAAGGCGCGAGCGAAAGCGGCGGGGCGGGCGATGCCGGCCTTTCGGGAAGCGGCGGCGTTCAGCCTGCCCGACTTGAGACGCGCGGCAACGCTGGATGAAGCCCAAAATCTGGCGAAAAGTTTTGTTGGCAAGCCGCTGGAAAACCGCTCGACGAAATTGGTCGCGGTGGTTTCAAACACCAATATCGCAAAAATGGTCAGCCAGAGCGCGGTGGCCAAATCGACCAACCCAAAAGACCACGCGACGGCGATAGCGAATCTCGATTCTTTGTTTGAGCGCGCATTGCTGGACCACAGTCACGCGGATGCCAGGGGAGAGCCGACGATCAGGGCGATTCATCGGTATGTTGCGGCGATGATCGCCGATAACGATGTGGTCGCCGTGAAAATGACGGTCAAAGAAACGACCGGAGAAAACCAGCCGAACCCGATTTATTCTGTCGAAACGATAGAAACGGAGAAGCCCGCGCTGGAGGCCCCCGAAGGGATTGAGCGGGAACCCGGACAAAGCCGGAATTCCCCACAGGCGGGCTTTAACGAAAATATACTCGCTATGTTGCGAGAGGTCAAACGCGAGCACTCTAGGAGCTATAGCCAACCCACCTCCGAAACCGACGCCGCCGAACAGGCCCGGCTATGGGCCGAGTTCCAGGCGGTGCGGGCGCAATTCCAGGCCAAGGAGGCGATGAAAACGCCGTTCCGCCGCTGGTTCGGCGCCGGGACCGAAGGCGTCACCGCCCGCGACGGCAAGCCGCTGACGCTCTATCACGGCACGAACAACCCGGCGTTCCACCGCTGGGACGCCTCGCGCGCCGGCCAGTCCAGCGCCCATCTCACGGCCGGTCTCGGCTTCTTCATGACCGCCGACAAGCGGAGCGCCGCCCGCTACGGCTCCCGCCTGCTGGAATTGCACGCCAAGATCGACAAGCCCTATCATCTGACCGACGCCGACCTGTGGGCCATCGATTCGGTGGAGGCCGCGACCCGGCTGCGGGCCAAGCTGATGGCGAAGGGCTACGACGGCGCGGTCATCGCGGCGCCGGGAAGTTCGCCATACGTCATCGCGTTCGAGAGCAAGCAGGCCAAGTACACCAGCAACGAGGAACCGACCGACAGCGAGGATTTCCGCTACTCCCGCCCCGGCCGTCCGCCGCGCATGGACAGCCCGCGCGTGGCGGCCAAGGTGCTGGGCGACATCGGCGAGCTGCGCGACGCGCTGAGGCCGGGCGAGAAGGCCAAGGCCAAGCTCGACCCGCGCAACTGGGCGCAAGGGCTGTCGGACCTCAAGAGCGACACGCGCCCGGCGTGGCTGGGCCTGCTGTCCCAAGACATGCTGATCCAACTGGCCGAAAAGCAGCTTCCCGCCGCCGAAGTCCGCAAGTTCGACGACGCCAGCGAGCGGATGGACGCCCAAGAGAACAAGGTCATCCAGGCCGAGGCGTTCCCGCTGGCGGAACGCTGGCAAAACCTGATGACGAAAGACCGCCAACAGGCCGACGCCATGAGCCGGCTGATCTACATGTCCACCTGGTGGGGCGTCGATCCGCGCCAGTCCGCGCCCGACGGC
>JAEUPW010000030.1 GCA_016790045.1 Candidatus Competibacteraceae bacterium
ACGTCCATTGCCGCTCTTCGCGCAGCCGCAGTGCCTGCCGACGCAAGGCTTCCTGGACCTCTGACGATAAACTCCGCCCATCTCGTTTCTTCATGCCGCACAGTTTAGCACTGTCTCATATATAATTGCCGGGTTAATAATTAAAAGAATTACAGTTTCTGCATACAAATCTGAAAATAGAATCTTTTTCATAACTCCGTTACTACTACCCTGCTAATCTTTTTGTAAATTGAACTAATGAGTGATGTTTAATTATCTCATAAATACTGGTTTTGACTCGCTAGGCATGTCCTTTATCATACAATCTTCAATGCCCGTCGGGTTTCTTGAAGCACATTTCACAATACCGTGGTTTTGCGTCGGCTCCAGGCGCTCGATTCCCTTAAATCCTGCAACCGCCGCGCAAGCTTAAAATTGGATTTCCTATCTATCTTTATAGACCTTAATCCCTATTTTAAGTTGTACGCCTATTAGCAAAATAAGTTATGGCGGAACCTAGTAAAATTGACAGTTTCTGTTGAGTATTTTTGAGAACTTGGCGTTGCGGCGGCTTATCGCTCCGAAGCAGGCTAAAATCCATTTATGAGGTCCCACAAGCACCCATTAGCGCTTTAGCCGCTCTGGCGCGAGGTTGAGGTATCCGCGTACAAAGCGCGCGGATCGCTCTCGTCAAAAGAAGTTCTCGTATATCCGGTTGTCGGGGTGTCCCTGCCCTTATCTAAGCCGTTCAGATAGCCAAGGCCAGAGATTCAACGCTTTTCCAAGGCTTCCCAGACGTGTTCGGCCAATCCGACGCCGACTTCGTGATACGCCAGAAAGGTCATATCCGCGCCGGCCGCTTTCAGCGCCGTTTCTTCTTCCGGATAACTGCTGATCGCCCCGATCAAGCCCTGATAGTTGTGCTGGCGCAATTGCTCGGTGGCGATGCGTTTCGCTTCCGGGTCGGGCATGGCCAAAATCACCGCCTTGATGCCGTCCAAATGCAAGCGGTGCCAGAAACCGGGGTCCTCCGCGTCGGCGTAAACGACCCGCCGGCCTTCGCGGATGTGCCGCTCGACCTTGACCAGATCCGAATCGATGCCGGACACCATCCGCACCTTGCGCCCTTCGGGCACGTTTTGTCGCTTCTTGAGAAAATCGTAAGCGGCGGTGCCGGCGTGGCCCATCCCCAGAATCAGGATTTGCGTCTTGCCCAACGACACCGGCTGTTCGTCGGGATGGCGTTCCGCCCGCTCGAAACGCGAGAGCGCCATTTCCAGCCGCTCGTACAAATCGTGCGCGAAGCGATTGAGCGGCGCGGCGACCATGAAGGAGAGCGCGATGGTCAGCGCCAGCAGCACCAGCCAATCCGCGCTCAACTGTCCGCCCCCGACCATGAACTTCACCACGATCAGCGCGAATTCGCTGTAGCTGGCCAGCGCCAGCGCGGTGAGAAACGCGGTGCGGGCGCGGAGCCGAAACCCGACCAAGATGAAGAAAAACAGGCCGGCTTTGAGCGGCAGCAACAGCGCCAGCAGCACCGCGCCGCCGGCGATGGCCGGGCTCGGCCACCCCAGCAACCCAATTTGCAAGAAAAAGCCAACCAGCAAAATCTCTTTGAGCGACCAAAGCGAGCGGGACAACTCCGTTGCGCGAGGATGACCGGCCAGCAACGCCCCAAGCAACAGCGCGCCCAGTTCCGGACTGAGCCCGATCTGCTCGAAACCCGAGCCCCCGACCACCAGCGCCAGCGCCAGCCCGAACAGCACCAGCAATTCGTCGTGGCCGCTCCAGTCCAGCACTTTCACCGCCAGCGGGCGCAGCAGCGGCAAGCCGAACACCAGCAACGCCCACGGCGTCGGCGCGGCCGCGCCCGCCAGGGCCATCAGGGCCAAGGCCGCCAAGTCCTGGATAATCAGGATGCCGATGGCCAGCCGGCCATGAAAGGCCCGCAACTCGGCTTTCTCCTCCAGCACCTTCGCCGCCAGCACCGTGCTGGAAAATCCGAGCGTCGCCGCCAGCAACAGCGCCTGCTGGAAAGACAGCGACGTGGCCGCCCACAACACCGGACAGAGCACCGAAGCGCTCGCGGCCAGATGCAGGCCGCCCCCGCCCCAGACATCCGGGCGGATCAGGCTTTTGAGCCGCAGCTTGAGACCGACGCTAAACAGCAACAGCAGCACGCCGGCGTGCGCCACTTCATCGAGCAGCGGGCTGCTCCGCTGGCCCAGCGCGTTCAACACGAAGCCGGCCGCCAAGTACCCGACCAGCGCCGGCAGCCCCAGAGGGCGGACCGACAAACCCAGCAGAAACGCCAGCGCCAGCCAGAGCGCGTCCAAAACCGAATGACCGATTCGGCCGGTTTAGGGGTTTCTCTTTTTCCAAAGACCGACCAGGTACAGCAGGACGATGGCTCCGATCGTGGCGCTGATGAGACGCCCGATGATGTTCACCGTGGCAAAACCGAGCAATCCGAACAAAAAACCGCCGATAAAAGCGCCCACCACGCCGATCCCCAGATTGCTCCACAAACCCTGACTGCCACCCCGAACCATGGTGTTCGCCAGCCAGCCCGCGACCAAACCGATCAACAAAAATCCGATGAAGTCCATTGCCAGTTGCCTCTAGGGTTATTGATGGGGAATTCGATGATAATCAATTTCCGTTTCAAACCGGAACTCGCTCTGCTTCCAGCCTTTCAATCTTCCAGCAGCTTTCCGGCCTGCCGGTAATCCAGCGGATCGCGTCCGGCGATCTTGCAAAGCTTCTGGCCCGGCCGCGCCAGCCGCTCGGTCATGCGGGCGAACAACACGCCGCCGGTCTGCGCTCGCACCTCCAATCGGGATGCGCCGGGCGGTTCGCCGAACAGGTCCGCGATATCCGCCACGATGTCTCCCGCTCGCACCGTATCGCCCAGCCGTTTGCGGTACACCAGCACGCCGGCCGCCGGCGCGGTCAACACGTCCACGCCCTCCAGCGGCGTCGGCTCGCAGCGCGCTCGCGGCAACGGCCCCGGATCGCCGGCGATAACGCCGCACCGCTGCAAAAAACGCAGCAGCGCCGCCGCATCGGATGCCGCATCGGCGTCGTCAACATCCGCCTGACCGCGCAGTTCCACCGTGGCGGCGAAACACGCCAGCGGAATCGGCCCCTCGCCCGACAAGGCCGCGCGCAACTTCCACCACGGTCCCGCGCAAGCCTCGTCGAACGGGCTGCCGCCGGGATCGTCTTCCAACAGGATCGCCGCCGCCCCCAAATCCGCCCCCAGCTCCCGAGCCGGTTCCCGATGCCAGCGCGAAGCGTACAGATGCAACAGCGATTCGCTGTCGCAATGCAAATCGAACACGTAATCGGCGTCGATGGCCAAGCCGAGCAACGCCAGTTTCAGCGCGCCGGTTTCGCGCGCCGCGCGCTGTTCCGCCAACACGGCTTTCAAGGTCTCCCGAACCCGGCTCGCGTTTGTGGCCGGGTCGGCGCGCAACCGCCCGCGCAACCGCTCGGCCGCCACCGCCGCCAGATCGGGAAAACCGCGATTGAAATTGCCGGTGCTTTCAAAATCGAACCGCCCCAGCAACCGCCCGTTTAAATGCTGGTTCAGCCCGATGGGGTTGGCCACCGGCACCACCACGATCTCGCCGATAACCCGGTTTTCCGCCAGCGCCTGCTCCAACTGGAGCAACAGGTGCTGCGCCACCAGCAAGCCCGGAATTTCATCGGCGTGGAGCGCGGCTTGAAAGTACGCCTTGGGACGCGCTCCCGGCGCGCCGTAACGATGGGCCCGCAGCAGCCGTCGCGTTCCGGGCGCGGGCGATGGCAAATCGATCTGAAAAGTTTCGGTCGGCATATTCAAGCTCGCGATAGGGGCGGTATGGCTATAGTCTCAGGTCGGACTGGGGCCGGAAAAGAGCGCCAACTGCCGTTTTGGACCCGCGCGGAACTTGGGAAGCGCTAAACTGTTCCAAAAAGGCGCATGTTCATTCAAACACCGGCGGTCTCGCGGCGGTTTAACCCGCCAGATTGCTTACCGGGCCTTTTATTCGCTTTATTGACTCTACACTCACCCTCACTCGCTTACGCCCAACCCTTGGAGCTTCAATGACCATCAAAAACACGGATCTCCAGTCCAGCGCCGGTGCGTCGCCCGCATCTCCCGACGAGCGGCGCGGCAACGCGGACGAGCTGCACCAGCAAGCCGGCGGCGATCATCCCGCGCTGACCACCAACCAAGGCGTGCCGATTTCGGACAACCAAAATTCCCTGCGGGCCACCCCGCGCGGCCCGACGCTGATCGAAGATTTTATCTTCCGCGAGAAAGTGACTCACTTCGATCA
>JAEUPW010000031.1 GCA_016790045.1 Candidatus Competibacteraceae bacterium
CGCCCGCAGCGCGGGGTCATCCAAGGCGGCGACGATCAACAGGATGCAATCGGCCCCGATGGCCCGCGCCTCGAACACCTGATAGGGGTCGATGATGAAATCCTTGCGCAGCGCCGGCAGCGCGCAAGCGGCTCGCGCTTCTTGCAGATACGCTTCGCTGCCTTGAAAAAAATCGCGGTCGGTCAGCACCGACAGGGCGCTCGCGCCGGCGGCGGCGTAGCTGCGCGCGATGTCGGCCGGATGAAACGGGTCGCGCAGCAAACCCTTGCTCGGCGAGGCGCGTTTGATCTCGGCGATGATCGCCGCCTCGCCGCGCCCCAGCGCCCGCGCCAGCGCTTGCCGAAACGGTCGCGGCGGCGGGGACGTATCGATTCGCCGCCGCAAATCATCCAAGCTGATGCGCTGGACGCGCTCGTCGACTTCCTCGGCCTTGCGCGCCAGGATGCGCTTTAGAATGTCTGCGGCGGCGCTCATGCCGCCAGCTTCTGGGTGCAGCGGACGAACTCGTCCAGTTTGGCCCGCGCCTTGCCGCTCGCCAGCGCCTCCCGCGCCCGTTCGACGCCTTCGGCTATGGACCCGGCCACGTCGGCGGCGTATAGCGCCGCGCCGGCGTTGAGCGAGACGATGTCGCGCGCCGCGCCGGGCTGGTTGTCGAGCACCGCCAGCAGCGTCGCCTTGGAATGCTCGGCGCTCTCGACCACCAGATTGCGGCTGGACATCATCGCCAGCCCGAAATCTTCGGGATGGATTTCGTACTCCAGGATCTCGCCGTTTTTCAGCTCGCCGACCAAGGTCGCCGCGCCGAGCGAAATCTCGTCCATGCCGTCTTTGCCCCAAACCACCAGCACGTGCCGCGCCCCGAGCTGTTGCATGACGCGCACCTGGATGCCGACCAGATCGGGGTGAAAGACGCCCATCAGTTGCTGGGGCGCGGCGGCGGGATTGGTGAGCGGCCCGAGGATGTTGAAGATCGTGCGCACCCCCATTTCGCGCCGGATCGGGGCGATGTTTTTCATGGCGGAATGATGGTTGGGCGCGAACATGAAGCCGATGCCCGTTTCGTTGATGCAGGCCGCCACTTGCTCGGCTTGCAGGTCGATGCGCGCGCCGAGCGCTTCCAGCACGTCCGCGCTGCCGGACTTGGAGGACACGCCGCGATTGCCGTGCTTGGCCACCCGCGCGCCGGCGGCGGCCACCGCGAACATCGACGCCGTGGAGATATTGAAGGAATGCGAGCCGTCGCCGCCGGTGCCGACGATGTCCACGAAATGGTCGTGCGGCGGGACGTGGACCTTGGTGGACAATTCGCGCATCACCTTGGCGGCGGCGCTGATTTCGCCGATGGTTTCCTTCTTGACCCGCAGGCCGGCGAGAATGGCGGCGCTCATCACCGGCGAAATTTCGCCGGCCATGATCTGGCGCATCAGCGACAGCATCTCGTCGTGGAAGATTTCCCGGTGCTCGATGGTGCGCTGCAAGGCTTCCTGAGGGGTGATGGACATGAAAATCTCCGCGACGGGCTCAAGGCCGCTGCTTGAGGAAATTGTCGAGCAAGGCGTGACCGTGCTCGGTCAGGATGGATTCCGGATGAAATTGCACGCCCTCGACCGGCCAGGTTTTGTGGCGCACGCCCATGATTTCGTCGATCCCGCCGTCCGCCGTCTGGGTCCAGGCGGTGATTTCCAAGCAGTCGGGGGCGGTCGTTTTTTCGATGACCAAGGAATGATAGCGCACCACGGTGAAAGGGTTGGGCAGATCGGCGAACGCGCCTTGGCCGGTGTGGTGGATGGCGGAGGTTTTGCCGTGCATCACCTGACCGGCGCGGACGATGCGCCCGCCGAAGGCTTGCCCGATGCTCTGATGGCCCAAACAGACGCCGAGAATCGGAATTTTTCCGGCGAAGGCGTCGATGACCGCCAGCGACACGCCGGCCTCGTTCGGGGTGCAAGGGCCGGGCGAAATGACGATCCGTTCGGGGCAAAGCTCGGCGATTTGCTCCGGGGTGATTCGATCGTTGCGGTAAACCTCGACCTCTTCGCCCAACTCGCCCAGATACTGCACTAGGTTGTAGGTGAAGGAATCGTAATTGTCGATCATCAACAACATGGCGCATCAATCCTGTCGTGCATCGTTGGCCGGGGTCGCTTCGCGCCGATGGGTTTTTCGAGCGCGATCGCTCTTGGCCGAGCCCGAAGCGGAAAGCCCGCATTGTTACCGAAATCGGCATCGGGCGGAAAGATGAGGGCCTCGATTAGCGCGGCAAGGCCGCGCAGGGTCGGCGCAGGTCGGCCAGCGCGCTCATGACGCTGCCGGCGGTCAGCTTGAAGCGGGGTTCCAGCGCGTGACCCGCGCTGCGTAACCCCTTCGCCGTCCAGGTATTGCAAGTGTTGAGCAGGTGATAGCGGCCGGTTCCCTCGTAAAATTGGGCGTCACCGTACAGGCCGGGCGCGAGGGCCACGAGCCGGCCGGATTTACCGCGAAGAAAGCTGTTCGAAACAAACGTCAAAAGCGCGTCCAGTTCGGCGTTGTTGAGGCACGTGCCGACGATCTGGCTGCGCGGAAACGATAGGTGGGGCGAATCGGGAACAGCGACCACGTGCACGATGGCTCCGCGCGCCCAGAACATCGCTTGCAGCGTGAGGCCGGTCGTGATTTTCCGGGCCTGATAAAAGCCGTTATCGCCCCAACCGATTTCGTAAAAAGCGGGTTGACCGAAGCGCTCGACCAGTGCGGGCTCCGTCCGGTTCAACGCGGCGGCGGGAACGACAAGGCCGGTGTGCCAACCGTGACTGACGACATAAAGCAAATGTTTGGGAGGATCGGAATGGGCCTTCGGCTGAACGACGGCCGGCGCGGTCGAACACGCGCCGATCAACGTGACGATCAACAGAGGCGCGAGGCGCGTTAAAGGAGAGAGCGACACGAGTCTAATCGACGCGCTTGAAGCCTTGTATTTCGTGGTCCCTGACGCACTTTTCGTCATTTCGCTTTTGAATGTTGTAGCCGATGACGCCGCCGGCCAGGGACCCGGTGGCGCTCCCACCGCATCGCGCGACTTGGCCGGTGGCGTTGTTTTTCATGGTGACGGCCGGGGTGGCGCAGCCCGTTAAGGCGATCGCCACCCACAAGGCAAGCGGAGTCTTTAAGTGCATGCGGCTTGAAAAAGGGATCGTTGTTTCATTCGATTTCCTGTCGGGATGGCTCGCTCGACAACTTCAGTTCCATGAACCGAACGCCTTCAAGGGGATTAAAGCAATAAGGCGCGGTATCCGTAAAACCCAGCGAGCGGTAAAGCGCCTGCGCTTCATGCATCGAATCGACCGTATCCAGACGCATGAGTTTGTAGCCGAGTTTCTGGGCTCGGCGGACAATTTCCTCGGCGAGCGCCTTGCCGACGCCCGCTCCTCGATACGCGGGGCGCACGTAAAGCCGCTTCATCTCGCATATTCCATCCTCCAGACGGCGCAACGCCACGCACCCCGCCGCGTTTTCATCCCGCAACGCCAGCAACAAACAGCCCGAGGGTGGCGCGTAGTCGCCGGGAAGATTGGCGAGTTCGGCCTCAAAGTTCTGAAAGCACAACGCAAAGTTGAGGGAAGCGGCATATTCTTTGAAAAGCTGTCGAACGGCATCGAGGCGTTTGGGTTGTGAGCCGTCGGCTAACTTCATGGTTTTTCCGTTAAGGGTATGCGGTGGATGTGGTCAGTTGAGGGTAGAGCGCGGAAATCCGATCGCCGGCAGCATCACCATAACTTTGGATCGCTTAAAGCGGCAACGCAAGTGATGACTGCGGGCGATTTTTTGATATGGCAGTCGTCCAGCGCGAGCGCTTGCCAACCAAAAGGGTATTGGAGCGGGTAAGGTGGAATGTATTGGCGGGCGGCGTCCGCGTTGAAACCGAACCTTCTGTAATAGCGGGGATCGCCGTAAACCAAGACGACATTGACCTTCATGATCGACAGCCGGCGCAGGCCATATTCCACCAGTTTTGATCCGATACCACGCTTTTGGTGATCGGGCTTCACCCCGAGAGGCGCCAAAATGTAGGCCCGAACATTCGGGTTGCCCGCGAGTCGCACAGGACTGAAAGCGGCGTGGCCTACTGCAGCGCCTTCGGTTTCGGCAATCAAGGAGATTGTTTGTGGCAGTGTCTGGTCGAAAAGCAGCTCGGCGGCGAGCGTTGAGACCCTGGCGCTTTCACTTTCGGGGAAAGCGGACCCATGAATTCTCCGCACATCAGCGCGATCCTGAGCGATTGCGGCCCGGATATTGATCAAGTCGTCACTCGCGAGAACGCGCTGGCGGCTTGAGAGCGCAGCGGAAACGACATGCGGCGAATCACCTTTATGCGTTTTCATGGCTTTTTATTTTCCCGCAAATGATCTTTTGGGAGGTCGAGACAAACGCCTTGCTGATGCGCTGGGCGGCATGCGGTTAAGGTGGCGGCTTTCGCTTCAATGGGGTTCGCGGTCGCCTTTGTCGCTTGCGGCCCGCTGGATAATCCGTGAAAGCCACGGCCGTTCGCTTAGGGTGGAGCGGGGCGGAGAACCAGCCGATGGCGCGTCGGCCCCGGAACCAGCGGCGCGGGTTCGCCGTTCGCCCACGCTGCAAAGCCCGCTCGATAAAAAGGCGACAGCGGATGCCCGCTCTGTCCGCCCGGCAGATGCAAGATGCCGTTCTCTTCTCGACCCGGCGAGACCACCAGCCGTTCGGACGCGCCGCTGCTGGGCGCTTGCACGCGCGGCATGTAGGCATCGCCGGGCAAAGGCAAAGTCGGCTGGTCCAGCCACGCGCTCAACCCCGGTAAGGTGCGGCTGAAAGGGTGCTGGATGCGAGCGCGGTTGTAATCGCCCCAGGTGTGCGCCGCCAGCGGCCGGCCATCGGCGATTAAACGTTCTCGGACGGCGTCCGCCGCCGCCAGCAGCAAAGCCGGCCAGTCAGGATAGCGCGGATCGAGCAGATGCGGGGGACGCTGGCTGACCAGTTGCCACAACGGCCCTTCATGCTGGCGCAGCAACAAATAATCGAAACGCGGGTCGGCTTGCCGGCAGGCGGCGAGCAGCGGCGCGAACGCCCGATCCCGCACTTCCTCGCGAAATTCGCGCACCAGCCGGTAACCGGCCGAATCGACCGCTGCCCGCCCGCCCCAATGCTCGACCAGCCGGCGCATTTCGTGCCGCCGGGGCTCGGCGCGGGCCGCCTCCGGCGCGAGCGTTTCCAGCAACACTTGCTGCCATCGCTCCAAAAATAGCGCGCGATCATCGAGCTGCAACGCCAGAAAATCCCGCTCGTCAAACCGCTCGCGCTCGAACAGCCGATCCCGGATTTGCCGGGCGCGAGCGCCGTGCGCGTAATCGCCATCGCCGAGCAGCTCCAACCACGCGCCATCCACCACCCGGCTGTTGGCGGTCCACAGCCGCCCGCTCGGCGGGTCGACGACGCGCGGATAGTCCCCCGGCTCCAGCCAGCCCGACCAGCCGCGCCGCCCGTCGGCCCAACTCGATGGCCGTCGGCCCTCGTGGCCGAAACGGCGCGGGATCGGGCCGGAAATCGTCCAGGCGATCCGCCCATCGGCCCCGGCCAACAGGATATTCTGCGCCGGCGCGCCAGAGCGCTGAACGATATTGAGCGCCGTTTCCAGCGCGTCGGCCCGCTCCAGCGCGAGCAGGCCCAGATTGACCGCCCGGCTATCGTGCGCCACCCAGCGCAGCGCCCGATGCCGGCCTTGATAGTCGCGGTCGATCACCGGCCCCCAAACCGTTTCCAAAATCTCCAACGTTTCGTCGGGGCGGCCTTTGACGGCGAGCCTTTCCCGAACGCGCTCGAACGGTTTTTGACCGTCGGGCGTTTCATAACCTGCCTTGTCTCCCGTCGCTTGCAAAACCACCAGATCCGCCCAATCGCCTTGACTGTTGGTGTAGCCCCAGGCGAGATGGCCGTTGCTGCCGGCGACGATGGCCGGCGTTCCGGGCAGCATCACGCCCTCGACCCGGCGCTCGCGGCCCTGATCGTCGGGAAATAGCAGCGCGGCGCGATACCAGATGTTGGGGACACGCAGCGCCAGATGCATGTCGTTGGCCAGCAGTGCGCTGCCGTGCGCCGTCAACCGCCCGGCGACCGCCCAGTTGTTGCTGCCGCTAGCGGTCTCGGAACCGTTGGCCTGATCGGCTGGGTTTAAAAAAGGGTGGGGGGATGGAGACAAGGGAAGGCTGAAGGCCAACCAGTTGGCCGAAACCGATGCGGTGGATTGTCGGCGGCGCAGATCGAAAACCTCGGGGCCGGGCGGCGGGATCGGAGGTGACAGGTCGCCCTGAAGCGGCGCATCCCAATCGGTGCCGGGCGGGTCGAGAAAGTCGGCGAGCTGGGGCAGCAAGCGCTCGTGCAGCACGCCGCGCGCCGATTCGCGCGACCATTGCTTGCCCTGCAAATCCAGATACATGGCGTAGACCGCCAGCAAGGTGTCTTCGGCTTGCCAGGGTTCGGGCGCGGCTCGCAGCAGCCAATACTCGAACGGTGGCGCGGACAGCGCCTGGAGGCCCGCGTTGACCCCTGCCGCATAAGCCGCGATCAAGGCCCGATCTTCGGGCGGTGTAACGGCCAGCACCTGTCCGGCGCGATACCGGAAGCGGTGCAAGCGGTTGGCGCGATCCCAGTCGAGCGCGGCGGGGCCGAACAGCGCGGCCAGTTCGCCCGCCGCCGTCCGGCGCAACAAATCCATTTGGAAAAATCGATCTTGCGCGTGGATGAAACCGGTGGCGCGAGCGACATCCGGCCGGGATCGGCCCCGGATCGTCGGAATGCCCAAGCTGTCTCGCGCGATTTCGACCGGGGCGCCAAGTCCGGCCAACATCGCCGCGCCATCCAGTTGCGGCAGGCTGGCGCGCAGCGCCGCATACAGCCCGCCGGCGCATGCCACCAGCAGCGCCGGCAGACCAGCGCCGATCAAGATCAGCCAGCGCCACCAAGGACGAGAAAATCGCAGCGGGTTCGCGAACAAGAATCCCTCTCGCCAGTCTTACTCGGAGAACATCGAGCCGCCCGCAAGCGGCCCATGTTATAATCGGCTCGCTCGCGCGGCCCGCGTTCGAGCGAGTTTCCCAAACTTTCACAATAACTTCGAGGGAACCAGTATGAGCAATCACGCCCCTGACAACAGCCGCCGCCGTTTCATCAAACTGACCGCCGTCGGCTTGGCCGCCGCGCCGTTCGCCAACGCGCTG
>JAEUPW010000059.1 GCA_016790045.1 Candidatus Competibacteraceae bacterium
TGGGCTATAACCTGTCGGTGGCGGTCGGGGTCGGCTTCATCGCGCTGGCGGGGGTGGCGGCCGAAACCGGCGTGGTGATGCTGGTCTATCTGGATCAGGCGCTGGCGCGACGCCAGGAAACGGCGCGGGCCGAGGGTCGAGCGCTCACCGTGACCGAACTGCGCGAGGCGGTGATCGAAGGTGCGCTGCTGCGGGTGCGGCCGAAGATGATGACCGTCGCCACCATCATCGTCGGCCTGCTGCCGATCATGCGCGGCGAAGGCACGGGATCGGAGGTGATGCGCCGGATCGCCGCGCCGATGGTCGGCGGCATGGTCAGCGCCACCTTGTTGACCTTGGTGGTGATTCCGGCGGCGTTTCTCATCTGGCAGGACATCCGCATCCGGCGGGAGAACCGGCGAACCCTGGCGTCGGTCGCGGTCGAACCTTGAGTTTTGCCATTCGCCCGACAAGCTTGGAGACCGTCATGGAAAAACCGCTTTTCATTCCCGTCTGGCCTTGTCGCCCGGTGGCACCATCGCCTTGGCCGCCGAGACCGGCCGCGCGCGACCCGCCGCGCCGGCCAGAGCGGCGCAAAGTATAGCCGCCACTGGCACCCTGAAAAGCGTGGACGCCTGCCTCCCCCGCACTTCAAACGGCGCTCGCCCCTTCAGCGCGTCACGGTTTCTAAAGGGGCGGTTGAAAGCGGAAGCGGCCCGCTATCGCCGGGAGATGGCGCGGCGGCCGGTGGCTGAAAGCCCGCTGCGGTCACTCCGCACCCCAGCGCGAAGCGACCGCCGTTCCGGGTGGACCTCGCCGGTGCCGGGCGGAGGTAATGGGATCAAGGCACGTTCGTTTTCAGCACCTTGTCGACTCTGAGCGTGACCTCGTAGTTGGGGGGAGCCATGGGCAAGCTGCCGGGGAACTGCTTGCCGGAATTGGGCACGCCGATGTCCCGCGCCAGTTTGTCGAAGTGCCGTCGGGCGTTGTGGTTGGCCTGGATGCCGAGCATCTTAAATGTCGGTTGGCCCATCCGCCGGGCCTCTTGGGCGGCCGCGACGATCAAACTGCGGTGCGCGGCTTTGACGGTGATGGCCTCGGCGCCGATGGCGATCATTTCGTCGACCCGGTAAACGACAGCGCCCCCGGTGTTTTGCACCCCCGATTTCAGCAGGTCGCCGGAAGCGCAGCGCAGGTTGGCCGAGGGCGTATTGCCACCGGTCATCCCGGGGATCAACTTGCGCGTCAAACTGGCCGACGTCTTGGGTACCGCTTTCCAGGTCGCTTCCGCCGCTTGAGCCGGCGTCTGTCCCGCCACGCGACCGACCGCCGACGCGCTGGACCGCACTTTGACCAGGTCCAGCAAAAAGCGCCCGAGCCGGGCCAACCCTTCCGCGCTCGGCCGCGCCTGCTCGGTTTCCAGCACCATGCCGGCGATGCTGGGCGCGGTGTTTTTGTCGAAAAGGCGCGGATAGATTTTGTAGTTCTGAAGGTTCCGGTAATAAACGTACATCGTGGCGCCGCCCGCATTGGGTTGCTGGAGGTGCTTGACGATGGCGGCGTAGTCCAGCTCGACCGCGCTGCCGTCCTCGTGATCGACGGTGAATTTGCCGGTCGCGACATCGTAATGGCGGGCGGTGACGCGGTCGATGTACCGGGGGTCGTCGCGGTAGGCGACCGGGCCGATGCCATCGAGCAACTCTTCGTTGGGATTGACGATTTGCCCTTTGCCGATGATCTCCAGACGCAAGCTGGAGGCGTAGTCGAGCGCCCATGGATCGGCGCCATCGAGTTCGGCGATGAACCGAAGCCCGCCGTTGGCCCCGGTGATGATCCATTTCTTCAAAGCTTTGTTGGTGGTCAGCTTGTAGATGCCCGGATTGAGGTCCGTATCGACAGTGCCCTCGTGAGCGGTGGCCGATCCGGCCAGAAAGGCGGCATTGCCCGTGCTGTGTCCGGGCAGCAGTTCAACGCGTATGGCAGTGATCACGGCGATAGCTCCAGCATGTACCCGCAACGGCTTGCCGACCCGCACCCGCCAAGCGGTTGCCGCGGCGAAAGCCCGACAAGATCAACACGCGCCAAGCATGCCGGCCGCTTATTTCCGGTTGATTTCATGCAACCGGCGATGTGTATCAATTATTTCCGTCACGCCTTTCGCGGGAGGCTTGCGGGCCCGATTTGACCGGTTGTCGCCCGCTTTCGGCGCGGGCATCGGCATCCGAACGGCTCAGCGTTGAAAGGCCGCTCAAACGGTTGAAATAAAGTTCCGGGAACGCGAAATCGGGCTGAAATTGTTCAAGCCTAGCGTTGGGCCAGCCCTCGAGACCGGGGGCCCTGCAATCTTGTCGGCCACCGTGTCAAGGCCGGTGTCATCGTTTGACGGGATCGGTTCGGTCGTGCTGGATTCCATCGGGATCAGCAGACCCTCATGAGCGCACTGACGCCCGAGCGGCTTTACCAGGAAAACGCGGTTTTTGCCGGCGCCGGCGGCGTGAGCCGAGGCAATCGCTCCATCCCCCCGGCCCCGGAACCCGAAGGCGTGGCCGTCTCGGCTCGCTCAGGCCCATCGTCTAGACGGCCCAGGGCAGACGCTTACCCACGTTTCGCCGTCCCGCTGCAAGATGAGGTCGATCCCGCCGTCCGCCCCGCCCTGCCCGGTCTCCTGCACCCGAAAACCCTGGCGGCGATAGAACTCGCCCACGAGCTGTTCGAAGTCCTGCCAGCGCATCGCGCGCAGGGCCTCCAAACTCCGGTGGCGGTCCAGCAGCCGGCGACGCTGCCAGCGGGCCAGCCCCAGCGCGGCGGCCATCAGCGCGAAGGCGATGGCGACGACCGGGGCCAGCGCCGGCGCGGCGGACGCGAACACCATGTGCAGGTAAGGATTGGGCGTCGGCCATCGGGGGAGAACATCCGCGAGCAGCCAGTAGCTGGCGGGGGATAGCGGGAGGACCGCCCACCAAGGTGGGATAAAAACGGGGTTGCGGCGGCGCATCGGACGCTCTCGAACAGGTCAACGAACAGACCGGCCGGGCGCGGGAACCCGCCGGCTTCCAAACCGCCCACACGGCGGAAAACGTCAAACCGGCACGTGACCGACGAGCCGGATAACCACCCAGAGCTGCAAGAAAAACACCAAGGCCGTCCCCCAGCGAACGACCCGCGCCACGATCACGTCTTCCGGCCAACCGCCCGCCGCGCGCCGGAGCCGTTCGTTCAGGACGAAAACGGCGGCGGCCAGCGACAAACACACCACGCCGACAGCGGTAAGCCAGGCCGTCTTGGCCGACAGGTCGGCGTTGGCCACCACCGCGCTCAAAGCGTTCAGCCCGGCGAGCGCGAGGCCGGCGACCAGCAGCCATCGGAAATGCCGATTTCTAAAATCCGAGCCCGGCCCATCCAATTTCTTCATCTGTTCGACCCGCGCGGTCCAGCGCGGACCGGATGCCGAGGGCAACTCGACGCACAGCGTCGCGACCGGAACGCCGATGGCGACCAGCGCGCACGCGGACCCGACGATCGCCTGTGCCGTGAACCGGTTGATCCCGGTTCCCGGCTGGGGGAGCGCGGTCAGGAGCCACCGGTACCCGTCAGCCCGAAAAACCACATCCACTCCAGCATCCGGTCGTCCTCCTATCGCAATCTTGCGGCGGTGACCCCGCAACGTCGGATCGAAACGCCCGCCGCAGGAAACGCCCGCAGTCTTCTCTCAATCGCTCGCTTTCTCCTGCCAGCCGCCCGCCAATTGTCGGCGCGTCGCTTCGAGTCCACGCTCGGCGCTGTCGAGCTGGCCGCGCAGCCGGGCGATCTCGCGCTCGAACTCCCGTTCGAGCGACTGCAAGCGCGCGCGGTGGGCGTCGCGCTGCACGTCAATGGGCAGGAAGCGGCGCGTCGCCCAGGCCAGCAGCGCCAGCAGCGCCGCACCCCCCAGAACACCGCCGTAGGCGCCGCTGAAATCAAAACCGTCACCCTCGCCGAACCAGAGGTTCAACCCGTAGAGCAGCCACGGCAAACCGAGGATCAGCACCCCGATCCGGGCGCGCTGGCCTGGGTACAACCAAAACGCCGCGTGGTCCATCAGCGAATCAATCAGTTTTTCATGCCAGCGGCGCCCGCCGGCCCGCCCGTTTGGATTCGCACGATCGCGGCGGTTGGCCACCAAAAGCACGCCGCCGACCGACGCCCCGAGCAGGAAGCTGCCAACCCAAGATATTTCGTTCATAATTTTTTCACCGCGCTCCAGGGTTAATCGCGATCAGATCGAGCGCATTGAAATCACCGAAAAAGCCACCAGCGCGACCAGAACGCACTGGTGCAACCCGACGCAAATCTTTTCTCCCTTTTCGAGGTCGGCCCTCAGCAAGCGTCCGTTCAAATGGAAGGCTGCGCCGGCGACCAGCACCGCCACGCCATTGACGGCCATCAGCGCCGGCCGCCCGGCTCCTTGGACATACTGTAAAAAAGCCAGCGCGTTCATGAGCAGCACCACCGACGAGAAAAATCCCACCCATCGGTGCAATCTCTCGCTTCCGCCATCGCCCCGGAATCTGTCGATTCGCTCGCGCCCGATCATCGGAATCCCCTTATGGGCTACACGGCTTGAATTGTAAAGCGTATTGCATTACATTTCAACGCCCGGTTCCGCCCTTTCTCACCCGGTTTTCCCCGTGCCGAAAGAAACGAATAAAGAGCTGAAAACCGTCGCGCTGAACGCGCGGCTCAAACC
>JAEUPW010000136.1 GCA_016790045.1 Candidatus Competibacteraceae bacterium
CAGCGAGCGCTTCGAAATCGATCTGTACGATGGCCGCATCCTGACCCAAATGTCCTATCCGGTCCTGGACGCCGAAGAACGGCGGCTGGGGCGGTTGTGGCTTTACGAAGACATCACCCACGAACGCCAGACCGCCCAACAGTTGCTGTACATGGCCGAGCGCGATCCGCTGACCGGCCTGTCCAACCGTCACTGCTTCCAAAAACATTTGGAACAGAAGATCGCCGCCTCATTGCGGGAGGGCAACAAATTCGCGGTGATCTATTTCGATCTCGACGAGTTCAAGACGATCAACGACACCTTCGGCCACCGCGCCGGCGACATGGTGCTGGTGCGCACGGCCGGCGAGATCGCCACCCACATCCGCAACACCGAGATGTTCGCGCGCCTGGGCGGCGACGAATTCGCCATCCTCAGCACGCTGGGAACCGGCTACGATCCCGGCGCGCTCCCCGCCCGCATCGTGGAAACGGTTTCCGCGATTCCGTTCCGGTTTCGGGGCACCCACTTGCGCCTGACCGCCAGCGTCGGAATCGCCATCTTTCCCGAGCACGGCGACAATGTGGAGGAACTGGTGGCGCACGCCGATACCGCGATGTATCAGGCGAAAAACCAGGGCAAAAACACCTGGGCGCTCTACGACCCCCAACGCGATTCCTCCGAGGCGATCAAGCGCCGCTTGAACTGGACCGGCCGGATCGCGCAAGCGCTGGATGACGAACTGTTCGATTTGCACTTCCAGGGGGTTTATCACACCGAGGACCGCGCGCTCAGCCATCTCGAAGTGCTGCTGCGGATGCGCAATCCGGAAAAACCCGAGTTTCCGATTTTGCCGGGCCAGTTCATCCGGTTGGCGGAAAAGAGCGGACAGGTTCTGGACATCGATCGCTGGGTGCTGAAGCAAAGCATCAGCCTCCTCGGCCAAAATCCCGAGCTGCCGCCGCTGGCGGTCAATCTTTCGGGCCGCACCTTCGACGATCCGACCCTGCCGCAATTTATCCGTCGGCTGCTGGCGGAGCACGAAGTCGCGCCCCGCCGCCTGTTCCTGGAGCTGACCGAAACCGCCGCCGTATCGGACATTCAAGACGCCCAGCGCTTTATCGAGGCGATCCAGCAAATCGGTTGCGGCGTCTGTCTGGACGACTTCGGCAGCGGTTTCTCCACCTTTGCCTATCTGAAATACTTGAACGTGAAGGTGTTCAAGATCGACGGTCTTTTCATCCGCGACTTGCCCAACAATTACGACAATCAAGTGTTCATCCGCGCCATGGTGGAGATGGCGCGCGGCCTGCGCAAAACCACGGTCGCGGAGTTCGTCGAAGACGCCGCCACGCTCGACATGGTCCGGGATTTGGGCGTGGACCTCGCTCAAGGCTACCATTTCGAGCGCCCCTGCGCCGAGCACCCCGCGCTCGCGAGCTGCTGACCCCCGCCCGTTTTGGCCCGCCGCTCCAGGCGCGCTGGCACCCGATATGCATATCTTGATCTGACGCTAACGCGCGCAGGTCAGTCCGAGCTGCGGTTCGACTGGGGTCAAGGTTTCAGAGATGGGGATGCGGTCATGTCATTAGCGGTCACAGCCGACAAAGCACTGGTGTGGGACAAACTGCAAAACAAGATGGTGACGAAAATTCGGGTCACGGTGAGCCTGATCGGCAATCAGGGCAGCGTGTTTCACGAAACCGGACCGCTCTACGTGGAAACCGTGCGCGAGATTTTTGAGGCGATCGAGGTGCTGAGGGCGCGCCTGATCAAAGTGCTCTTTTCCGGGGTCGGTTAAGCGCGCCCCGCGCTGGACTTGCGGGCAACAGAACCGGGCGGCGCTCCCTCCTGGTGCAATCCCCGCCCCCGCAAACAGCCACGGCAAAATTTGAGGCCGCGCGCCCAAAACCGCGAGCGCAACGGCCCGAATCCGATCGACGGATCGTGCTACAGCGGCGCGATGGCCTCACTTGGCAAGATTGACTCGCTGCGGCGCTTGCCCCTCGAAAACTTCCCGATAGCTGGCGTAAACCGCGCCGATCATCACCGGCACCAGCACCAGAAAACCCAGGCCCAGCGGGATAATGGCCACGATCCCCAGCAGCAAACCGATCAGCCCAAAGATCAACAGCGGCAGCATATTGCTCCAGGAAGCCGCGATGCTATCCTGCACGGCCGGCCAGGCATGTTGGCCGCCCAGCATCACCAGCGGCACGCCATAAAGCATCGCCATGCCGACCAAGACGCTGATCAACAGGATAATCAGAAAAGTCACCAAGCCGATACCGGCAAAAACGCCGCCCATGGACTGAGGGGGGATCACCGCGCCGGCGTGATCCAAAGCGCCCCCCATCAACAACCCGCCCCCCATGAACACGAATAAAACCAAAACCATCACCACGCCAGCGGCCAAGCTGAACAGGCCGAGCACCACCAGCGGCCCCAACCGATCCTGATCCTTGAAGCCTTGAAACAGGTGGCCGACTTGCAACGGTTCGCCCCGCGCCAGCGCCGCCGCGCCATACAAGAGACCGCCCCACAACACCGGCGACAGCAAGGCATTGGCCAAGGTTCCGACAAAGGGTATCAGCGAGAAGCCAAAGGTGATGACGGCGTAAATCAAGGTGATGACAATCCAGACGCCCGGCGCTTTGGCGAACGAGCGCCAGCCCTCGACGATCCAGCCCCAGCCGCGATCCGCGGTCGTCCGCACTGCATTCATAGCCCTAATCCTCGGTTGCAATCATTTTGGGCAGCATAGCGCAAGGCCGCCGCCCGACAAATCCCGCTTTTTGCTCTGCACCATAAAAAAGCCCGCCGGTTGACGCCAGCGGGGCTTTGAATGTGTTCGGTCAGTTCGATTCGGCCGATTTCTGGAGCCCAAACGGCTTAGAGCGCTTCGAACACGCCCGCCGCGCCCATGCCGGTGCCGATGCACATCGTCACCATCCCGTATTTTCCGCCGCGCCGGCGCAGCCCGTGCACCAGGGTGGCGGTGCGGATCGCGCCGGTCGCGCCCAGCGGATGACCCAAGGCGATGGCCCCGCCAAGCGGATTGACCTTGGCCAGATCGAGCTTGAGATCGCGGATCACCGCCAGACTTTGGGCGGCAAACGCCTCGTTCAGCTCGATCCAATCCAGTTGGTCTTGCGTCAATCCGGCCTGTTCCAAGGCTTTGGGAATCGCCGTGATCGGGCCAATGCCCATGATGTGCGGCGGCACGCCGGCCACCGCGTAACTGACGAAACGCGCCAGCGGTTTCAGGTTCAATCGCTTGACCAGCCGCTCGCTCATCAGCAGCACCGCGCCCGCCCCGTCGCTCATCTGCGAGCTGTTGCCGGCGGTGACGCTGCCGCGCGCGGCGAACACCGGCTTGAGCTTGGCCAAGCTTTCTAAGCTGGAATCGGGGCGCGGCCCTTCATCGTGCTCGACCACCCGCTCGCGGAGCCGCACCTGCATCGTCTGGCTATCCGGCGAGCGCTCGATGGCGGTGTACGGCAGAATTTCCTGTTTGAACTCGCCGCTTTGGATCGCGGCGACCGCGCGGCGGTGGCTTTCCACCGCGAAGGCGTCTTGATCCTCGCGGGAAATTTTCCACTGCTGCGCCACCTTTTCCGCCGTCAAACCCATGCCGTAGGCGATGCCGATGTTTTCCTCCCTGGCGAAAACCTCGGGATTCAAGGCGATCTTGTTGCCGCCCATCGGGATCATGGTCATGGTTTCGGTGCCGGCCGCCAGCATCGCGTCGGCCTCGCCCAAGCGGATGCGGTCGGCGGCCTGCGCCACCGCTTGCAAGCCGGACGCGCAAAAGCGGTTGATGGTCATGCCGGGCACGCTGTCCGGCAAGCCGGCCAGCAGCAGGCCGATGCGGGCGACGTTCATGCCTTGCTCCGCTTCCGGCATGGCGCAGCCGACGATGACATCGCCGATCTGCTTGGGGTCCAAACCCGGACATTGGCCGAGCGCGCCGCGCAGGACGTGGGCGAGCAAATCGTCCGGGCGGGTGTTGCGAAACGCGCCGCGCACCTTGCCGACCGGGGTGCGGGCGGCGGCCACGATGTAAGCGTCCTGAATCTGTTTGCTCATCAGCAGTCTCCCAACCCTCAGTTGCGCAGCGGCTTGCCGGTCTTGAGCATGGACTCGATCCGGGCCTGAGTCAGCGGATTTTTGGCCAGTTCGACGAAAGCTTGACGCTCCAAACCGAGCAGCCACGCTTCATCCACCAAGGCGTTGGCGTCCACATCGCCGCCGCACAGCGCCGTGGCGATTTTGAGACCCAGCAGATAGTCGTGCGCCGAGATGAAACCGCCATCGCGCATGTTGACCAACGCCATCTGGCAGGCGGCGATGCCGGTCCGTCCCGCCACCCGGATCGGGCGCGGTTGCGGCGGCCGATAGCCGGCTTCGGCCAGCGCTCGCGCTTGCGCCTTGGCGACATACAGCAATTCGTGCGGATTGAAGATGATGATATCAGATGGCTTCAAATAGCCCAGTTGCTTGGCTTCTTCGGCGCTGCGCGAGACCTTGGCCATGGCCATCGCCTCGAAGTACGGCCGCAAAAACGGCAGCAGATCGCCGCCCTTGGCCTCGTGCATGGCGCGCAGGGCGAATTCCTTGCAGCCGCCGCCGGCCGGAATCAGGCCGACGCCGACCTCGACCAGACCGATGTAGCTTTCCAGCGCCGCCACCACCCGGTCGCAGTGCATCAGAAACTCGCAGCCGCCACCCAGCGCCAAACCTTGCGCCGCGCCCACCACCGGAATCGCCGAATAGCGCAGCGCGCCGGTGGTTTGCTGGAATTTGGCGACGCTCTTTTCGAGGGTCGCGAAATCGCCGGCCAGCACCACCGGCACCGCTTGCGCCAGATTGGCCCCGGCGCTGAACGGCGCTTCGGTCTGCCAAATCACCAGCCCATCGAAACGCTGCTCGGCGAGGTTCAGGCTTTCCAGCACGCCGTCCAACACATCGTCGCCGATGACGTGCATTTTGCTCTTGAAGCTCAGCACGCCGATGCCGTCGCCGGTGGTCCACAGCCGCGCGCCGCCGTTTTCGAACACCGTTTCGCCGTGGCGGTGCGGCGCTTCGCCCAACACCTGTTCGGGATAAAGCTGGCGCTGATACACCGGCAGCGCGGAACGCGGCTTGTAGGCGTTTTCCGCCGCCGAATAGGAGCCTTGCGGCTGATGCACCCCGTCGATTTGAGCGACCCAGGCCGGCAACGGCGTATCCGTCAGCGCCTTGCCGGCGGCGATGTCCTCGGCAATCCACGCCGCGACCTGTTTCCAGCCAGCGGCCTGCCAGATTTCGAACGGCCCCTGGCTCCAGCCGAAGCCCCAGCGGATGGCGAAATCCACGTCGCGGGCGTTGTCGGCGATCTCCGCCAGCAGCACCGCCGCGTAATGGAACACGTCGCGATGGATCGCCCACAGGAATTGGGCTTGCGGGTGGTCGCTGGCGCGCAGGGCGGCGAATTTTTCGGCGGGGTTTTTGATCTTTAAAATCGCCTGGACCGCCTCCTCCGGCTTGGCCCCGGCGTCCCGGTAACCGCCCGTCGCCGGATCGAGCACCTGCTTGCCTTTGTTGGCGTAAAAGCCGGTTCCGGTTTTTTGGCCGAGCGCCCCTTTTTCAATCAGCCCGGCGAGCCAGCCGGGCACGGTGTAATAGCGGTTCCAGGGGTCTTGCGGCAAGGCCCGCGCCGAGCCTTGGAGCACGTGGCCCATGGTGTCTAGGCCGACGATGTCGGCGGTGCGGTAGGTGGCGCTCTTGGCGCGGCCGATGGCGGGGCCGGTCAGCGCGTCCACCAGATCCAGGCCGAGGCCGAAGGCTTGGGTGTGGTGCATGATGGCGGCCATCGAAAACACGCCGATGCGGTTGGCGATGAAGTTCGGGGTATCCTTGCCCCGCACCACCCCCTTGCCCAAGGTGCTGACCAAGAAAGTTTCCAGCAGATCGAGAATGGCCGGATCGGTGGTCGCGCAGGGGATCAGCTCGACCAGCGCCATGTAGCGCGGCGGGTTGAAGAAGTGGATGCCGCAAAACCTCGGACGGACGTTTTCCGGCACCGATTCGGCCAGCAAACTGAGCCGCAACCCCGAGGTGTTCGTCGCCAAAATCGCCCGGTCGTTGAGATAAGGCGCGATCCGGCGGTAGAGATCGGCCTTCCAGTCCGGCCGCTCGGCAATGGCCTCGATCACCAGATCGCAGCTTCGCAGTTGCTCCAGATGCTGGTCATAGTTGGCCGGCCGGATCAACTCGACCCGCTCTTTGACCGCCAGCGGCGCGGGATTGAGCTTGGCCAGATTGGCGATGGCCTTGGTCGCGATCCCGTTGGGATCGCCGTCCTTGGCCGGCAAGTCGAACAACACTGCCGGCACATCGGCGTTGGCGAGGTGGGCGGCGATTTGCGCGCCCATCACGCCCGCGCCCAGAACCGCCACCCGGCGGATGGATGCTGCGTTATTCATAACGGTCAATCCCCTCGCTTTGGGCCGTGGAAAGGCCCACCGACAAACTGTTCTCGTCTCCAAGCTCCGACAATAAAGCCGGGATTTGCTCCCGGCTTTGCCGATTTGGCTGGATCGCGGGGAGCCGAGCGCTTCAAAAGCGATAGCTGGCCTGCAAGCCGACCAAATGGCCCGTGCCTTGATAGTCGATGCGTAGGGTATCGGTAATCAAGCCGGCAGGCGCCGGGATCAGGTTGATGGTGTTTTCCGTACTGCCGTCGTCGAATTTGATGTACATGTAGCCAAAATCGACGGAAAGTTGGGAATTGGGGCGATAGGTGAACCCGAGGCCCAAAGCGTTGCGGTCGTTGTCGGGAATGCGCGGCGTCCTGAATTCCGTCGAGGGCACCGGGGTTTGGTCGTAGACGTAACCCGCCCGGAAGGTCCATTCCGGCGTGTAGTCGTAACTCACCGCGATCCCGAACGACCAACTGTCTTCCCAATGTTCCGGCGTCAAGCTTTGGGTGCCGTCGCCGAATTCGATCAGCAACTTATCGAACAAGCTCCAGTTGGTCCAGCGCACCCCGCCCATCACCGCCCATTGCGGGTTGATCCGATGGTAAGCGGCCACGCCCAGCCAATCGGGCAAGGTCACATCGGCTTGGGCCGACACCGTGCCGTTGCGGCTCGGGATGTAGTTGGAGATGGTTCGCTCGCCGTCGGCCGAATGCTTGATGCGCGAGCGGTAGCTGACGCTGAACCGGGTGTCGGCGTCATACTCGTACAGCGCGCCCACGTTGAAGCCGAAACCCCAGCCGTCGGCCTCGACTTCGGCGTAGCCGTCCCTGGTGAAGGCGCTCAGCGGGTTGAACAGCGCCTGGGTCAAGGTCGCCTTGACGTATTGGGCGCTGACGCCGGCTCCGACGGAGAACCGGTCGTCGATGCGATAGGCGATGGAAGGATTGATGTCGATGGTCAGCAGATCCGAATCGACCGCGTGATAGCGGCCCACCCAGTCGCGGCCGTAACTGGTGCTGACGGCGAAGGGCGCGTTGAAACTCAAGCCGAAGCGCATCCGGTCGTTGATATCCGTGACGTAATAGCCGTTGGGGACCAGTTTGTCGGTGCCGCCGTCGTCGTCGCGTCCCGTGGTCGGCAGGGTCACGAACACCGGCACGGTGCCCGGCTGGGTCAACACCGCGCCCAAATTGCCCGGCAGCCGGACGCTGGAACCGACGTTGTCGGTTTCCATGCTGATGCCGACCAGCGTCATGCCGGCCTGCGCGTGGGTGCCCTTGCTCAACATCATATCGGCAGGGTTGAAGTAAGCCGCCGACAGATCGTCGTTCGGCAGGCTTCCCCCGGCGAAGGCGCGGCCCAGGCCGGTCACGCTTTGCTCGGTGATTTGCAGGCCCGAGGCGTGCGCCTGACCGGTCGCGGCCAACAAACCGGCAAGGCCGAGAATCGGGAGATAACCGCGCGGTGGCTGCTCTGGCATGGGTTCGATCCTCGCTGTGTCGTGGGATTCAAGATTTGGCCGTAAGATGTTCATCCGAATGCTGATTTGATTATGGTAGCCGATCATCGCACATGCAATGCCCGATTGCGCGCCACAGATCATTCAGCCCTTTAGCCACTGCCGGAACGCGGGAACATCAAACGGCCAATCCAATTCCTGACCGGTTCGCGCGCGCCGCGCCACGGGAATGCGCGCGCCGTAACGCTCCAATAAAGCGGGGTCGTCGGCAATTTCCACGATCTTGAGAGCGACCCCGGTTTGCTGGAGGATCACGGCTTCCGCCCGCTCGCACAAATGGCAGCCGAGCGTCGAGTAAAGCAATATTTCAATTTTACGAGCATTCGAATCCACCGGCGGGCCACCTCGCTGGTCAATTTCCTGAAAATGGGCCGAGATCGGATGGGACGCCCTACTCCAAGGTCTTGGAAGAGCTTATGATTGACGGGGGCAATAAGAACTAGAACGATGCTGGATCACCACCATGGCCACGCTGCTGCACGAACTGATTTTGGAACAGGCAAGCCGCCGTCCCGACGCCGCCGCCATCGTTCACCGCCAAGCCGTTCTGGACTATGCCGGCTTGGCGCGACAGGTGCAAGCGGCGGCTCGCGGGCTGCTGGCGCTGGGCCTGAAGCGCTCGGAGCGGGTGGCCATTTATTTGCCCAAACAGTTCGAGGCCGTGGTGGCGCTGTTTGCCGCCGCCTCGGCGGGCGGGGTTTTCGTGCCGATCAACCCGCTGCTGAAACCCGAGCAAGTCGGCCATATCTTGCGCGATTGCGATGTGAAGATTCTGGTCACGGCGCGCGCGCGCGCGGATCGCTTGAATCTCGATCCGGCTGTTTTTCCCGACCTGCGGGCGCTGGTGCTGGTGGACCAACCCGATTCCCCGGCGGAACCCGATTCGCTGCCTATCGCGCGCTGGCAAGATGTGCTCACCGGTTCCGGCCAGACGCCCGCGCGCGTCATCGACCTCGACATGGCGGCCATTCTCTACACCTCGGGCAGCACCGGCAAACCCAAGGGCGTGGTGCTGTCGCACCGCAACCTGCTGGCCGGCGCTTACAGCGTCGCCAGCTATCTCGCCAACCGGCCCGATGATCGGCTGTTGGCGGTTTTGCCGTTCAGCTTCGATTATGGCCTGAGCCAACTGACCACCGCGTTCGTCGCCGGCGCGCGCGCGGTGCTGATGGATTATCTGCTGGCGCGCGATGTGGTGACCGCCGTCGCGCGCGAGCGCATCACCGGTCTGGCGGCGGTGCCGCCGATGTGGGTGCAACTGGCGCAGTTGGACTGGCCGCGCGAGGCAATCGAGAGCTTGCGTTACTTCACCAATTCCGGCGGCGCAATGCCGCGCGCCACCCTGGACGCCTTGCGCCGGCGCTTGCCCAAGACCACCCCCTATTTGATGTACGGCCTGACCGAAGCGTTTCGCTCCACGTATCTGCCGCCCGAGGAAATCGACCGGCGGCCCGATTCCATCGGCAAGGCGATCCCCAACGCCGAAATTCTGGTGGTGCGGGAAGACGGCTCGCCGTGCGCGCCCGGCGAGCCCGGCGAGCTGGTGCATCGCGGTTCGCTGGTGGCGCAAGGCTACTGGAACGATCCGGAGAAGACCGCCGAGCGCTTTCGCCCGCTGCCGGGACAGAATCCCGCCCTGCCGCTGGTCGAACTGGCGGTGTGGTCGGGCGATACCGTGCGCGCCGACGACGAGGGTTTCTTGTATTTCATCGGCCGCAAGGACGACATGATCAAAACCTCCGGTTATCGGGTCAGCCCCACCGAAATCGAGGAAGTTTTGTACGACAGCGGGCAAGTCGCCGAAGCGGCGGCAATCGGCGTCCCCCATTGGGGCCTGGGGCAAGCGGTGGTCGGGGTGGTCAAACCGTTGTGGGACGCTTTTGACGAAGCGCAATTGATCAATCACTGCAAGCTGCGTTTGCCCAATTTCATGGTCCCGCTGCAAATCGTGCTCCGCCGGGCCGACTTGCCGCGCAACCCCAACGGCAAAATCGACCGCAAACTGCTGGCCGGCGAGCTGGGCGAGCTGTTCTCCGAGGGCGAGGCATGAACGCCAGCCGGCCCAGCCATTCGCCGATGGCGCACTTTCCGGTCATCGACGGCTGTCTGAGCGTCGGGGGCATTCCGCTGACGCAACTGGCGGCGCGGGTCGGCCAAACCCCGTTCTATGCCTACGACCGGCGGCTGTTAGAAGAGCGCGTCGCGCTGTTGCGCCGCGCGCTGCCGCCTGCCATCGAAGTGCATTATGCGATCAAAGCCAATCCGATGCCGGCGGTGGTCCAGCACATGGCCGGGCTGGTCGACGGTTTGGACGTGGCGTCGCTCGGGGAGTTGCAAGTGGCGCTGGATACCGGCACGAACCCCGAGCGGATCAGTTTCGCCGGTCCCGGCAAGCGCCCGCCGGAACTGGCCGCCGCCATCGCCGCCGGCATCACCCTCAACCTGGAATCTTTCAACGAGACCGAAACCGTCGCCCGGTTGAGCCAAGAACAGCG
>JAEUPW010000158.1 GCA_016790045.1 Candidatus Competibacteraceae bacterium
CGGCGACGCCGCCCTTGCGCCGCAGGCTGTCCATGCGGGCGCGGCGGCCGGTGAGGATCTTGTGCGGGTAGGTCTGATGGCCCACGTCCCACACCAGCCGGTCTTCGGGCGTGTTGAAGGCGTAGTGCAGGGCCACGGTCAGCTCCACGGTGCCGAGGTTGGCGGCGAAATGGCCGCCGGTCCTCGCGACCGCCTGGATCAGAAACTCGCGCAGCTCGTGCGCCAAGGCCGGCAAGCGCGCTTCCGGCAGCTTGCGCAAATCCAGGGGAGTGTCGATCTGGTCCAGCAGCGGAAAAGCGGTTCCGGTCGTCATCGCGGTCAAGTCCGTACCGGCTAGCGCGAGCCCGGCGGTGGATAGGATCAGGGCGGAAGCGGTGGAGGCCATGCGGCGGTCGAACGGGCGGGCCAACCTCAGTAAGGTCGCTCGACCACGTAATGGGCGATCCAGCGCAGGGTCTCGGCCCGGTCGCCGAACGGCCGCAAGCTGGCCAGGGCTTCCTGATATAAGGCGCGCGCGTGTTCCTTGGAGCCGTCCAAACCCAACAGCGCGGGATAGGTCGGCTTGTCGAGCGCCCGATCCGCGCCAGCGCATTTGCCCAGCGTGGCGGTGTCGCCGATGACATCGAGCATGTCGTCGCGGATTTGAAAAGCCAGCCCGATGCACTTGGCGTAATGATCCAGGCCTTCCAGCAAGTCGGGATCGGCCCCGCCGCCGCTGAGCGCGCCGAGCATCGCGCTGGCGCGGATCAGCGCGCCGGTCTTGTGGATGTGCATGTTCTCCAGCTCGGCCAGGGTCAGCGTCTGTCCGGTCGCGGCCAAATCGATCGCCTGTCCGCCCGCCATGCCGCGCGAGCCGGCGGCTTGCGCCAGCAACCCCTGCATCCGCAGCCGAATCGCCGGGTCCCGGATCATGTCCCCGTCCTGACACAGCACCTGAAAAGCCAGCGCCTGCAAGGCGTCGCCGGCCAAAATCGCCAGCGCCTCGCCGAACGCCTTGTGGCAGGTCGGGCGGCCGTGGCGCAGATCGTCGTTGTCCATCGCCGGGAGATCGTCGTGAATCAGGGAGTAAGCGTGAATGAACTCCACGGCGCAAGCGGGTCCGTCCAGCGTCTCCAGGTCCGCGCCCATCGCCGTTCCGGCGGCGTAAACCAGCACCGGCCGAACCCGCTTGCCGCCGCCCAGCACGGCGTAGCGCATGGCCTGATGCAGCCTGGCGGGATGCAATTCGCCGGCGGGCAAGCGCGCGTCGAGTTGCTGTTCGGCGCGCGCCCGATAGCGCTTGATCGTCTCTTCGATCATGCCGTCAATCCGCCGCGTCGTCGAACGGCAGGATTTCCAGCGCGCCATCCCGCTCGACCAGACGGGAAACGCTCCGTTCGGCCGCTTGCAGGGCGTTTTGGCAGGTCCGCACCAAGCCCACGCCCCGCTCGAAGCGTTGCAGCGCGTCTTCCAAGCTCAATTCGCCCTGCTCGAGCTGTCCGACCAGCGCTTCCAATTCGGCCAGCGCGACTTCGAAAGGCAGGGGGGGGGACTTCTTGACCGTCATTCCTGTCCGTCCGGTTTTGGCGAGCGCTTACGTTACCTTGCGCCTGGCGCACGGTCAATTTTGCGGTGGGCCGAGGCGTCGGATCGGGCGCGGGCGTCGCGGCGAGCGCATCGCCTAGCGATCCGGCTCGCCCTGCCGGGTGAAACGGACGATGCGGCGGCGGTCCTGCTTGGTGGGCCGGGCCGGCGGCAGCGGCGAGGCGAGCCGCTGGATGCGCCGCTGTTCGGCCAATTGCTCGCGCCGCAGCCGGCTTTCGGCGGTTTCCTCGTACAGCAGCGCGGCGTCTTTGGCCGGACCGCGCCGCTCGCCGAGCGCTTTGACCTCGACCAGATATTCGTCCGGACCGCGCTGGATTCTCAGGATCTCGCCGACCCGAACGGCGTGGGACGGTTTGGCGCGCTGGCCGCCGACGTGGACTTTGCCGCCGGAAACCGCCTCCGCCGCCAAGGTCCGAGTTTTAAAAAAGCGCGCGGCCCACAGCCATTTGTCGAGCCGGACCCGCCCTTGCGCGCCGGCCTCGGCCGCTCGGGCCGCCTTTTCGCGATCGGCGTCGGTCATGGCGAGGCTCGGCCAAACCAGCGTTCAGATCGGCGGGTGCGGGTTTGGCGGTCGATGCTCCTCGTCGGGCAGCGTGATGTTCAATTCCAGGACCTCGAAACCGCCTTCGCGATCCAGATGCACCTTGACCTGACTCTGATCGATCGGCACGTATTTGCGCACCACTTCCAGAAGTTCTTTCTTGAGCGCCGGCAGATATTCGGGGCTGCCGCGACGGCTGTTGCCCCGCTCGTGCGCCACGATAATCTGCAACCGTTCCTTGGCGAGGGCGGCCGTTTTTGGAGGTGGCGGCTGCGAGCGAAAATAGTCGAACAGACCCATGGTTTAGCCTCCCTTAGCCCCCGCCGAACAGGCGCTTCAACAACCCTTTCTTCGGCAGCTCGATGAACCGGTGCGGCAACTCCTTGCCCAGGAACCGGTCGACCAAATCGGCGTAGGCCGCGCCCGCATCGCTGCCTTCCTCCAGGATCACCGGCACGCCGGCGTTCGAGGATTGCAGCACCGCCTGCGATTCCGGGATCACCCCCAGCAGGGGAATGCCGAGAATTTCCAGCACGTCCTGGATGGTGAGCATGTCGCCGCGATGGGCGCGGTCGGGCGCGTAACGGGCCAGCACCAGGTGCTCCTTGACCGGCGGATCGCCCTGCTCGGCCCGCTGCGAGCGGCTGGCGAGAATGCCGAGAATCCGGTCGGAATCGCGCACCGAGGAGACTTCCGGGTTGGTCACCACCAGCGCCTCGTCGGCGTAATACAGCGCCATCAACGCGCCGCGCTCGATGCCGGCCGGCGAATCGCAGACCACGTAGTCGAAACCTTGTTTGAGTTCGTGCAAAATTTTCTCGACCCCTTCCTTGGTCAACGCCTCCTTGTCGCGCGTCTGCGAGGCGGGCAGGATGTAGAGATTTTCCACCCGCTTGTCCCGGATCAGCGCCTGGTTCAGATTGGCCTCATTGTTGATGACGTTGATGAAGTCATACACGACCCGGCGCTCGCACCCCATGATCAGATCGAGGTTGCGCAATCCCACATCGAAATCGATCACCACGGTCCGGTAGCCGCGCAGAGCTAGGCCGGTGGCGAAACTGGCGCTGGTCGTGGTT
>JAEUPW010000178.1 GCA_016790045.1 Candidatus Competibacteraceae bacterium
TTGATCCCGAAGTTGATTTTCTTGATGGCCTCGATGTTGGGCGTGGCGATCTCGACGCCGCCGGTCAGGGTGTAGCGGGGCCGTTCCGGGTCATCCTTGTACTCCTCCGCAGAAATTTCGGATGTGCTCCACTGCGTTTCCGCGATTTCGGCATCCTTGATGCCGTTGGCTTTTAGCTGCTGGATGACCGTGCGTTGCACTTTTTGCAAGTCCGTGAAAAGTCGGGTTCTGTCGTTGCCGCTGAGCCCCAGGTTGATGCTCAGATGGGCGGTATCGGCGACCACATCGCGCTCCGCCAGCCCCCGCACATCGACTGATCGGGTCAGTTTGCGGCTATCGCGAATGCCGTCTCCGATAAAGAAACCCAGAGCGGCCAAGCCGGCGGCGACGATCAGAGCGATGATGGGCGAACGGGAGGTCATTGCGGTACTCGGTGAAAGGGGTCAAGGTTTATCGGTGCAACTCGAAGTCGAACGGTTCCAACGCCGGAAGGTTGATCGTCGCTCCGCCCGAGTATTTTGCTTGAAACGGGTTCGCGTTAACAATCGAATCAATCGATCCATCTCGCTTTTTCAAGCTCCAAAAGGGGAGGTATTTCACGTGCAAGCGATCAACCTTGCCGAGAAACTTGCGACGTTCGGCGAGTGCTGGCAGCCTCGTACCGTCGGGCAGTTCAATGGACACGATCTGATGGTCGTCAAGGTCAAAGGTGAATTTGTCTGGCACAAGCACGATGAAACGGATGACTTCTTTTTCGTGCTTGAAGGCAAAGTCACGATTCAAATGCGAGAGGGCAATGTGGCGCTCGGTCCGGGCGAAATCTTCGTGGTGCCTAAAGGCGTCGAGCATTGCCCCTTCGCCGAGGAGGAAGCGCATCTGCTGCTTATCGAGCCGCAGGGCACGCCGAACACCGGTAACAAAGCGACGGCCGAACCGCGAAGAGTGATTTAAAATATTAAAAATATCATGTTGTTAAATCTTGATTTGCATGGCGATCCAAGCCTGCCCCAAACTCAAGCCCCCGTCGTTTGGCGGCGCTTGTCGGGCGGTAAAGACCTGCCAGCCGGTTTGTTCCAGATGCGTCCGAAGTTGCGCTGTCAGCAGCCGGTTGAGAAAACAGCCGCCGCCGAGCGCGACTTTTCGAATCCCCGACGTTTCCCCTGCCCGATCCAACCATGCGCTCAAGGCCAAGGCGAGCGTGGCGTGAAAGCAAGCGGCTCCCACTGCTTTCGCAACTCCTTCCGATAGCCAGGCGAGCAGGGGAAAGAGGTCCAATATCCCGTCGTCGCGAAGGTGAAAAGCGTCGGCCAGGGGCGTCGCCGGACCGTGCCGGTGCGCCAGCGCTTCCAGTTCCATCGCCGCCTGTCCCTCGTAATCGCTGCTTGCTCGCACGCCCAACAAAGCTGCGGCGGCGTCGAACAGGCGACCGGCGCTGCTGGTTGCGGGGGTTTTGATGCGCCGTTCCAGCATTTGTCGAATCAAGTCCGCTTTCGCGCCGAAACGTCGGCCGATGTCGTCAGCTCTGCCCAACTCGTGCAGCACCGCCGCCGCCAGCCGCCACGGTTCGCGCGCCGCCCGGTCGCCGCCCGGCAGCGGCAGCGGGCGCAGATGGCCGAGACGCTCGAACCGTGCGCCATCGACCTTCAGCAGTTCGCCGCCCCAAATCCCGCCGTCCGCGCCCAGCCCGACGCCATCCAGCGCCAAGCCTAAAACCGGCTCGCATAAACCGTGTTCGGCCGCGACCGCCGCGATGTGAGCGTGATGGTGCTGAACGGCGATGCACGGCACATCCTGCTCGGCGGCGTAACGCGCGGCCAGCCGGCCGCTGGGGAAATCGGGATGCAGGTCGCACGCGATCCGCTCCGGCGCGATCCGCAAAATATGTTGCAGGTGCTCGACCGCTTCCTCCAGCGCGCGGCAGGTTTCGGCGTTGTCCAGACTGCCGATGTGTGGGGAAAGATAAGCCCGGTCGTCGCGCGTCAGACAAACGGTAGTTTTGAGAAACCCCCCCAGCGCCAACACCGAAGGGCCGGCGCAAGGCAAGCGGATGGCTTGCGGGGTATAGCCGCGAGCGCGGCGGAGGAAGACGCTTTCCGTCAGCACGCTATCGTCGCAGCGCGCCAGGATCGCCCGGTCGTGGCCGACGAAACCGTCGGCGATGCCAACCAAGCGGCGCGCGGCTTCGGCCTCGCCGATCACCAGCGGCTCGCCGCCGGGGTTGGCGCTGGTCATCACCAGCAACAGCGGCTGGGGTTGTTCCAACCACGCCACGCCGGCCGGTCGGCCCGCCGCTTCGTGGAACAGCAGGTAATGCAGCGGCGTGTAAGGCAGCATCAGGCCCAGGTGCGCCAAACCGGGCGCGAGACCGGGCAAGCGCCGCTCGGTTTCCGGGCGTTGGCGCAGCAGGACGATGGGCCGTTGCGGCGATTCCAGCAAGCGGCGTTCGGCTTCGCCGACTTCGACCCAAGCGAGCAGCGACGGCACATTGGCGGCCATGACCGCGAAGGGTTTGGCGTCGCGCCGCTTGCGCAGGCGCAGGCGGGCCACGGCGGCGGAGTTTCGCGCGTCGCAAACCAGATGAAAGCCGCCCAAGCCCTTGATCGCCAAAATTTCCCCCTGTAGCAACCGCTCTGACGCGAGGGCGATGACATCCCCCGCAGCGAGCGGGCGAGCGACGGCGTCGCGGAAATCCAAATGCGGCCCGCAGATCGGGCAGGCGTTCGGTTGGGCGTGAAAGCGGCGGTCGCCGGGATCGCGGTATTCCCGCGCGCAATCCGGGCAGAGCGCGAAACCGGCCATGCTGGTGTTGGGCCGGTCGTAGGGCAGCGCGGCGGTGATCGTGTAGCGCGGGCCGCAGTCGGTGCAGTTGATGAAGGGATAACGGTAGCGGCGGTCGCGCGGGTCGAGCAATTCGGCGAGACAAGACGGGCAGATGGCCGAATCGGGCGTGATTTCCGCCGTCGTCGCGCCCCCGCCGCTGGCGACGATGGCGAAGGGCTCGGCAACGTTCGGGTCGGGAACCCGCTCGCTGACGGACAAGGCATCGATGCGAGCCAGCGCCGGCGGTTGGCGCAAGGCTTGTAGGAAATCGTCCAGCGCGGACGGCGAGCCCTGGGCTTCGATTTCCACGCCCGCGCCGTCGTTGCGGACAAAGCCGCTCAAGCCGCGCTGGGTGGCCAGCCGGTAGACGAACGGGCGAAAACCGACCCCCTGCACTTGGCCGCGAATCCGGATCGCCCGGCGCTGGAGCGCGGCCATGCCCGCCGGAATCGAGCGCTAAATGACGGTGCGGCGGATCGCGCCACCGCCGTGGATGAGCCGGGACCGCGCCGCCGCCAAATCCGCTTCCAATTGGTTGATCTGTTGAATTAAAGCATCGTGCCGGCCCCGTCGAAGCCACTCCAGCCACGGTTCCATGCCCTCGCCGGTGCGGGCGGACAGTTGCAGGATGTCCAGCTCGCGATTGACCCGGCGGGCGTAGTCGAGACAGCGGTCCACATCGAACTCGACATGGGGCAGCAGATCGGTCTTGTTGAGCAGCATCAGCTTGGCGGCCGCGAACATGTTGGGATATTTCAGCGGTTTATCCTCGCCTTCCGTCACCGACAGAATGACGACCTTGGCGGCCTCGCCCAGATCGAAGTCGGCCGGGCAAACCAGATTGCCGACGTTTTCGATGAACAGCACGCCGCCTTTCGGCAGCGCTAGGCGCTCCAGGGCATGGCCGATGCCGTGCGCGTCCAAATGGCAGCCCTTGCCGGTGTTGATCTGCACCGCCGGCGCGCCGGCGGCGATGATGCGCTCGGCATCGTTGGCGGTTTGCTGGTCGCCGCCGATCACCGCCACCGGGAATTCGTCGCGCAAAATCTGAACCGTGCGGCTCAAAAGCGCGGTTTTGCCGGAACCGGGGCTGGACACCAGATTGAGCGCCAGGACGCCTTGCTCGACGAACAACCGCCGATTGCTGGCGGCGAATCCGGCATTCTTGGCCAGAATATCCTGTTCCAGGCTGATCCGCCGCGTGTCGTGGGCGTGGTCATGCTGGTGGGGATGAGCGTGATCGGGAGCATGATCGTGAGGATGAATAACAGGCTCAGTTTCGCCGCAGCCGCAAGTGGCGCACATTTTATTCGACCTCCAACTCCTTGATTCGCATTTCGTTGCCGCCGGTCAGCCGCCATTGATAGCCGCCGCACAGCGGGCATGGATCGTACAGTTCGCCGACCGCGATCGTTTGCGCGCAGTTCAAGCACCACGCGCGGCCCGGCAAGGTGATGATGTCCAATTCGGCCGAAGCCGCGATAGTGTCCTCGCGCACGACCTCAAACGCAAAGCGCAGGGCATCCAGTTCGACATTCGCCAGCGCGCCGATTTCCAGCCACACCCGCCGCACCCGGCTAAAGCCTTGTTGACAGGTTTGGGCGGTGATGGCGTCGATGATGCCTTCGCACAGCGAAAATTCGTGCATGAAATCGGGGTTTAATCCTGCTCCACGGCGGCGAGAGCCAAACCAAAAATCGAAATCACCCGACCAGCAACAGCGCGCCACCGGCCGCGATGGCCGCGCCGCTAAACCGCAACCACGGCATTGCGTCGCGCCGCGCCAGCAAGCCGACGCCGATACCCGCACCGTGCAACAGCGCGGTCGCCAGCATGAAGCCCGCGCCATACCACAGCGCGCTCGCTTCCGCCGCCATCTCCGCGCCGTGGGCGTGGCCGTGAAAAACGGCGAACGCGCCGGCCAAGGCCATGCTCGCCGCCAGCGGCAAGCGCGAAGCCAGCGCGACCAGCACGCCCAGAACCAGCACCGAACTCGCGATGCCGGCTTCGACCAGCGGTAACGGAAAGCCAGAAAAACCGAGCGCGCCGCCGAAGGCCATCGTCAGCACAAAGGTCAGCGGTACCCGCCAGAGCGCCCGCCCGCCCAGTTGCGTGGCCCACAAGCCGACCGCGACCATCGCCAAAA
>JAEUPW010000044.1 GCA_016790045.1 Candidatus Competibacteraceae bacterium
GAAGGTCAGCACGTATTTCATCACGTCGCGCTCGCGGACCTCGCCGACCAGGATCACGTCGGGGGCTTCGCGCATGGCGCTGCGCAGCGCGTTTTCGTAGGAATGGGTGTCGATGCCGATCTCGCGCTGGCCGACCACCGATTTCTTGTGCTGGTGGGTGAATTCGATCGGGTCTTCCACGGTGAGGATGTGGCCCGGCGCGCTGGCGTTGCGGTGGTCGATCATCGCCGCCAGGGTGGTGGATTTTCCGGAGCCGGTCGCGCCGACCAGCAGGATCAATCCGCGCTTTTCCATCACCAGTTGGCGCAACAGCGCCGGCAGGCCCAGTTCTTCCACCTGCGGGATGTCGCCCTTGATGAAGCGGATCACCATCGACACTTCGCCGCGCTGCTTGAACACGTTGGCGCGGAAGCGGCCGACCCCGTGCAGCGGGATGGCGAAATTCAGCTCCCATTCGTGCTCGAATTCCTTGATCTGGTCGTCCTTCATCACCGAATAGGCGATTTCGCGCACCTGGCCCGGCCCGAGCACCTTGTTGCCGATCGGGCGGACCACGCCGCCGATTTTGATGTTGACCGGCGCGCCGACGTGAAAGAACAGGTCGGACGCGTTTTTGTCGACCATCAGTTTGAGATACGGGGTAATGTCCATGCGAGCCCTCCCTCAGGCCAGCCTGTTCGGTCCGTTCAACGCCGCGACCCGATACGCTTCGGCCATGGTCGGATAATTGAACATAGTGTTAACGAAATCATGAAGGGTGTTGGCGGAGCCCGACTGGGCCGTGAGCGTCTGGCCGGTAAACGCGATCTCGGCGGCTTTCGCGGCCGTTTCCCCACCGCCGGAACCGGCGCCGAGCGCGATAACATCGTCTTTCTGGTCGTTCATTACTGGCGTCGTGGGCGTTGTGGAAGGGTAAAGCAATCAGTCTCTTTGTCAGCCATCTATTTGCCAAGAATAGTATATTTGATTTTACATCGCACCCCAACGACTTGGAAAGGACGCTCGCGCCCGTCCAGCCATTTCCATGACTTAAGGATTCTTTTCGAGAAATCCGCTAAAAAACGCATATTATTGTTACATAAGATTCAATAAAGATACAAGATGCTTTGCGGTTCCGGCCGCACATTTCGCCGGTCGCTCCCCGGTCGGATGGACGCGAATTGCAAAAAGTGCGCTCTTGGTAGTTACAACTCGGCAAATTTTTGTAATCCTTCGCGTCCATAGCTTGACCGGACTGAGGCGACAACGGTTGCGGGAAGAGCGTGCCGCCCCGCTTGGGCGGTCATCGGTTTCCGGGAAAACGGGCGGGTGCAGGTCGAGTGCGCGTCCGCGCGCGGCCGCAAGATTGGAGACCGGCCTTGGCGGAGCGCGGCGAGCGACTGCAATCGGCGAGGTTGCGTCGCGGTTCGCGCTGGCGAATGCCAGCTCAACAGGCAAAGCGAGGGAGATTTTATCCTGAAGACTGTTTTGTCCTGGCGGCGTTTCGGGCAACGGTTATCCGGATTGCCGAGATGAGCTTGACCGCGTTGGCGCCGGATCGGCTGTGGGAGCTGTTGCTGGCGCTGCGCCGCCATGTGCGGCAGTCGGTTAATCTCCCTCGGCGTTTGGGTTTGAGCCTGGACCCGGACGGCCGGCCGGCGGTGATCGCCGCCACCGATCCGGCCACGCTGGTCGAGGTGGCCCGCGATGGCGCGTGGTTCGCTCGGTCGCCGTTGAGCGCGACCGGCGCCGATCTGTTCGATTTGTATCTGCCGATGGCGTTCGCCGGCGCGGCGCGGCCGCTGACGGTCGCCCATTTGGGCCAGAGCCTGGATGGGCGGATCGCCACGCTGCAAGGTGCTTCCCGCTATGTAAACGGCCCGGAAAATCTCCTGCACCTGCATCGGATGCGGGCGCTGTGCGATGCCGTGGTGGTCGGTGCAAGCACGGTGGAGCGCGACAATCCGAGGCTGACCACCCGGCAGGTTGCCGGTCCCCATCCGGTGCGGGTGATTCTCGATCCGCGCCGCCGGCTGGCTGGCGATTGCGGCGTGTTTCAGGATCGGGCCGCTCCGACTTGGCTGGTTTGCGATCGGCAACTGGCCGAGCGCCAAGGGCCGGGTCACGCTCGACCGATCGGCGCGCCGTATTGCGATGGGTCTCTCGATTTGTCTGCGGTCGTGGCGCAACTGCGCGCGCGCGGTTGTTTCGGGGTGTTCGTGGAAGGCGGCGGCTTGACCGTTTCGTCGTTTTTGGCTTCGAAGCTGCTGGATCGACTGCAAATCACGGTCGCGCCGCTGATTATCGGCTCCGGCCGCCCTGGAATCACGCTGCCGCCGATTGAGGATTTGGCCCAAGGGTTGCGGCCCAGCCACCGGCGTTACGTGCTGGGCGAAGACGTGTTATTCGATTGTCGGCTGCGGGATTGAAGGCCGAGAGTCAGGGCAGGCGGGCCAACAAATCCCAGTGGCCGACGTCAAGGCGCGAAACTCGATCATCGATGAGACGCTGACGTTCCGCCGTCCATCCCGACAGCCAATCCGTCGCCATCGGATCAAGCTGGCGGACGACGCGGCTCCAGCCCGACAGCAGCGCCGTTTGCATGGCATCGTGTTCCGCTCCCAGCCGCCAGGGGCTGGGCTGCAACATCACCCCGTAACCGAGTTCCCGCAAGCGAATCGCGAGCGTGGCTGGCGCATCGGGGCCGAGCGCCGGACCGAAGCCCTTGTCGGTCCGCTGGTGGCGGTTGATCCGTTCGCGCACTTGATCGTCCCGGTCCAGCATGGGCTCCCAACGGATGTATCCGTCGTAGCTGAGGGCGATATAAACCGCCGCCCGCCATGCCCGACACTGGCGGGCCAGTCGATCCAGCCAAACCGCCGAAGTCAAATCCAACAAGGCGGAGGCGGTGACCAAAGCGGCGGCGGACCGCTCCAACGGCTCCCAATCGCCGGCCAAATCCAACCTGAGCGGCTCCAGGCGATAGCGGCGCTCCGCGCTTTCGAGCGCCAGCGCCATAGCGTCGGCGCGGACGGATAGGGTCCGCTCCGCCGCCCATTGACGGAGCCGCTGCTCGCCGCAGGCCAGCGCATCCGGATCGAGATCGACCAGCCGCCAGTGTTGTTCCTCGTTCAATAAAGGCGCGAGAAAACGGAAGTTGGTCCCGGTGCCACAGCCTAGGTCCAGCACCGAAAGCGCGGCGTGCGGCCGGCTCCACTCGATCAAGGTTTCGATGATTTCCGGATCGCGGGAAACCGCATCCAGCGGTTCGCGCAGATCGAGCCAATCCGTCGCGAAGCCCGTCATCGCGGCGACACGGCATCGAGCGCGGCGGCGAACTGGGCGCAGGCGCCCGGCCAGTCGGGCAGGGTTTGGCGCGCCGCCCGCGCGCCGGCGGCAAGTCGCTGGCGCAATCCAGCATCGGTCAAAACCCGCGCCAGCGTCTCCGCTAGCGCCGCCTCGTCTCCGGGCGGAACCAGCAGCCCCGCGTCGGCCGGCACCGTGTCGGGAATCGCGCCGGCGGTGGTGCTGACGATGGGCAGGCCGTGCGCCAGCGCCTCGGCCAACACCATGCCGTAGCCTTCATAGAAGGACGGCAGGACGAACAGGTCGGCTTCCAGATAACAAGCCGCCAGCGCGCCCGCATCCAGTTCGCCCAAAAGCGTTATCCGCTCCGCCAGCGACAACGCGTCGAGCGACGCTTTCAATTGCGAGGCCGTGACGGGATCGAGCGCGGTGCTGCCGGCGCAATGCAAGCGCCAGGGCAGAGACCGAAGTCGCGCCAAGGCCCGAAACAGCACGGCGTGACCTTTGCGGGGCGTCAAGCTGGCCGCGCACAGCAGGATCGGTTCGCCGGTGCCCGAACCCGTTGCCAGCGGGGCGGGATCGACGCCGGGCAGGACGACGACGCAGCGTTCGGCCGCGACCGCATAATCGCTTAGCGCCCGCGCGGTGTTGGGGCTGGTGACGACGATCTTGCGCGCGGCGCTCAGGGCTTCGCGCTCGCTGGCGTAAAGCCTCGCCTGCTGGGTGCTGTCGAGGCCAGTTTCCAAGGCCAGCGGATGATGGACCAATCCGATCAATCGCAATCGTTCGCGGTGTGGAGCGACAGCCTCGGGCATCGCGCCCAGCGCCAGGCCGTCGATGACCGCCAGCGCGTCATCCGGCAAGGCGGCCAAGGTGTCGGCGGCGTGTTGCAGGGCGGCCGCGCCCGGCGCCGGAAAGCTCGCGTCGAGACGGTGGTAGTGGACCCGCCAGTCCAGCGCCGCCAGCCCCCGCATGATCCGGCGGTCATACAAATAGCCGCCGGTGCGGGTGCCGGGATCGCCCGGAATCAGAAAGTGAACCGTTTTCAAGTCAGCGGGCCTTCGTAGGCGGCCCAGGCGGCGTGGGATTCGTGCAGGGCGACGCGCATGGAGCTGAGCCCCGCCGTGCTCGAACCCAATTGGCCGTCTTCGATGCGGCTGGCGATGCGGTCGAAAATCTCCCGCGCCAGGAATTCGGTGGTGGTGTTGCGGCCAGCGAACTCGGGCAACTCATCGAGGTTGCGGAAGTTCAGTTCGGCCAGCACCGCGCGCAGGCAATCGCCGAGTTTGCCGATGTCCGCCACCACGCCATCGGCGTCCAGGTCGGGGCGGCGCAATTCCAGATCGACCACGTAGGTGGCGCCGTGCAGGCGTTGAGCGGGACCGAAGGTGTCTCCCCGGAAGCTGTGAGCGATCATGAAATGATCGCGGACGCAGACGGTATACATCATGATGGCTTGACCTTTTGGGTGGCGAGAAGCGGAGGGTTGAGGCCATTCTAAAAATCGGTTGCGACAAGCATACGCGCTATCGGTCGTAGGCGATGCGATGGCACAGCGCGCCTTGCGGGTTGCGGCTCAGTTCAGCCATGACCTGGCCCAGCGCGGAGAAGGGGCTTTCGCCGCTGATGATGGAATCCAATACCGGATCGTCCAGCAGCGCCATGGTCGTGGCCATGCGCCGCCGGTGGTTCCAGCGCGGGCGTTGCGCGGTGGCGACGGTGCCGACCTGAGAGCTGCGAATCGTCAGGCGCTTGGCGTGAAATTCTTCGCCGAGCGGCAGGCTGACGGCTTGGGCGCCGAACCAGCTCGCTTCCACCACCGTCGATTCAAAGCCGGCCAGGCCCAGCGCCGCCGCCAGGCCGGCCGGCGCGCCGCTGGCGTGAATCACCAGATCCTGACCGCCTTCCGCCCATTCCGGCGCGGCGAATTGCGCGCCCAACTGCGCGGCTAGCGCCAGCTTGGTTTGATCGATATCCACCAGTTGGATTTGGCAGCCCGGCAAGCGGCCGGCCAAGCGGGCGATCAAACAACCGACCACGCCCGCGCCGATGACCGTGATCCGATCTCCCAAGCGCGGCGTGGCGTCCCACAACACGTTGAGGGCGGTTTCGAGATTCGCGGCCAGCACCGCCCGGCCCGGAGGAACGGCGGCGGGCACCGGCGTCACCGCCGTCGCCGGCACGACGTAGCGGTCTTGGTGGGGATAGAGGCAAAACACCGTTTGACCTTGCAAGGCTTTGAAGCCCGCCTCGACGATCCCGACGTTGCAATAGCCGTATTTC
>JAEUPW010000051.1 GCA_016790045.1 Candidatus Competibacteraceae bacterium
GGCTGGCACATCGGCCCCGACGCCGCCACCATCAGCCTGCAACCGGGTCTGATCGGCGGCCACGCCAACCGCTATCTCGCCCCTTATCGGCGCAAGATCGGCCCCGATCCGGCCTCGATCAACAGTTGCCAAATCGGCGGCATCGCCGCCAACAACGCCAGCGGCATGTGCTGCGGCACCGCCCAAAACAGCTACCAGACGCTGAAAAGTATGCGGGTGATGCTGGCGGACGGCGCGGTGCTGGACACGGGCGATCCGGCCAGCCGCGACGCTTTCCGCGCCAGCCACGGCGACTTGCTGGAGCGGCTGGCCGCGCTCGGCCAACGCACCCGCGCCGATGCGGCGCTGGCCGAACGGATTCGCACCAAATTCAAGATCAAAAACACCTGCGGTTACAGCCTCAACGCGCTGGTGGATTTTGAAGACCCGTTCGAGATTCTTCAGCATCTCATGATCGGTTCGGAAGGCACGCTGGGCTTCATCGCCGAAATCACTTATCGCACGGTCGAGGAACACAGCCACAAAGCCACCGCGCTGATGATTTTCCCCGACATTCAAACCGCCTGCATCGCGGTCGCCGCGCTGAAAACCCAGCCGGTGGCGGCGGTGGAACTGATGGATCGGGCTTCGATCCGTTCGGTGGAAGACAAGCCCGGAATGCCGCCCTACTTCAAGACCTTGCCGGAAGCCGCCGCCGCGCTGCTGGTGGAAACGCGGGCGATGGACGCCGCGAATCTGACCGCGCAGGTCGAACTCATTACCGTCGCGCTGACGCTGACCCCCACCCTGTTACCGTTCCAATTCACCGACCGGCCGGAAGAATTCACCCAACTGTGGGCGATCCGGCAGGGCCTATTCCCTTCGGTCGGCTCGGCGCGGGCGACCGGCACGACCGTCATCATCGAAGATGTCGCGGTGCCGGTGCCGCAACTGGCGGCGATGACGCTGGACTTGCAACGGCTGTTCGACCGGCACGGCTACAGCGGCTCGATCATTTTCGGCCACGCGCTGGAAGGCAATCTGCATTTTGTCATCACGCCCAACTTCGCCGATCCGGCGGAAACCGAACGCTACAAAAACTTCATGGACGACGTGTGCAAGATGATCGTCCACCAATACGACGGTTCGCTGAAGGCGGAGCACGGCACCGGCCGCAACATCGCCCCGTTCGTCGAACTGGAATGGGGCCAGCAGGCGTATGGGTTGATGCGGGAGATCAAGACGCTGTTCGATCCCCACAAGCTGCTCAATCCCGGCGTGATTTTGAACGACGACCCGGAAGCGCATCTGAAAAACATCAAGCCGATGGCGGCGGTCGATCCGCTGGTGGACAAGTGCATCGAATGCGGCTTTTGCGAGCCGAATTGCCCGTCTCGCGCCCTCACCCTGTCGCCGCGCCAACGCATCGTCGGCCTGCGCGAAATGGCGCGCTTGCGGGCGCTGGGCGAGGACGCCAGCCGCTTGCAGGCGCTCAGCGACTCTTACGAATACCAGGGCGTGGAAACCTGCGCCGCCGACAGCCTGTGTTCGCTGACCTGTCCGGTCGGCATCAACACCGGCGCGATGATGCTGCAACTCCGCGCCCGCGAGCGCGGCGCACTCGGCAACTGGATGGGCAACCGGGTCGCCGGGCAGTTCAGCGCCGTCACCGCCGCCACACGGTGGGGACTGGCTGCGGCCAGCCTCTCGCAGCGCCTTCTCGGCAATAGCATCCAGGGTTGGATCACCGGCGCGGTTCGCAAGCTGTCGGGCAATCGGCTGCCGCTGTGGAACCGCTATATGCCGACCGCTGGCGCGCTACCTGCGCCGGAGGCGAGCGCGATGTCGGATCGGCCGCGCGTGGTCTATTTCGCCAGTTGCGCCAGCCGCAGCATGGGACCCGCGCAGGACGATCCCGAAACCGACGCTTTGCCGGTCAAGACCGCCGCGCTGCTGCGCAAAGCGGGATTTGAAGTGATCCTGCCCGACGATTCCACCGCGCTTTGCTGCGGCCAACCCTTTGCCAGCAAAGGGTTGCCGGAACAGGCCGACGCCAAACAGCGCGAAGTCGAACAGGCTTTGCTCAAAGCCAGCCGCAACGGCCAAGACCCCGTCGTCGTCGACACCAGCCCCTGCTCGCTGCGGCTGAAATGCAACCAGGAAAAGCTCGGACTCAAGGTGTACGACATCACCGAGTTTCTACACGACGCGGTGTTGGAGCGGCTGACGCTGCGCCAATTGCCGGAAACGGTCGCCTTGCACCCGACCTGTAGCACCACCCGCATGGGTTTGCAAACCAAGCTCAAAGCCATCGCCGAAGCCTGCGCCGAGAAGGTGATTATTCCCGACCGGGTGTCCTGTTGCGGGTGGGCCGGGGATAAAGGCTTCACGCTCCCGGAACTGAATGCCAGCGCCTTGCGCGATTTGAAGGCGGCGCTGCCCGACGAGTGCCAGTCCGGCTATTCCACCAGCCGCACCTGCGAAATCGGCCTATCGCTGCACAGCGGCCGCTATTACCGGTCCATCGTCTATCTGGTGGATCGCTGCTCTCATCCCAACACCAGCTAGTTTCTCAGTCGTTTCAGTTTCTTAAAGGATGCTCGCGCGAGCGGGTAGGGGGATTTTTGCGCCCGCGATCCGCCCGGCCGGGCTTTCAGGAAGAAAAAAATAGGCGTTTTCGCCATCCGCCACCAACCGAGGAGTTCTCTGACGATGCCAACCTGGACTCAAGTTTACGCGCCATTAGGCGGCAGTCTCTGGCTGTCGGCGCTGGTCGCCGCCATCCCGATCATCTTTTTCTTCATCGCGCTGGCGGTGCTGCGGATGAAGGGCCACATCGCCGCCCTGATCACCGTGGCGCTCGCGATCATCGTCGCGGTGGTGATCTACCAAATGCCGGTGTCGATGGCGCTGGCGGCGACCGGTTACGGTTTTCTCTACGGCTTGTGGCCGATCTCCTGGATCATTGTGGCCGCCGTGTTTCTGTACAAGCTGACGGTCAAGACCGGCCAGTTCGAGATCATCCGCTCGTCGGTACTCTCCATCACCGGCGACCAGCGCTTGCAAATGGTGCTGGTCGGGTTCTGCTTCGGCGCGTTTTTGGAAGGCGCGGCCGGTTTCGGCGCACCCGTCGCGATCACTGCCGCGCTGCTGGTCGGCCTGGGCTTCAACCCGCTGTATGCCGCCGGCCTGTGCCTGATCGCCAACACCGCGCCGGTGGCCTTCGGCGCGCTGGGTATTCCGATCACCGTCGCCGGCAAAGTCACCAGCACCGACCCGTTTTTGATCGGCCAGATGGCGGGCCGACAACTGCCGCTGCTGTCGCTGTTCGTGCCGTTTTGGCTGGTGTTCATCATGGATGGCTGGCGCGGCGTGCGGGAAACTTGGCCGGCCATCTTCGTCGCGGCGGCGGCCTTCGCCCTGACCCAGTATTACACCTCCAACCATTGGGCTTACGAGCTGCCGGACATCACCTCCGCCCTGGTCAGTCTGGTCGTGATGACGCTGTTTCTGCGCTTCGTGTGGCAGCCGCAACAGGATTTTTCTTTTCAAGGCGCGGCCAACGGCCTTACCGCCGCAGAACATCGCTCGCAATCTCAATACACGCTCGGCCAAATCCTGAAAGCGTGGTCGCCGTTCATCGTCCTGACTATCATGGTCACGATCTGGACGTTGCCTTCGTTCAAAGCGCTCTTCGCTAAAGGTGCGCCCCTAGAGTCGTTTGTAATGAGCTTCCATATCCCCGGCCTGGATAAGCTGGTGTTAAAAGATGTGCCGATTGTGAAAGCGGTCACGCCGTATGAAGCGGTTTACAAACTCGACGTGCTGTCCGCCACCGGAACGTCAATCTTACTGGCGGCCGTCATCAGCGCCTTCATTCTCGGCGTCAATATCAAGACCTTCTTCACGACCTTCTGGGAGACCCTGGTGGAACTGGCCCGGCCGATTTTCACCATCGGCCTGGTGCTCGGTTTCGCCTTCATCGCCAACTACTCCGGCGTTTCCTCGACGCTGGGTCTGGCCTTTGCCGCGACCGGCGCGCTGTTCCCGTTCTTCTCGCCGTTCCTGGGTTGGCTGGGCGTATTCCTCACCGGCTCGGATACCTCCAGCAACGCGCTGTTCGCCAACTTGCAGCAGGTCACGGCGCAACAGATCGGGGTCGATCCGACTCTGACCATCGCGGCCAACACCACCGGCGGCGTCACCGGCAAGATGATTTCGCCGCAGTCCATCGCGGTCGCCTGCGCGGCAGCGGGGCTGGTCGGCAAGGAATCGGACTTGTTCCGCTTCACCTTGAAGCACAGCCTGTTCTTCGCGGTCATCATCGGCATCATCACCTACATCCAGGCGTATCACCTGCAATGGATGATTCCTGCGGCGGCGAATTTGGCCCGTTGAGGAAATCCGGCCCCGGCAACACGGCCGCCGGGGCCGGAAAAATCGCTTGCCGTGTGCTAGCCTATCGGCAAAGTTCATTTGGCGGCTGACCTTATCCTTTTCGGGTCCGCCGCCGATTTTTGGAATCGGAGCTTTATGCCGACCCGCCCCAAAGCGCTCATGCGGGGGCGCGACATTCACGAGCATCACCGCGCCGCCACCACGCTGGAGCTGTTTTTCGATCTGGTGTTTGTGGTGGCGATCGCTGCCGCCGCCCGCGAACTTCACCACGCCTTGGCCGCCCAGCATATCGCCCAGGGACTGTTGGGCTTCGCGCTCGCTTTTTTCGCCATCTGGTGGGCGTGGATGAATTACACCTGGTTCGCGTCCGCCTACGATACCGA
>JAEUPW010000071.1 GCA_016790045.1 Candidatus Competibacteraceae bacterium
CTCGCCCTCGCCGGAGCGGTTGTCGCCCTTGTGCTCGACCGCGCCTCCCGGAGCCTTGGGGTTGTTGTAGAACACGAAATGCTGGTCGCTCAACACCTTGCCGCCGGCGTCGAGCACGAACGCCGAGGCGTCCAGATCGAACGCCGCGCCGTCGGTCTTGCGCAAATCCCAGCCCAGGCCAAACCGTACCCGCTTCAGGCCGGGCACTTGCTTGCTCAGCGAGACGTTGCCGCCTTTTTGCAGTGAAATAGCCATATCTGTCATCCTCCAGGCAGTGAAAGTGGAAAGAGCGGAATTCGGCGACTCAGATGTTGATGCCGTACTGGCGGCACATCGCGGCCAGCCCGCCGGCGTAACCCTGGCCGACCGCGCCGAAACGCCATTCGCCGCTGTGGCGGTAGAGTTCGCCGAAGATCATCGCGGTTTCGGTGGAAGCGTCTTCGCCGAGATCGTAGCGGGCCACCTCGACGTTGGTTTCGGCGTTGACCAGCCGGATAAAGGCGTTTTGCACTTGGCCGAAGTTCTGCTTGCGCTGGTCGGCGTCGTGGATGGTCACGGTGAAGGTGATTTTCTGGACCTCCGCCGGCACCCGGCTCAGATCGACCATCAGCGCCTCGTCGTCGCCCTCGCCCGCGCCGGTGCGGTTGTCGCCGGTGTGCTGCACCGAACCGCAGGTCGATTTCAGTTGGTTGTAAAAAATGAAATCGGCGTCGGAACGGACTTTGCCGCCGGCGTCCAGCAAGAACGCCGAAGCGTCCAGATCGAAATCGGCGCCGTCGGTGGCGCGCGCGTCCCAGCCGAGTCCGACCAGGACTTTTTTCAAGTCCGGCGCTTCCTTGCTCAGCGATAACTTGCCGCCTTTGTTGAGAGAAATAGCCATAAAAGTGTCCTCCCGTAAAGTGAATGCGGATAGGAGTGTGAAGGGGGCCAGAAACGGGCGGGCCGGGATCGACAGTTTTCCGTCCGCGCCGTCTGGCAACCGGGGTTAGATTTCGCGGTCGCGCGCCTCGATCTTTTCTTCCACTTTCGCCAAGCGTGCCGCGCTCGCGTCTTCCGGCTCGTCTTTCGCCGGGAACACCAGCGAGGCGATGACGCCCGCCGCCAGCGTGCCGAGGATGATCATCAGGCTCAAGTTGGCGGAGATGTTGAACCCCGGCCAGTGGAACATGTGATTGGACGCTTGCAGCGCCAGCTTGAAGGCGATGAAAAACAGCAGCGCCGCCACCGCCTTGTCCAGATGGATCAGGTACTTCTGCGCCGCCGCCAGCACGAAATACAGCGAGCGCAAGCCCAGGATGGCGAAAATGACCGCCGAGTAAACCAACAGCGGTTCGCGGGTGACCGCGATGATCGCCGGCACCGAATCGAAAGCGAAAACGATGTCGGAAACTTCGATGACCACCAGGCACAGCAACATCGGCGTGGCGTATTGCGCCGCCTTGCGGGCGACCACAATGCCGGGGTCTTTGGCCGTCATGGCCTCCACGTGCTGGCGGTCCACGAAGAAATGGTGGCCGTGCAAGCGCGGGTAGACCGGAATCAGCTTCTGGGTCATCCGCACCGACCAGTGATCGGAATAGTCCTCGATTTCATCGTCCCCGCCGACGCCGGACAGCATTTTCCAGCCGGTCCAGGCCACGATGGCCGCGAACACGAACTCGATCCAGGTGCTCAGCCCGAACAGCGTGGTGCCGAAGGCGATGAACAGCATCCTGAAAATCACCGCGCCGAGAATGCCGAAATACAAGACCCGGTGCTGCAAGGCCCCTTTGATGCCGAAGGAGGAGAAGATGGCGACGAACACCATCAAGTTGTCCACCGACAGCGATTTTTCCAGGATGTAGCCGGCCAGGTACAGTTCGGCGAATTCGGCTCCGTGATGGATCTTGATGTAAAAATAAAAGGCGAGGGCCAGGAAAATCCAGAACAGCGACCAGGCGATGGCGTTGGCGATGCTGATGTCCTTGCCGTCCCGGTGCAGCCGCAAATCCAGCCACACCGAAAAAGCGACCACCGCCGCAAAGATGGCGATGGTTTCCAGGGGAAAACCGATGTGTTGTTCCATGAGGTCTCGCGCTTAGAGATCGAAGTCTTTGGGATTGAGGGCCAACTCGTTGCAAATCGCGCGCACCACGCCTTTTTCCTGGTCGTCGAAGTTGCCGTCGGCGGCCCCGATGGCGCAACAGACCCGCACCATCAGCCGCGATTCGGAATCTTTGCCCTTGAGCTTGGCCACCACCTGCAACGCGCTGGCCTGACCGATTTGATGGTCGAATTCAAACTGTTTGGAGTACTTGTCGAACGTGGCGATGATGTCTTGCGGGTCGAACACCGACAGCACTTCGGAGTTGCGCAAGAAGCCCATCATTTTCTGTTTTTCCTCGGGGCGGACCACGCCGTCGGCGTGAGCGACCAGCGCGCAGCCGGCCACCACCGATTCCAAAAAGGTCTTGTTTTTGATCTTGGCGACTTCGGTTTTCAGATTGGCGCTGACTTCGGCGTAACGTTGCTTCAACCATTCGAGAGCCATGGCATTTTCTCCAGTACGGGGTGAAATTGAAAACGAAATTAGTCTTTCGATCCCGCGACCCAGCGCAAGCCAAAACCGTAGGCTTGATCCATGTAGCGGTGATCCTGAAAATATTCGACCAGTTTGGTGACCTTGAGGTTGCCGCCCTGGTTCTCCAAAAGCGCTAGGGCGCACATGCGCTGGTCGCTGCGGTGGCTGTCGAGCCGGATTTCCAGGGTCGGTTGACCGGGGGCTTGCAGGGTGACCACGGCGTCGGTTTCCGCCCAGTTGGGCGCGCCTTCGTAAATCATCGCGAACAGCACCACCCGGTCCAACTCGTTCCAGTGCTGGCCGTTGATGTGCAGAAACTCGCCCTGGGCGCTCGCGCCGCTGCGGTCGTCGCCCATGAGCCGGATGTAGGGCGGCTGGTGCAGGTTGCCGAAAGTGTCGCCCAACGCTTGCACCGCGCCGCCGCGCCCGTCCCGCAGCTTGAACAGGCAACCCAGATCGAGATCGATCTTGCGCCCGCCGGTCAGCCGGCCGAAAAAGCCTTTGGCCCCACCGCCGCCGCTGTCCTGGTGCCAGTTGAGATTGACCACGATTTCCCCGAACCCTTGACCCTTTTTCTCCAGCGAGATGCTGGGATTGCGCTTGTCCAGGGTGATTTTTTCCAGCCGGACCGGGTTGGCGGACGGCGGCGCGACGGGCGTGGCCGGCGGCGGGGCCGGGGCCGGCTTTGGAGTGGCGGCGGATGGGGCGGGCGCGGCGGGCGGCGCATCGGCGTCGGGGTCATCGCCGACCTCGACGCCGTATTGCTGGGCCAGCGGCCCCAAGCCGCCGCCGAAACCCTGGCCGACGGCGCGGAATTTCCATTCGGCGTTGCGCAAATAAAATTCGCCGATGATGAGCGCGGTTTCCGCCATCATCTTGGTCGCGAGCGGAAAAACGGCCAGCGGCGCTTTGCTTTGCGCGTCGCGGACTTCCGCCCGCACTTGGTTCAATTGGCCGAACGATTGGCCGCGCCGGCGACCCTGATCGATGGTCAGCGCGACCACGATCTTTTCGATGGCCGCCGGCAGTTGGCCGAAGCTGACGGTAAAGGCCCGACCGTCGCCGGCGCGCTGGATGCCGCCGCCGGCGAGCGACAACTGGTTGTAGAAGATAAAATCCTCATCGCCGCGCACCTTGCCCTGGGCGGTCAGCGCGAAAGCGCTGGAATCCAGGGCCAGCGGCGTGCTGGTCGGCTCCCAGGCCAACGCGATTTCGACGGCGGCCGGCGCGGGGCTGAGTTTGCTGATCGAGAAATTCTGGCCGGGTTGCAAGTCCATGCTCAGCGTTCCTGTGGCGTTACAGATAAGGTTTCAGCGCCGGCAGCAGGTCGTGAAAGGTGCGGCCGCTGGCGTGTTCGCCGATGGCTTGCAGCTTCCATTCGCTGTTGTGGCGGTAGAGTTTGGTCATCAGCAGGCCCGTGTAATTGCCGCCTTCCAGCGACAAATCGAAGCGGGCGATTTCGCCGCCGCCGCTCCCGTCCACGATCCGGGAAAAGGCGCTCGGAATGCCGGCGAAGCCTTCGCCGCTAAAGCTGTTGACCGTGAAGATCAGGGTCTGGACGGTCGCCGGCAAGCGGTTGAGCTCGATGCTGATCCGCTCGTTGTCGGAACCGGCTTCGCCGCCGCCGGAGCGGTCGTCGCCGCTGTGGCGCACGGAGCCGCAACGGCTTTCCAGTTGCCTGAACCAGACCGTATCCACTAAATTGCCGCTGGCGTCGAACAGCAGGCAAGAGGCATCCAGATCGACGGCTTCCTGGCGGGTGCCGGACCCGAAACCGAGAAAGCCGCGGGACTGGACCTGTTTCATGCCCCAGCCCAGCCCCATGACGACGTGATTCAAACCGCGCCCCGCCTCTTTTTCCAGGCTGATGCGCTGTCCTTTTTGCAAATTGACGGCCATGCGGAAGTCCTCGCTGTTTGGCTGATCGGTGATGGGAGCCGGCAGCCGCAACCCCTTTGGCCGCTCTCGCGGGTGCGGCCGGCCGCGAATGGGCGGCGACGGTGGTTGCGGTATTGTCCGATAAAGGATATTGAGGCAGTTTACGGCAATTCAAGAGATTTCAACATTCTCGATGCGGAGGTGGTCATGCGCAAGCTCGCGTGGTTGTTGGGCGTCCTGATCGCCGGAGCGCACGCCGCTCCGGCGCCCGACGCCAACCTCAAAAAATGGCAAGACGAAAAGGGCGTCTGGCATTACGGCGACAACCGGCCGATCACGTCCGACGCGGTGACCAACACCGCCGCCGAGGCGTATCAGCGCGGCGATTTTGGCGCGGCGTTCGAGGAATACTTGACCTGGGCCAAGCAGGGCGATCCCAGGGCGCAGACCATGGTCGGCCTGATGTACCTGCGCGGCGAGGGGGTCACCCGCAGCCAAAGCAACGCCATCGAGTGGTTCCGGCGCGCGGCGCTACAGGGCAACGCCACCGCCCAATTCAATCTGGCGATGATCTACGTCGAGAATCCCGGCGCGGCGCCCAACCCGAAAGAACCGCTGCTGTGGCTGCGCAAATCGGCGGAGCGGGGCGATCCCGAAGCGCAATACATACTGGGTTTCAAATACGCCAACGGACAAGATCTGGGCCAGGACGACCGGGAAGCGATCGGCTGGTACCGGCGCGCGGCCCTCCAGAAAAACGCCAAGGCGCAGTTTGAGCTGGGAAATTTTTACGCCAGCGGGCGCGGGGTGTCGCGCGATGACAAGGAGGCGGTGCAGTGGTACGAGAAATCGGCGGCGGCGGGCCATCGCGGCGCCCAATTCGCTCTCGGCGCGATGTACTCGACCGGGCGCGGCATGGCGGCCAGCGACCGGGACGCGACGTTCTGGTATCGCAAGGCGGCCGAGCAAGGCCACGCCGGGGCCCAGTACAACCTGGGCGTGCGCTATCTCAACGGTCGGGGCATGGCACCCGACGTCGGCGAGGCGTTCGGCTGGTTTCGCAAGGCGGCCGAGCAAGGTTTGGGGTTGGCGCAATTGAACGTGGGCCGGCTGTATGCGGAGGGCAGGGGAACGGCCCGCAACGACGCGGAAGCGCTGCGGTGGTACCGGAGCGCGGCCGACCAGAATTTGCCGCTGGCGCAATATTATCTGGGCCGCATGTACGCCGACGGGCGCGGCGTGACGCGCGATGAGCGGGAAGCCTTGCAATGGTTCCGGCGCGCGGCCGACCAGAATTTGCCCGTGGCGCAACTGGAGTTGGCCAACGGCTATCTCGGCGGGCGCGGCGTGGACCAGGACGAGGCCCGGGGCCTGCAACTGCTAAGCTCGGCCGCCAAGGGCGGCAGCCCTCGGGCTCAGCTCCGGTTGGCGGAACGCTACGCGCTCGGCCGCGGTTTGTCGCGCGACCCGCAGGCGGCCTTGGACTGGCTGCGCAAGGCGGCCGAGCAGAATGATGTCGAAGCCCAATATTGGCTGGCGGCCTGTTATGTTCGGGGCGAGTTGATCGAGCGCAGCGAGAGTCAGGCCGTCCAATGGTACCGGAAGGCGGCGGAGCAAGGCCACATCGAAAGCCAGCTCCGGGTCGCCGGGATGTATGCCACCGGTTTGGGCGTATCGCAGGATGACCGGCAGGCGCTGTACTGGTTTCGGGAGGCCGCCAAGCAGGAAAATGCGGAGGCCGAATTCAATATCGGCGTGCTGCACGCCACGGGCCGGGGCACGCCGCGCGACGATGCCCAGGCGGCGGCGTGGTACCGCAAGGCGGCCGAACGCGGCTTGGCGCTCGCCCAATTGAATCTGGGCTTGTTTTACGCCGACGGCCGAGGCGGGCTGGCGCGCGACGACGCCCAGGCGGCGGCGTGGTATCGCAAGGCGGCGGCGCAAAACCTGCCGCTGGCGCAACTGATGTTGGCTCTGGCGCACGCGACCGGCCGCGGCGCGGCGCGGGATGACCGGCAGGCGGTCGAAGGTTTCGAAAAAGCGGCCAACAGCGGCCTGTCCTTGGCGCAATACGCGCTGGGGATGCTCTACAGCAACGGCAGAGGCGTCCAGCAGGATTGGCTGCAAGCCCATGTCTGGCTGAACCTGTCGGCGACCGGCGGCTACGTCGGCGCGTCCCAGCCCCTGGAGTACGCCGCCAGCCAACTGAGCGGGGACAAGCTGGCGCGCGCCAGGGAACTGGCGCGGGCGTGGCGGCCGGCCGATGCGCCGGTCAACCCGACGAACTGAAAGTGGCGGCGAGGCGATGAACGACCCTAAGCGCCAATTGGCGGAACGAGTGCGATCGGCCTGCGTCCAAGCGGCGCTGGAAGCTTACGAGCATGCCGGTTTGAGCGGCCTGTGCGCCGCGGGCCGCTGGGAATACACCATCGGCGTGCTCAGGGAAATGGATTTGGCGCCGCTGCTGGCCAAGCCGACGGGCGAAGCGCCGGAGGAGGGGGGAGCGCGCGCCGGCGGCGACTGAGAAGCCCCCGGCCGCGTCGCGCAGCTCCCTCGGCCTCGGGGTTCAATGGCTTTTGCGGTTGGGGTCCAACAGGTGTTGGCCGAGGTTGCGGACGAAATCCTCCAGCCGGGTCGATTCGGCGTGCAGGCGCTCGTTGACTTGAGCCAGGGCGCTCGCCAGCCGGTAGCTGCGCGACAGCAGTTGTTCCAGATCGTCGGTTTGCCACAATTTGTCGCTATTCACTTCCGGCGAGCCGTCGTTCAGCTCGACCGCGCACCATTCGGGAAGCCGGTACATCAACACCGATTCCCGGTCGTTGGCCAGGCACAGCGTCACCCCGATATCGTACTTGCGCAACACGGTCACGACTTCATCGAGACAGCGCTGCATTTCTTCGCTGGGTTGCTCGCTGGTTTGCGGAACCTCGCCCTCGTTTGAGAACTCCTGCTCTTCGTCTAACCGGCTCATCTTGATTCGCCTCCCACGGTTTGGGTCAAGGTTGGGCTCAAACGAAAACCCCACGCGGAACGCTTGGCATGGGGGCAGGGGTGTCAAATAGCGTCCCGTTTGCGGATCGCAGGCCGAGGAATAACCTTGTGAAATGGGCTCTCCCGGATGAACGGCGAACGGGGAAAAGGTTCATAGCGCTGATGAAATGCTACGCTAATCGCCAATTTTCCGCCAGTTGTGAGCCGGATGGCCGTTATCCGCTGGCGCGGAGGGGACTGATGACGGTTAAAAGTGTCGGGGCGCTGGCCTTGTTGCGGCTTGGTGCGCCGCCAAGCGCCGCCGCACCGCATCCGCCGCGATCCGGCGCGCGCGCCGAAAACTTAACGGCGCGCTCATCCGCCATCCGGTTTCGGCGAATTCTCAACGGCAGCCGGCCATGGCGACCGCAGGGGTAGAGATCGGTCAGCGGACCGCGCCGCTCAAGCTGGCGCTCGGCTTGTTCGCTCTCAATGCGGGGCTGACTTTTCAAAACCGCTGGCCGACGGTCGGCGTGCGCTGGGTTCCGGAAATTTCCGTCGAACTGGCGGCGCTGCTGCTGGTTCTCGCCCTGATCGCCGCGCGCCGGGGCGCGCCGGGCCGGCTGGCGCGAGACGCGCTGGTCGCAGGTTACGTTGTTTTCGTCTTGGGGCGTTACGTGGATGTGACCGCCCCCGCGTTGCTGGGTCGCTCCGTCAATCTGTATTGGGACCTCGGGCATGCCCGTCGGGTGGCGGCCATGTTCGCGGACAGCGTCCCCGGCTGGCGGCTATGGCTCGCGGCGTCGATGCTGCTCGCTGGCTCGGTGGCGCTGTCCCTTCTGGCGCGCTGGGCTTTCGGCGCGGTTTTGAGCGCGTTGGCGCGAGCTTCGGGCCGGCGCGGGCTGGCGGCGCTGGCCTTGAGCGTGCTCGCGCTCTACGGCGCGGGGCGGGCCAGCCCGCGCCTGATCACCGAACAGTGGTTCGCCTTGCCCGTCGCCGGGGTGTTCGCCGAGCAAGCGCGTTTGGCGCTGGCCGCCACTTGGTTTCGCGGCCAGGATCGCATTAGCGCCCAAGCGCCCTTGCCCGAGCTGGACGCCAATCGCCAGCAACCCCGCGATCTGTTCGTGATTTTCCTCGAATCCTACGGCGCGCTGGTTTTCGACGACGCGCGTTTCTCCGCGCCGCTCGCCGGCGATTTCGCGGCGCTGGAGCGGGAGCTGCAAGCCGCCGGCTGGATGAGCGTCTCGGCGCGGGTCGAGTCCAGCACCTTCGGCGGTTTGTCCTGGCTGGCGCACGCGAGCTTGCTGTCCGGGGTGCGGATCGCCGATCAAGGCGATTATCGCGATTTGCTGAATTCCGCGCGGACCACCCTGGTCACCCGCTTCAGGGACGCCGGCTATCGCGCGGTGGCGGTGATGCCGGGACTGAAATTCGCGTGGCCGGAAGGCGCGTTTTATCGCTTTGATGCGATCTACGATGCCCGGTCGCTGGACTATCGGGGGACCGCTTACGGCTGGTGGGCGATCCCCGATCAATACAGCCTGCGCCGCATTCACCGGCTCGAAGTCGAAGCCGCCGGCCGCCGGCCGCTGTTGGTCTTTTTCCCCACCATCAACAGCCATGCCCCTTTCGCGCCGCTGCCGCCCTATCAGGCGGACTGGAGCCGACTCGACCGGCCTTCCCCGCCGGTCGACGCGCCGGTTTCGCCGACGCTGAGCCAGCGGCTGGAAGGGCAGGAACTGGCGGCCGCTTATATCCAAAGCATCCGCTACAACCTGGAGGTGCTAAAGGGCTATCTGCGCCAGCACGCCCCGCCGGACGCCGCGCTGCTGGCGCTGGGCGATCACCAGCCGCCGGCCGTGGTGGGCGGGCGCGATCTGCCCTGGCACGTTCCGGCGCATCTGTTCTCGCGCGACCCCGAGCTGATCGGGCGCTTTTTGGAAGCCGGGTTCAGGCCGGGTTTGACGCCGGGACCGGGCGCTTTGGGCGGCATCGACCGCCTGGGTCCTGCGTTGTTGCAGCTCTGGGGCAAGCGAACGAACCCGGCATCGGCGCTCACCGCCGGCGCGCTTCAAATTCGATGATCAGTTCCACCGTATCGCCGACCCAGCCGTTATCGACGGCGTAGCTCATCCCGAAATCGCTTCGCTTGAGGGTTCCCCGCGCCGACGCGCCCAACACGTAGGGAAACGGGTCCGCGATGGAGATCGGGATCGGGTAGCGGTCGCTTTTGTTCCAGGTCGCTTGCAGCGCGATCGGCCGGGTGACGCCGCGCAAGGTCAACTGGCCTTCGAGCGCCGTCGGCCGCTGTTTTTTGAACTGGCCGCGCTTGGCGGTCAGGGTCATTTGCGGATGCTGGTCGCTGTCCAGAAAATCCTCGCCGCGCAGATGCTTGTCGCGCTTTTCGTGGTTGGTGAACACGCTCGCGGCATCCACCGCGATTTGCAAGTCGGAGAGTTCGCCGGTGTCCTCGTCGAACACGAACGAGCCTTCCGCCTTGCGAAACAGGCCCAACACCGCAGCGTAGCCGATGTGGTGGACCAAAAAACCGACGCTGAAATGTTCGGGGTCGATCACGTAGGGTTTCGGTTCGGCCCGAAGCGGGTTCGCCGCCGTCGCCAGCGCGACGGCCAGCAACAGGCGCAAACCGATTTGACGCAACGCGGTGACGTGCTTGAGCATCATGCGGAATTCTCCTCCGAGAGTGAATGGCGGGCCAGCCAGATGACATCTGCGGCAAACGAGGCGATCAGCGCGCCGAGCGCGGCGGCGGCCAGCCGGGCGCTCCAAGGCGGAACCAAAAGCGGCGTCAGGGCGGCGACCAGGGCGATGCTTTGAATCACGCAAATCGCCTGCCGGCGCTTGCTGGGCGGCAACGGTTGGTTCAACTGCGGCAGCGCGCGGCCGAGCGCGATAAACCCGTAGCGCATCAGCCCCGATAGTAGCACCCAAGCCCCGGCTTTATCGGTCTGATAAACCAGGGTGGCCAGCACCAAAATGAGGAAGGCGTCCACCTCCATGTCGAACCGCGCCCCGAACGGGCTTTGCAGATGGTCCCGGCGCGCCAGATAGCCGTCCACGCCGTCGAGCGCCAAAGCGAGGCCCGCCAGCGCGGCAACGGACCAGAGCAAGCCGGACGTCAGCGGCGCGCGGCCGATCAATCCGGCCGCCAGCGCGGCGATCGCGGCCCGCAACAGGGTGACGCGATTGGCCGCGCCAAAGCGCTGCAAGGGCAGATGCTGCGGCAAAAACGGCAGCAGCGCGAGCAGCAAGGCCGCGAAGGCCAGCAGGGATTGGCCGACGTAGGGCAAAGGCAAGCGGAACAGCGCGCCAAGGCCAGCGGCTGACCCGGCCAGCAACAACAGCGCGCCGGCGGCGTCGATCAGGGCGCTGGTGGCCAGCCGCCGCCATTGCGGAGACGGCGCGACGGCGGCGATCGGCGTGGCGGTTCGCATGGCGCCTCAATCCGTTGACCGGAACAATTCGCGCAGCACGGTGGTGGCGTAAGCGCCCGCCGGCAAATGAAAACGCAAGACGGCGGTCGCGGGGTCCGGCCAATCGAGCGCCGCGTCCCCGACGCGCAGCCGCAAGGCGCGGCGCTCCTGGCGCAGGCCTTGTGCCGCCAGCCCGTCGCGGAAAATCGGCCAATCCGCCGCGACCGCTCGCTCCAATTCCCGCGCTTGCCCCTCGCAGGGCAGCTCGCCGGCCCCCCACAATGGCCCGGTCGGATGCAGGTCCAGTTCGGCCACTCGCCGATGGATCGCGGCGTCCGGTTCGGTTGCGGTAAAGATGCTGTGGCTGCCATCCAGCATCAAGGTCTCGCCCGGTAGCGGCCGGTTCCAGTCGCCCCGAACGACCCGCCGCGCCAGCACGGCGTTGAACAGCGCGGAGCGGGCGGCGGACAGATACAAGCCGCGCCGGTGTCGGTCCCGCGCCGATTCTTCGCCGCGCAGCAGCGCCTCGGCCCGCTCCAGATTGCCGCCCTCCCGGCCGAAGCGCTGTTCGCCGAAATAGTTGGGCGCGCCGTTTTCGGCGATGCGGCGCAGCCGTCGCGCCAGCTCGGCGGGATCGCCCTCGATCTCGCGCGCGACGATGCGAAAGGCGTTGCCGGACAGCGCGCCGCGCCGCAGCTTGCGGGAATGGCGCACCGCTTCCAGCACGCGGAAATCGTCGCCCTCGCCACCGTTCCAGTCCGGCTCCGGCCGGCCGGGCAAATGCACCGAAAACCATTGTTCGGTCACCGCGCGGCGGTCCTTGAGGCCGGCGTAGCCGACCGCCCCGGCCGACACGCCCGCCCGTTCCGCCAGGCGCCGCGCCACCCACTCGGTATTGGCGTCGCGCTTGCGCACCCGGAGCCAGACATGCTCGCCGGCGCCTTCCAGCGCGAAATTTATCGTTTCCCGAACCCGAAAATCCTCCGGCGCGGCGCGCAGGCGGGCTCGCAGCGGAGGTTCTCCGTGCGCGCGGGGCGGTTCGGCAAGCGGCGGGTCTTCGGCCACGATCAAGGCCCCAGAAGTTGGAAAGGGCAAACGCTAATCGAGCTGGCCGCCTTGAACGGGCGCGGCCAGCGGGATGACATAGAACAGGATAGCGAAGAAATGAAACATGCTGCCGGCCAAGACAAACATATGCCAGATAGCGTGATGGTAGGGCAGCCGCTTCCAAAGGTAAAAGCCGACGCCGAGCGTATAGGCCAAGCCGCCGAGCAGCAAGAGCAGCAAGCCGCCCGGCGCGACGCTGTCCGCCAGCGGCTCGATGGCGATAACCACCGCCCAACCCATGACGATGTACAGGCCGACCGCCCAGCGCATCGATTGCCGCCCGCGCGCGATCCGCAACGCGATGCCCAGCAGCGTCAAGCCCCAAATCAGCCCGAGCAGCGACCAGCCCCAGGGACCGCGCAGGTTCACCAGCAAAAACGGGGTATACGTGCCGGCGATCAGGATAAAAATCGCCGAGTGATCGAGCGTGCGCAGCACCGCCTTGACCTCGGGCAAGGGAATGCTGTGATACAGCGTCGAGGTGGTGTAGAGCAGGATTAGCGCCGCGCCGAAAACGCTGCAGCCGACGATATGCCAAGCGTCGCCGCGCAGGCTGGCGAAAGCGATCAACACCGCGAGCGCGGCGATGCCGAACACGACGCCCAAACCGTGAGTCAAGCTGTTGGCGATTTCCTCGCCCAAGGTATAACGCGGCGGATGCAATTGGCGGATCATCGCAAGCAATCTCCACACCGAGAGGAAACGGGCTGGCGCGGCCAACGGGCGGCGCGGCCGCGACCGGTGTTCGTTCTGACCGCGCGGCCGCGCTTTCGGTTTCGGGGAGCGGCGGATTCGAGCGAATGCCGCGCGGGCCGAGAGCGTCGCGCCGGGCTGGCCGGCGCTCGTTCGAGGGCCGGTCGCGGCGATCCGGCCAGCCCCGGCGGGCATGTTACAATCCGCGCCTTCTTGACCCATCGGCCCGACGGATCGCAAGCGACATTGTTGCATGAATATCGAACAAGCCATTATCGAAGGGTGCGGCGAGCTGGAGATCCGGTTGCCGGAGGGCGCTTGCGGGCGCTTGAGCGCCTATCTGACCCTGCTGGAGCGCTGGAACCGGGCCTATAATCTGACCGCCGTGCGCGCGCCGGAAGCGATGGTGGCCCGGCATTTGTTGGACAGCTTGTCGATTTTGCCGTGGCTGGAAGGGCCGCGCATTCTGGATGTGGGCAGCGGCGCGGGCTTGCCGGGCATCCCGCTGGCCATCGTTCGCCCGGACCAGCAATTCTGGCTGTTGGACAGCAACGGCAAGCGGACCCGGTTTCTGGTCCAAGCCAGCGCCGAACTGCAATTGCGCAACGTCAGCGTGGTGCGCGTTCGAGTCCAGGAGTACCGGCCGGACACGCCGTTCAACAGCGTGGTGTCGCGGGCGTTCGCGACCCTGGCCGAACTGGTCGCCGACGCCGGGCGGCTGTGCGCGCCCGAGGGCCGGCTGCTGGCGATGAAAGGCGTGTTTCCCGACGACGAGCTGGCGCGCCTGCCGGCCGGCTACGCCGTGGTGGACGTTTATCCGCTGCGGGTGCCGAGCCTGGACGCCGAACGCCACCTGGTCCATTTGGCCCGCGCGAGCGCTTCCCGAGGTTGAGGTCATGGCTACCATCATCGCGATCGCCAATCAAAAGGGCGGGGTCGGCAAGACCACGACCGCCGTCAATTTGGCCGCCTGTCTGTCGGCGCTGCGGCAAAACGTGCTGCTGATCGATCTCGATCCGCAAGGCAACGCCACCATGGGCTGCGGCGTGGACAAGCGCGCCGTGGCCGCGACCAGCTACGACGTGCTGCTGGGCGAGGCGACCTTGACCGAGGCGCTGCAATGGGTGGAAAAGGCCCAGATGCAATTGCTGCCGGCCAACGGCGACCTGACCGCCGCCGAGATCAATCTGCTGGAAACGGAAAACGCGCCGGGACGGCTGCGCGCCGCCCTTGCGCCGGTGGAGTGGAATTTCGACGTGATCATGATCGACTGCCCGCCGTCGCTGAACATGCTGACGGTCAACGCGCTGACCGCCGCCCATTCGGTGATCGTGCCGGTCCAGTGCGAGTATTACGCGCTGGAAGGGTTGTCGGCGCTGCTCGACACCATCGAGAAAGTGCGCAAGTCCACCAATCCCGGCCTGCGGATCGAGGGGGTGCTGCGCACCATGTTCGACCCGCGCAACCGGCTGGCCAACGAGGTCTCGGCCCAGTTGCTGGAGCATTTTGGCGAGACGGTGTTCGACACGCTGGTCCCGCGCAACGTGCGTCTGGCGGAAGCGCCGAGCTACGGATTGCCGATCATCCATTACGACGACGGATCGCGCGGCGCGCAAAGCTATCGGGATCTGGCGAAGGAAGTCCGCAAGCGGCTGCGGCGGCCGGCGGCAAAAATCGCGACAGGGAGCGGGAACAAAACATGATCAGGCGAAAAGGGGGGCTCGGGCGCGGCCTGGATGTCTTGCTTGGCGCGGGCGCGGCGGTCCAGCGCGGCGAAGCCGGCCCCGATCCGGGGACCGCGGACGCGGATACGCTGCGGTCGCTGCCCATCGGACAGATCGTCAGGGGCCGCTATCAGCCCCGCCAGGATTTGCGCGAGGACAGCTTGCAAGAATTGGCGGACTCGATCCGCGCTCAGGGCATCGTGCAGCCGGTGGTGGTGCGGCCCCTGGACGGGGAACGCTACGAGCTGATCGCCGGCGAGCGGCGCTGGCGCGCCGCCCAACTGGCCGGCTTGAGCGAAGTGCCGGCCGTGGTCCGCGCGGTGACCGACCGGGCCGCCATCGCCATGGCGCTGATCGAAAATATCCAGCGCGAAGATTTGAATCCCCTGGAAGAAGCCCTGGCCTTGCAGCGGCTGATCGACGAATTCGATCTCACCCACCAGCAGGCGGCCGATGCGGTGGGCCGGTCGCGCGCGACGGTGAGCAATTTGTTGCGGTTGCTGGAACTGGGCGAGGAGGTGCGCCAGTGGGTCCGGGAGCGCAAGCTCGACATGGGCCACGCCCGCGCCTTGCTGCCCTTGCCGCCCGCGCTGCAACTGGAGGCGGCCCGGCAGGTGTTGCTGCGCGGGCTAACGGCCCGGGAAACCGAGGAGCTGGCGCGGCGGCTGCAACGGGATGCGACGGCCGCGCCGGCGCGATCCGAGCCGGCGGACCCCGACATCCAGTCGCTGCAAAACGATTTGTCCGAACGGTTGGGCGCGCGGGTGCAATTGCGCCACGACGTGTCCGGCAAGGGCCGGATGGTTATTCATTACAACACTTTGGACGAGCTGGATGGCATTATTGCGCGGGTGAAGTGACAGGGTTATTTTCGTTGACCCCGCCGCGGCAAATTCCCTATAATCCGTAGCACTCTGCGAAGCCGGGAAAGGTCACGAAACAGACGTTTCCGAGAGGAGTCCCGGCCTTTCGCGCGGTGCGAAATAATAAATACACAAAACAGAATATAACGATTTTAAAACATGCCCGGCGCAATGCGGTGCCTGCACAACTAGAACTAATGCGAGCCATGGGCGCAAAACAGGTCACCCGTAAAATCACTGCCATTCAATTGTCCCTCACGCTGTTGATCGCGGTCGCCTCTTTGGTCCTCGGCAGTTTCAAGAGCGCTTACTCCGCCTTGATCGGCGGGGGCATCAGCACGCTTGTCACTTTCTATTACGCCAGCAAGGTTTTCTCGGTGCGCGTCGGCGCGCCCGCCGCCAAGATCGCCCGCGCCTTTTACGTGGGCGAAGTCGTCAAGCTCCTGCTGACGGTCGGGCTGCTCAGCGTCGCCCTGCTGTGGCTCGATGTTGCGCCGCTGCCGCTGTTGCTGGCGTACATCGCCGCGCTAATGGGCTACTGGCTGGCTTTACCCTTCACACTCGACGCTTCGGTGAGGACGCTATGAGCGAATCCGGTCACTCCGCAACGGGGTACATCATCCACCATCTGACCAACCTCAAGATCGGCGAGGGGTTCTGGTCCCTCCATCTGGATACCCTGTTTTTCTCGATCGCGCTGGGCTCCTTTTTCTTGTGGCTGTTCATGAAGGCGGCCAAATCGGCCACCAGCGACGTGCCCGGACCCCTGCAAAACTTGTGCGAGATTCTGGTCGAATTCGTCGACACCCAGGTCAAGGATTCCTTCCACGGCCGCAACCCGGTGATCGCGCCGTTGGCGCTCACCATCTTTGTCTGGGTGTTTCTCTGGAATTTCATGGACCTGCTCCCGGTCGACCTGTTGCCGTCCATCGCCGCGCTGTTCGGCGTGCCCTATCTGCGCAGCGTCCCTTCGACCGATTTGAACTCGACTTTCGGGCTGTCGATTTCGGTGCTGCTGCTGCTGTACTACTACAGCTTCAAGGTCAAAGGCCCGGCTCACTTCACCATGGAAATCCTGACTCATCCTTTCGGCAAGTGGTTCATGCCGTTCAACCTGCTGCTGCGGATCGTCGAGGATCTGGCCAAGCCCATCTCGCTCGGCTTGCGGTTGTTCGGAAACCTCTACGCCGGCGAGCTGATCTTCATCCTGATCGCGCTGCTGCCCTGGTGGATCCAGTTTGTGCTGGGCTGGCCCTGGGCGGTGTTCCACATCCTGATCATCACCTTGCAAGCCTTCATCTTCATGGTGTTGACGATCGTGTATTTGAGCATGGCCCACGAGGATCATTGAACGGTTCGCCAACGGCGGCTCCGACCCGCGAGCAACCCGGAGCGCGCCATCGGTTTTCTTTCATCCACACCACAATCTCTAGACGGGAGACACACTAATGGAAGCTGCAAGCCTGATTGCCAACGTGCAGGGTATGACCGTTATCGCCGTGGCTCTGATCATCGGCCTGGGCGCGCTG
>JAEUPW010000083.1 GCA_016790045.1 Candidatus Competibacteraceae bacterium
GTGGACGCGCTGCGCCAGATTCCCTACAAGGTCAAGGAAGCCGCCTACGGCATGGGCACCACGCGCTGGGAGGCCATCCTCAAGGTCATGCTGCCGACCGCCTCATCGGGCATTTTGGCCGCGCTGGTGCTCGGCTTCGGCCGCGCCCTCGGCGAAACCATGGCCTTGGCCATGCTGATCGGTAACTCCAACCAGATCAGCCTGTCGCTGTTCGCCCCCGCCAACACGCTGGCCGCGCTGCTGGCCTCCAGCTTCCCCGAAGCCGGACCCGTCGAGATCCGCGCCCTGATGTACGCCGCTCTGGCGCTGTTGGCCATCACCCTGATCGTCAACGCCGTCGGCCTGGCGGTCATGAAATTCGCCACCCGCAAATTCGAGGCCGAACGATGAGTGCTACCGATCTGGCGGTCGAATCCGCCATCCGCGATCTCGAAACGACCCCGGCGCCCAAGCCCAGCCTGCACCGCGCTCCGCTGGAACTGCGGGCGCTGAAAAGCGGCATCTTGACCGGGCTGACCTGGATCGCGGCCCTGCTCGCCAGCGTGCCGCTGTTCTCCGTCATCTACGAATTGGTGGTCGCGGGCGGCTCCCGCCTGAACTGGGAGACGCTGACCGCCCTGCCACCCTCCGCCTTCGATCTGGGCGGCGGTTTCGGCAACGCCATCATCGGCACGGGAGTCATGGTCGGTATCGCCACGCTGATCAGCGTGCCCATCGGCATCCTGGCCGCCGTCTACCTGGCGATCCTCGACCCCGACAGCAAGCTGGCGCACACCGTGCGCTTTCTGGCCAAGGTGCTGACCGGTTTTCCGTCCATCCTGGCCGGCGTGTTCGTCTACGCCGTCATGGTGGTGACCATGAAGACCTACTCCGCGCTCGCCGGCGGGGTCGCGCTGGCCGTGCTGATGCTGCCGACCGTGGTGCTGGCGGCGGAGCAAGCCATGACGATGGTGCCCAAAAAAATGAAGGACGCCGCCTTCGGCATGGGCTGCACCCGAACCCAGGTGATTTTGAAGGTGGTGCTGCCCACGGGAGCGTCGGGCATTCTGACCGGCGTGATGCTGGCTATCGCCGGCGCCGCCGGCAACTCCGCGCCGCTGCTGTTCACCGCGCTGTTCAGCGATTACTACCTGAGGAGCCTGACCGAGCCGACCGCCTCGCTGGCGATTCTGATTTTCAACTTCTCGGGCATGCCCTACGAAAACCAGATCCAGTTGGCCTGGGCCGCGTCCCTGGTGCTGGTGCTGATCGTCCTGGTGTTCAACGTTCTCGCCCGGATCGTCGGGCGCCAAAAGTATTGAGGTCATCGACATGCACGCCAACCCCGACATGACGGCCGCCGGCACCGCGCCGACAAACGCGCCCGCCCGCAACCAAACCGTGATGGATTGTCAGCTCGAAAAAGTCTTCTACGGCGACTTTCTCGCGGTGCGCGACAGCAAGGTGCCCATCGAAAAGAACAAGATCACCGGCTTCATCGGTCCGTCGGGTTGCGGCAAGAGCACCGTGCTGCGCAGCCTCAACCGGATGAACGACCTGATCCCGGTGTTCCGATTAGAGGGCAAGGTGACCTATCACGGCCAGGACATCTACGACGCCAAAGTCGATCCGGTGGTGGTGCGCCGCTATATCGGCATGGTGTTCCAGCAGCCCAACCCCTTCGCCATGAGCATCTACGACAACGTGGCCTTCGGCCTGCGCCTCAACGGCTTCAAGGGCAACCTGGACGAGCGGGTGGAGCGGGCCCTGCAAGGCGCGGCGTGCTGGAACGAGGTGAAGGACAAGCTCAAAAACAGCGGCCTGTCGCTGTCCGGCGGCCAGCAGCAGCGGCTGTGCATCGCCCGCGCCATCGCCACAGAGCCGGACGTGCTGCTGATGGACGAACCCTGCTCGGCGCTGGACCCCATCGCCACGCGCCGGGTTGAAGAACTCATGATCGAGCTGAAAGAGAAGTACACCATCGCGCTGGTCACCCACAACATGCAGCAGGCGATGCGGGTCGCGGACACCACCGCGTTCTTCGGCGTGGATATTTCTCAGGGCAGCCGCACCGGCTACCTGGTGGAAATGGGGCCGACGAAGCGGATTTTCGAGCAGCCCGAACAGCAGTTGACGCGGGAATACGTCCGGGGCGAATTCAGTTGAAGCGAGACGGAGGCATCATGCGCAGACGCATTTTCCTGGCCGCCGTCCTCGGCGGGGTCAGCCTGGTTTCGGCGGCATTCGCCCAGGCGCCGGCCGCGCCGGCCGCCACCGGCCCGATCACCCTGCACGGGGCGGGGGCCACCTTTCCCGCGCCGCTTTACCGGAAGTGGATCGAGGTCTACGGCAAAGCGCAACCGGCCGTGACGATCGATTACGATGCGGTCGGCAGCGGCGAGGGGGTGAAGCGTTTTCTGGCCAACACCGTGGATTTCGGGGCCAGCGATGCGGCGATAAGCGACGAGCAGCTCGGTCAGGCCAAGGCGGGCGCGACCCTGGTTCCGGCCACCGCCGGCCTCCTGGTGCTGGCGTACAACCTGCCGGGGGTCGAAGGGACGCTGAAATGGAGCCGGGCGGTGTACGCCGACGTTTTTCTCGGCAAAATCCGCCACTGGGATGACCCGCGCATTCAAGAGCTGAACCCCGATCTCAAGCTGCCGAAGCAAGTCATTACCCTGGTCGCCCGCCAGGACAGCAGCGGCACCACCTACGCCATGAGCCATCACCTGAGCGCGGTGAGCGAAGAATGGCGCCAGGGGCCGGGAACGGGCACCACCGTCAACTGGCCGGGCGTGGCCATGACCGCGCGCGGCAACGAGGGCGTCGCCGGCCGGATCAAGCGCAGTTGGGGCTCGTTCGGCTACGTCGAGCACGGCTTCGCCAAGCGGCTGGGATTACCCATGATCCATTTGGAAAACAAGGCGGGCCGTTACGTTGAACCGAGCTTCGCGCGGGGCCAGGCTACCCTGGCGGCCAACATCGACCGAATACCCGCCGACTTGCGGGTGTTCCTGCCCGACCCGGACGGCGAAGCGGCCTATCCGATCATCAGCCTGAGCTGGCTGTTGCTGCACGGCCAATACGCTGATCCGGGCAAGCGCGACGCGCTGAAAGGCTTCGTGAACTGGGCCTTGGCGGACGGGCAGCAACTGAGCGAGGCCGAGGGCTACATCCCGTTGCCGGATAGCGTGGCGGCCCTGGCCCGCGCGGCGGTGGAGCGCGTCCGATAAGCGATGGGATCGCTGAACCTGCCCGCCATCGAAGCCTCGCTGCGCCGGGTTCAAGCGGAATTCGAATCCATCAACGCGCGCTTGAGTTGGCGGCGTGATCCGCTGAGCGACGAAGTCGTCGAAAATCTGCTGGCGGGATACACTTTCGTCGATGTTTTGGTCGAGTGGGGCATCGACATTTTCGCCAAGGGCAAACACAAGTATTTGCTCGAACTGAACAACATCGTGCTGTGCGGTCCGGACCAAGACCTGAGGGCGGAATACGCCCGGCACATCGAAGCCACCGAAACCCGCTTTTACGAGGAGCCGGGGGGCGGCATCGAGGATTTGGTCGAATGGCGCGCCCGCCATCTGGGCGAATCGGCGTGGAAGCTGGCCGCCGGTTTGTACGTCCGGGCGCTGAGCAAACCGCAACTGTTCATCGAAGGCAACCACCGCACCGGCGTCCTGTTGGCCAGCTACGTCCTCCTGCGCGCCGGCGAGCCGCCTTTCGTGTTGACCGCAGAAAACGCCGCCGCCTATTTCGACCCCTCGACGGTGATCCGCAACACCAGCAAGCTCGGGCCGATGGGTTTGTTTCGGCTGCCGGGCATCAAAAAGCGCTTCGCCCGCTTTTTGAAAGCCCAGGCCGACCCCCGTTATTTGTTGCGCCCGACGCTTCAGGTCGCGCCGCCGCTCTCCGGCCTTGAGCGATCGGCGCCGTTGCTTTAAAAATGTCCTGTCGCCCTCGCGGGGACACATCGACGCCTTCCCTCTGACTGACAGGTGAATTCTTGCGCATCTCCTTCGATCTCGACGATACGCTGATTTGCGGCGCTTCCGTTCCCAGCGAATACCCCGTCGCCCGGTGGCGGCGCTGGCGCTACCCCGAACCGCTGCGGCGCGGCGCGCGCGCGCTGATGCTGGCGCTCGTCGAGCGCCGCTGCGAGCTGTGGATCTACACCACATCTTCGCGCTCTCCCGGCTATCTGAAAGCGTGGTTCGGCAGCTTCGGCGTCCCGCTCGGCGGCGTCGTCAACCAAGAGCGTCACGCTCGCGTGGTCGGTTTGCGGGGACCATCGAAGTTGCCGCCCGCTTTCGGCATCCACCTGCATATCGATGATTCGCCCGGCGTTGCGCTCGAGGGGACGCGGCACCGTTTCGACGTGTTGACGGTCGCGCTGGACGATGCGCGGTGGGCGGAGCGAATCTTGCGCGAGGTGGACGCGCGGATCGGGTCGAACCCGCTCTGGCAAGCCCGGCGCGACGCGCCCCGCCGGAGGTTTTTTCAAATCGGAAAAAGGCTTGGAGGCGGTTGGAGCCGTTTCGAGGCAATGGCCGACGCCCGGCTCCCGGATTGCGCGGATCACGGCTAGCGCGGCGCGGGTGAACCGGCTCACCACTGCCGGTAAGGGATTTGGCAATAGCTGATCCCTTGCCGGGGGTCGATGCCTTGTTTGGCCAGATACAGCTTGAGCGAATCCATCGACAAGTTGATATTCAGGGTCGGTCCGAGAAAAAGGTGCTCCAAGGCAATCGGCTCGCCCGAACCGGAGGTGAGCTTGAACTCGAAGTAGGGGACGAGCATCGACGCGCCTTCCCGAAACAAAACCGGGGAGCGCAGGTAATCGGTGATGACCGGCGAGACGATCCGCCATTCTTCCTCTTCTTGAAAAGACGGGTGTTTGAGCAGCGCCGCGATGCGCAGCAGATCGCTTTCCACGAGTTCGAACACCGGGTAATAGGACTTTGAGGGTTGCCCCTCGGCCAGCTCGCCGCCTTCGCCGCGCGCGTCCGCCAGATCGAAGACGGCGTCGACGATTTGCTCGATGAGCCGGCGTTGCACGGTCGGGTCGTAGATGCATTTGCCGATTTGAAAGGATTGGTCGCGCGCGCGCAGCAGGATGTCGTCGGGGTTGAAGCCGAGGCTGACGCCCTTGCCGGGAGCGCTATAGCTGCGCCACTGGCTCAACAGGTTGCCGTTGGAGCGAAAGGATGCCCCGAACAGCATGTGACCGTTGGTGATGCGGTAGGTGATCCATTCCAGAAACTGGTTGAGCAATTTCGGCCGGTGGTGGCCTTCGGCCAAGCGGCGGGCGATCTCGTCGCGCACCAGATCGACGCTGTGCTTCATTTCGGCCGAATCGTTCATGTACCGGACATCGCTCGCCCACAGCACCCGACTTTCCACGATGCCGAGCAGGCCCCTAAACGAGGTGTAGTGATAGAGCGTTTCCCGCGGGATGTCGGCGAACAGTTTCTGGGTGATGGCGCGGATCATGAGGGAAAAAACTTTCGCAGATGCGGCGGCCGAAGGCCGTCCGATCGGGCAAAGGATTAGCCGGCGCTGTGCTTGGCGCCACGGGTAGCCCACAGCGGAACGCCAAAAATGACCGCGAAGCCAGCATTCAGGACCGCATTTGGCCAATAGCCCGCAACTGGCGAGTACGCTGTGTCGGGTATGAACCAGGCCAGTACGGAACCCCCGAAGAGATTCCAGGTTGCGCGAGGGTTTCGGGCGAAAAAGGACTTGACCGCGAAGAAGAGCGCGCAACCCCAGCCAACCATCACGCCGCCCAGCACGGCATGAGCCAACGAGATGTAGCGAACCTGTTCAGCACCAAATCCATCGATGGTTGCTGTCGCACCGTAGATCATCAGGGAAAATCCTTGGCGTGTCAGCGTGGGCGCAAGCACGAGCAGCAGCCCGAATACGGATACCCCGGCGGAGGCGGCAAGCAACCAGTTGATCCAGCGGTCAGCAGGGCGGTAATCGGTGTCCAAGATTGCATCTCCGATGGACAAGTAGCCGGATTATCCTATCGGCTACGGCGTGCCGAGCGCTCGAATCGGCGTGGCGGCCACGACATGGGCCGTTCCAGAAAACGGAAAACCCCGCGTCAGACGCGGGGTTGGGCGCTTCAAGTCCAACCCAAGTTTATTTGCGGATCATTTCATCCTTCATGCCCGCATCGAAAAACTCCTTGTGCGCCTTTTCGAAATCGGCGCAGGCGGAGCCTCCTTTATCGAGGTTTTGGCGCGTGCATTTTCTAGTTCCCTTCGCCAGATCGGCGCATGCCCCTCCCGAAGCAAACAACGGCGCGCAAGCCTTGTGCATCTGTTCCTTCAAGGCCGCCTCATTTTCCATGGCCACGGCAACTGATGATCCCAAAAGCAGCACAACACCAAAGAGCGAACCTTTGATCGAAGTTTTCATGCCATTTACCTGCTGGTCGCTAAGAAAGGATTTGACTCGTGCGATGCAACCGGCGGCGAGCGCCTTACTCCTCGTAAAGCATGATAAACCTCGAATGTTTCATTAATTTTACAGGCAATTGGCAAACCTTAAGGGGAGTCCTTCAGCGGGGCATAGCATATAAAAATCCTGTTACACAAAAATGTCTGACAGGTCGCTCGCGCGGTGCCGGTGTCGCGCGCTTCAACGGGCGCGGGTCTCCTCTAGCGTCGAACCTGACGAAGCCAAAACCGCTCTGCGCCAGTGATATCCAATATCCCGAAATCGGTTGGTGACGCCATCGCGGTGCAATCGCACGGTTGTCACATTTCCGCCGTAAATTGCGACTTTCACAGTTTTCGCAGCGTTTGGCGCGCCTTCCGGCGCGCGATAGATTCGGGAGCCCACCATGTTCTCAAACCCGCTTAAATGGCTAGCGGTCGGTATTTTGAGCGCGACAGGCGCGTGGGCTCACGCGGCTTGCACCGGCAACGTCACCATCGGCGATGTGGACAGCGGCGTTCGCGACCGCGAGACCGACCGAGGCTGTCTGGGAACGCTGCTACCGGATCAGCCCAACCGGTGGGGAAGCCAGCGGGACTTCGTGGATCACCTCAGGGAACTCGCCCGCGAATGGCGCAAGCGGGGCGTGATCGACGGTCGCGAGCGCGGCTTGCTGCTGCGCGCTGCGCTCCGGTCCAAAGTGGGCAAAACCTTGACGGTCAAGCTGGTCGCCTTCAACGACTTTCACGGCAATCTGGACGGCGCGGCCCTGACCCTCACCAGCCCGGCCGACGGTCTCGACCGGGTTCCGGCGGGCGGCGTGGATTTTCTGGCGGCGCACATCGAGGCCCTGCGCGCCCTCAACCCGCATACCACCTTGGTTTCCGCCGGCGACCTGATCGGCGCGAGCCCGCTGGTATCCTCTTTGTTTCACGACGAGCCGACCATCGAAGCCATGAACCGGCTGGGGTTGGCCTTCAACGCGGTCGGCAACCACGAGTTCGACGAAGGCCAAGACGAGCTGTTGCGGATGCAGCGCGGCGGTTGTCACCCCACCGACGCGGCCAACACTTGCAAGGGCGCCGAGGTCGGCACGCCGGTTCCGTTCGAGGGAGCCGAATTCGAGTTTCTGGCCGCCAACGTGGTGGAGCGGGCGACCGGCAAGACGCTGTTGCCGGGCTACGCCCTCCGCGATTATCTAGGCCACAAAATCGCGTTTGTCGGCATGACCCTGGAAGCCACGCCCGGCATCGTCACCCCCTCCGGCGTGGCGGGCCTGGAGTTCAAGGACGAGGCCGACACCGTCAACGCCTTGCTTCCGGAGATCGTCCGGGCAGACGCCGAAGCCGTCGTTGTCCTGGTGCACGAAGGCGGCGTCAACAAAGGCGGCGTCAACGGCTGCGAGGGCGTGTCCGACCCCATCGCCGGCATCGTCCGCCGCCTGGATGACGAAGTCGATTTGGTCGTCACCGGCCACACCCACAACGCCTACGTCTGCACCTTGCCCAACGCCGTCGGTCGACCGATCCCGGTCACCAGCGCCGGCTCCTTCGGCCGGTTGATCACGGAGATCGACCTGACCTTCGAAACCGTCCGAGGAGAATTGACCGACGTTCGGGCGGTCAACCGGGCGGTCGCCCGCGCCGGGGTGACGCCGGTAGCGGACCTGACCCGGTTGGTGGAAAACTACAAAACCATCGCCGCGCCGGTCGCCAATCGACCGGTCGGCAAGATCGCCGCCGACCTCTCTCGCACCGCGAACGCCGCCGGCGAATCGGCCTTGGGCGACGTGCTCGCCGACGCCCAGCTCGAAGCCACCCGCGCCGCAGGTTCCGGCGACGCGGTGATCGCTTTCATGAACCCGGGCGGGATTCGCGCCGATCTGACCTTTGCCTCTAGCCCGGCCGGCGAAGGCGACGGCGTGGTGACTTACCAAGAAATCTTCACGGTTCAACCCTTCGGCAACAGCCTGGTGACCAAAACCCTGACCGGCCAGCAGATTTACGGATTACTGGAACAACAATGGAGCGCCGCGCAGCCCTTCGCCCGCATCCTGCAAGTCTCGGCCGGGTTCGGCTACCAGCACACCTACGACACCGCCAAGCCGCTCGGCGGCCGCTACCTGTGCGACGGTTCGGTTACCCTCAACGGGGTGGCCGTGGACCAAACCGCCCGTTATCGGGTCACGATGAACTCTTTTCTGGCTGACGGCGGCGACAACTTCAGCGCGTTCGCCCAAGGCGCGGACCCGTTGGGCGGCGCGCAGGACCTCGACGCCCTGGAAGCCTATTTCGCTGCGCGCCCGGCCGGAGTCGAGCCAGGCCCTCAGGACCGGATCGTAAAGGTCGAACGCTGCGGCTCCTAGCGGCGGGCGCCACCGCGCCCACGCTTCACGAGCGCCGGACCGGAAGCGCGATCATGTCCCGCGCCAGACTTGACTTGACATGCAGGTCGGTTATAATTAGACGAACTAATCCGTTTATTTATTGATCGACATGGCCCGCACCAAAGACGAAATCCTCCACCAGCAACGCCGGGAGGCGATCCTGCGAGCCGCCGCCCGCGTGTTTAAGGCCAAAGGATTTCACGGGGCGCGCACCGAGGACATCTGCGCCGAAGCGGCGACCAGCGCGGGGACGGTGTTCCGCTATTTTCCCGACAAGCGCGCCATGATCGTGGCCGTGGCCGAGATGGAGTTCGAGCGCTACCGACAGGAGATCCGGCGCTTGGCCACGCCGGAGGGCTTGCGGTGGCTCACTCGGATCGGGGAGGCCGATTTGGCCGAATTGCTCCGCCCGACGGAGTTTGACTTGGGCGGCGACAGTTGGTTGGAGCTGGCCAGGGACCCGGACGGCCGACAGCGGCTGCTGGATTTCGACCGGCGGCTGCGGGCCGACTTGGCGCGGGAGTTGAAGCGCGGGCAGGCCGAGGGTTGGGTGAGGCCGTCACTCGATCCCGAAGGGGCCGCCAACGTGATCCTGGCGATATTTTCCGGCTTGGACTTCGACTGCGAGATCGGCGCGACCATCGAGCCGGCGGCCACAGCGCACGCGCTCGCCGATTTGTTCCGCCGCTTTATTCTGGCGTAACGCGCGAGATCGAACCATGAAAGATGCGAACAAATTTAGACGGATTACTCCGTTTATGACCGAAGCGCCTAGCGTCGGACCTGTCGGCGACGGCGGTTGATCGACCGATGGTTTCCGTGGCCCGTTCCAGTTTGCTCTTCGAGTGGCGGCGCTATCTGGCGGCGGTGCTGGCGGTCACTTTCGCCGGGTTGCTGGTGGTGGTGCAACTGGCGTTGTTGCTCGGCCTGTTCGGCACGGTTTCGGTGGTGATCGACCGCTCGGCGGCCGATTTGTGGGTCGGGTTCCACAACACGCCCAGCGTCGATCTCGGCCGGCCGATCGGTCCGACCAGCGATGCCGTGGCCTGGACCCATCCCGGCGTCGGAAGGATCGAGCGTTTCGTCAGCGTGTACGGCGATCTGCGGCGCGCCGACGGCGTGCCGGTTTCGGTCGTCATCAACGCCATCGACGTTTCGCCGTCGGGTTTGGCTTTCGACGGGTTGTTCTCGGCGCGGGAGCGGGCGTTGCTGCGCGAGCCGAACGCGATTTTGATCGACGGGGCCGACACCGAAAAACTCGGCGCGTCGGCGGGATCGGCCGTCGAGATCAACGGCAAGCGCGCCCGCATCGCCGGCGTCGTGGAAGGCTTGCGCGCCATCGGCGGCGTCAACGTGGTCGCCTCTTTTGCCACGGCCCGCTCGCTGGCCCCGGAAACCGCCGAGCAAGTGACCTTTTACCTGATCCGCCTCAAGCCCGGCTTCTCGCCGGCGGCCGTGGCCGGCGAAATCGCCGACCGGCGCGCGATCCCGCACTACAGCGTCTGGACCGCCGCCGACTTCTCGGCGCGATCGCAAATGTATTGGCTGCTGGAATCCGGGGCCGGCATCGGGGCCGGATTCGCCTCGCTGCTGGCGCTGGTCGTGGGCGTGGCCATCACCAGCCAGACGCTGTCGGGCGCGATTCTCGCCTCGATCAAGGAATTCGCCGCCCTGAGGGCGCTCGGGGTTCCGCGGCGGTCGCTGCGCGCCACCGTGCTCGAACAAGCCTTGTGGGTCGGCGTCATCGGCCTGGCGCTGGCCGCGAGCCTGACGGCGCTGCTGGCGTGGCTCGGCGCGCGCTGGCGGGTCGCGATGCTGTTTCCCGAGTGGATGTTGGCCGGCGTCGCCGCCCTGATGCTCGGCATCGCGGCGCTGTCCGGCTGGCTGGCGTTGCGCCCGCTGCTGCGCGCCGAACCGGCGTCGCTGTTGCGCTGAGGACCCATGACAGCCGTCGCTTTGCACAGCCGTTCGATCGCCAAGGCTTTCGTCGCCGGCAAGGTGCGCCAACAGGTCATCAAGGACAGCTCGCTGGCGATCTGTCGCGGCGAATTGACGTTGGTGGCGGGTCCGTCGGGTTCGGGCAAGAGCACCTTGCTGTCGATGATGTCGGGCTTGCTCCGCCCCGATGCCGGAAAAGTGATGGCGCTGGGATCGGATTTGTGGGCGCTCGACGAGACAGCGCTCGACCGCTTCCGGCTGGAACATTGCGGCTTCGTGTTCCAGGGGTTCAACCTGTTCAACGCGCTGACCGCGCTGGAAAATGTCGTCCTGCCGCTCCGGTATCTCAACGCGCGCGGACAGGACGCCTCGCGCCGGGCGCGGGAAGCGCTGGCGGCGGTCGGGTTGGAAGACCGCACCCACCTGCGGCCGGCGGAACTTTCGGGAGGCGAGAAACAGCGCGTCGCCATCGCGCGGGCGCTGGTCAAGGACCCCGAACTGCTTTTCGCCGACGAACCCACCTCGGCTCTGGACAAAACCAACGGCCAGATCGTGATCGACTTGCTCAAGCGCATCGCCGCCGAGCGCGGCGCGATGGTGTTTGGCGTCACGCACGATCCCCGGCTGCTCTCGCACGCCGATCGCGTGATTTATCTGGAAGACGGCAACGTGGTGCGCGACCGCCGCGCATCGGATAACGGCGCGACCGGCGACCGAAAGGACACCGACCATGCAAATTCCCCGCCCGTGGCCACACGTTAGAAGAATCGGGAGCCTCGCCGCCGCGATCGGCCTCGCGAGCCTGTTGTCGGCAGGCTGCGAGCAGGAAAGCGTCGCGCCGCCGCCGGCACCCGTTTCGGTCGAAGCGTCCGCCGAGGCCGTGGCGAGCGCGAAAGGGAGGGTAGATATTGAGGGTGGCGTGATCCGGCTCGCGGCGCGCCGCGATGGCGTGATTGCCGAGGTGCTGGTCGAGGAAGGCGCGCGCGTGAAGCGCGGTCAAGTGCTGGCGCGGCTGGACGACCAAACCGCGCTGCGCAATCTGTCGCTGGCCGAACGCGAGGTGCGGCAGGCCGCTCAGGAGCGCGAGAAAAGCGCGGTGGAACTGGCCGCCGCCGAACGCGAGGTCGCGCGCCTGGAACCCTTGGCGCGCAACGAGACCGTGCCACGTCAGGAGCTCGACCGCGCCCGCGACGCCCGCGCGCTCGCCAAGGTCGCTGTCCGGACGGCGCTGGCCGGCATCGACACCGCGCGCGCGCGGCAGGAGGTGGCGGCGCGCGAGGTGGAGGAACGCAAGGTGGTCGCGCCGCTCGATGGCCAGATCATCCAGCGGCAAGCGCGGCCGGGCAACGGCGTGAGCACGCTCAACGTGACGCCGCTGTTTCTGTTTGCGCCCGACGGGCCGCGGGTCGTGCGCGCGGAATTGGAAGAGCAGCACCTGAGCGTGGTCGCGCCAAACCAAGCCGCCGAAATCGCGCTGGAAGCCGATCCCGGCAGGACGTGGCGCGGTGCCGTGCTGCGGCTGGGGCGCATCGTCGGGGCGCGCACCCCGAGCGACGATCCGGGCGAGAAGCAAGACAACCGCGTGGTCGAAGTCGTGGTAAGCCTCGAGGGCGCCCAAGGTTTGCTGATCGGCCAGCGCGTCGTCGTGCGCTTTCTCGCCGATAAGCCGCAAGACGCGGGACGATGCGCGCTCGGTTGCTGATGCCGGTGGCCGCGCTGGCGCTGCTGGCCGGGTGCGCGGCGCCGGGCGGGCGCGCCCCGGCACCGGTGGCGGTTCCGGCAGCGTGGTCGGCGCGGATCGAGGCCCCGCCGACGGCGGCGTCGCCGGTCGCCGCGTGGTGGGAAGCGTTGGCCGACGACGAACTCAACCGGCTGGTCGACCTGGCCTTGCGGGAAAACCCCGACGTGAGCGTGGCCGCCGCGCGGGTGCGTCAAGCGCGCGACCTCGCCAAGGAGGCGGGCGCGAACCGGTCGCCGCAAATCGACTGGGGGGTCGCGGGCTTGCGGGAAAGCGTGCCGAGCGCGTCGGCGCGCGACGCCGACGGGAGCAAACAGACCATTCCGGCTTTCCGCCAGTCGCGCTTCGCCACCCCGCTTGAAGCCCGGTACGAGATCGACTTGCTCGGGCGTCTGGCGCTCGGCGAACGCGCTGCGGCGGCGGAGGTGGCGGCCAGCGATGCCGAACTGCGCGCGGTGCGCCAATGGTTGGCGCGGGAAATCGTGCTGGCCTACGCCGAACTGCGGCTGGCGGATGAGCGCGCCGCGCTCGCGCGCGAGTCGAGCACGCTGCTGGGCGAATTGCTGCGCGACGAGCGAGAGCGCTTGAAGGCGGGCTTGGTCGCGCGCGAGCGCACCCGCGAGGCGGAGCGGGCGCTCGCGGAACAAAACGGTGCGCTGATCGCGATCGGCCATGAGCGTCACGCGGCGCTGGCCCGCCTCGCGGAACTGCTCGAAAAAACGGCGGATGGGCTGCGACTCCAAGACCGTGTCGACTACTTCGCGCGGCTCGATTTGTCCGGTTCGGTGACGCCTGATCTGCCTGCCGCGGCGCTCGAGCGGCGCGCCGACGTGGCGGCGGCTTGGCAGCGCGTGCTCGCCGCGAGCGATCGGGCCGAGCGCGCGCGCCTCGACCGCTATCCCTCGCTGACCTTGACCGGTGGCGCGGGGTTCGTGAGCGAGGCGATACGCCGCTGGCTGACCGGCGACGCCTTGGCGTGGGTCGCGCAAGCGACCCTGCAAGGCCCGCTGTTCGACGGCGGCCGCATCGACGCGCGCGCCGAACAAGCGCGCGCGGTGGCCGATGAGCAGCGGGCGCAGCACCGCAAGGTGGTGGTGCAGGCCCTCGCCGAAGCGGAAACGGCGCTATCGGCCGCGCAAACCGCCCAAGAAAAGGTCGCGTTCGCCGAGGCCGAGCTGGCGCGCCGCGCGGCGGATCGCGCGTCCGCCGCCGCCGCGCGATCCGCCGGCACCGGCAGCAGGTCCGCGCATCTGCAAAGCGAGATCGAGCAGATCGCGGCCGCAGAACAGTTGAGCGCGCGGCGGCACGGCCTGCTCGTGGCATGGGCAAACGCGCAGAAAGCGCTTGGCAGGTGAGGCGGGCGACGCCCCGTCCCGCCACTCTATCTCGCCACGCTGCCCGGCCGCTGTCGAGAGATCGCTCGCGGCGTTCTAGCCCGGACCGCTCGCCCTCGCAACGCCGTACTCGTCGCGCCTCGTCCCCGATCGGCCGGCGGTTCGCCCGCCTTGAAACGCCCGGCGGCGCGACCTCGGATGTCGGGGTCGGGGCCAAACCGCCCTTAACCCAGAATGTGGTAGCCGCCGTCGATATACATCACATCGCCGGTGATCATCTTGGCGTAGTCGGTGGCCAGAAAAGCGGTGGCGACGCCGACGTCCTCGATGGTGGACAGCGCCCGCTCCGGCGCGCGTTCGGCGGCAGTTTCCAGCAGCTCGTCAAAGCGGTCGATGCCGGAAGCGGCGCGGGTTTTGATGAGGCCGGGGGAAATGGGATGCACCCGGATGTTCTTCGGCCCCAGCTCGGCGGCGAGGTACATACACGCCGCCTGCAGCGCGGCTTTGACCGGCCCCATGACGTTGTAGTGCTCCGCTCGGCCCCGAAATAGGTCATGGCGAACAGCGTCCCGCCCTCGGCCATCAGCGGTTCCGCCAAGCGCGCCATGCGGATGAAGGAGTAGCAGGACACGTCCATCGCGGTCAGGAACCCGTCCCGCGAGCAGTCCACCACCCGGCCGTGCAGATCCTCGCGCGGGGCGAAGGCGATGGAATGCAGGGCGATGTCCAAGCGGCCCCATCGCCGCTGGAGCGCGGCGAACGCGGCCTCCATCTGGCCTTCGATCCCCGCGTCGCAGGGCAAGTACAGTTCCGGCGGCACGTCGAGCGCCCCGGCCAAGGGCTGGGTGTAAGGCTTGGTTTTATCGTTGAGATAGGTCATCGCGATCTCGGCCCCCATCTTGCGCATGGCGCGGGCGCAGCCGAAAGCGATGGACTGGTCGTTGGCGATGCCGAGAATCAAGGCTTTCTTGCCGGCCAGCCCGGCGAAATCGATCCGTTCAATCGGGTCATTTTCAGGGGGTCGATAGGTTTCAAGCGGCGGCGACATGCGAATCTCCGAGGTCAAACACCGGCCGAGATGACGGCGAACCGCCAGCTGGGCGCAAGCAGTCCCGAACGTGCAGGGCGATCATCAGCTCCTCATCGGTCGGAATCGCCCAGGCCGAAACCGGGCTATCCTCGGCCGAAAGGCGCGGCCCGGCCCGGCGGTTGGCTTCCGGATCTAGCCGGACGCCGAGCCATTCCAAGCGTCGGCAAACCCGCTCGCGAACCGCGCTGGCGTTTTCGCCGATGCCGGCGGTGAACACCAGCGCGTCCAACCCTTGCAGCGCGCTCGCCAGCGCCGCGACGTGCTTGCCAACATGATACACGAACAGCTCGACCGCTTCGGCGGCGTCGGGATCGTCGCTTTCCAAGAGATCTCGCATGTCGTTGGACACGCCCGAAACGCCCAGCAAGCCGGATTGCTTGTACAGCAGCTTTTCGATGGCTCGGGCATCGTAACCGCACTCTTGCAGCAGGTACAGCACCACGCCGGGATCGAGCGCGCCGGTGCGGGTGCCCATCGGCAACCCATCCACGGCGGTAAAACCCATGGTGCTTTCGACGCTGCGCCCGTCTTTGAGCGCGCACAGGCTGGCCCCGGAGCCGAGATGCGCCACGACTGCCTTGGCGGCATGCGGCGCGTGCTCGGGCAAACGGCGGGCGATGTACTCATAAGACAGGCCGTGAAAACCGTAGCGGCGCACGCCCGAATCGAGCAGCGCCCTGGGCAGGGCGAACAGTTGCGCCACGCGCGGCTGGGTGCGGTGAAAGGCGGTATCGAAGCAGGCCACTTGCGGCAACCCCGGCTCGACCTCGGCCAGAGCCCGGATGGCGGCCAAATTGTGCGGCTGGTGCAGCGGCGCCAGCGGAACGAGTCGCTCCAGATCGGCGATGACGCCTTCATCGATCCTCGCCGCTCGGTGGTACTCCAAACCGCCGTGCACCACCCGATGGCCCGCAGACCCTATCTTGATGTCGCCGGCGCACTCGTCCAGCCACTGCAGAAGGTAGCGCAGCGCGCCGGCGTGATCGAGCGGCGAGCCGCGCGGCCACTCGTCCCGCTCGTCGATTTTCTGGCCGGCCGCATCCTTGACCAGAAAGCTCGGATCGCTGCCCAGTCCCTCTATTTGCCCCTTGAGCAGCAGTTTCGGCTCCGGTTGGCCGCTGTCGAGGAAGGTCGCGAATTTGATGCTGGACGAGCCGGCATTGATGACCAAAATTCCCGGTTCCATGACGTTTATCCTCCCGACTTGTGCAAGGCCATGCCTTTGCGCTGGGCCTCGGCGAACAGCACGGCGACGGCGCAAGAGGCGAGCCGGGAACGGGCGCTGTCGGCGCGGCTGGTCAGCACGATGGGCGCGCGCGCGCCGAGCACGATGCCGGCGGCCTCGGCATCGGCCATGAAGGTCAACTGCTTGGCCACCATGTTGCCGGCTTCCAGGTTGGGCACCACCAGAATGTCGGCCTTGCCGGCCACCGGCGAGCGGATGCCCTTGGTTTTGGCCGCTTCCTCGTCGACGGCGTTGTCGAAAGCGAGCGGGCCGTCCAAAATGCCGCCGGCGATCTGCCCGCGATCCGACATCTTGCACAGTGCGCCCGCTTCCAAGGTAGAGGGAATCTTGTTGGTCACGGTCTCCACCGCCGAGAGGATCGCGACTTTCGGTTTCGCGATCCCGATGGCGTGGGCCAAGTCGATGGCGTTTTGGATAATGTTTTGTTTGTCTTCCAGGCTCGGCGCGATATTGATCGCGGCGTCGGTGACCATGACCCAGCGCGGAAAGGTCGGGACTGCCAGCAGGAAGCAGTGGCTGATCCGCCGCTCGGTGCGCAAGCCGCCGTCTTTCTTGACGACCGCAGCCAGCAGCTCGTCGGTGTGCAAGCTGCCCTTCATCAGGGTTTGCGCCTCGCCGGAATTGACCATGGCGACCGCGAGTTCGGCGGAATGGTGGCTGTGTTCGGCCGGCACCAGACGGTAGGGGGCAATATCCAGCCCTTCCCGATCGGCGATGGCGCGGATTTTCGCTTCCGGTCCAATCAGAATCGGCGTGATCAAGTCGTGCTGGGCCGCTTCGACCGCGCCGCGCAGAGCGTCGGGGCTGCACGGATGGACCACCGCGCAACCCAAAGCGGGCAAGCCCTCGCAGGCTTTTAGCAGTTCCTCGACGCGATCCTCGCGCCGCAACTGGATTTTCGGCAAATCCTTGCTCTCGTAGCGCAGTTTTTTCTTGGGCGCCAACACCTCGACCAAGCCGCTGGCGATTTCCTCGCCGCTCGGGCCAGCGGACCAGCAGTGCAGCAACACCAAACCGGTCTCGGCGCATTTTTCCCGCACCTCGGCGTGCGCGGTGACCGGCACGTCGAGGGCGACCGGCTGATGCAGGCGGACTTCGATGCGCTTGGCCACCGATCCCAAGCCGGGCAATTGCGTGCCGGCCAGTGTGGCGAACAGCATCGCCGACCAACTGGCTTGACCCGCTCCCCGGCCGTACATCGAGGTATCGGCCTCGCCGGGGTCCAAGTCCACCAGGTTGAAGTTGCCGGTGACGCTGGCCAGGGTGGCAACGCCCTCCTGATCCAGCGTTCGGGTCAGGCTCGCCTGATCGCCGATTTGAATTTCGTCGAAAAGCTTGTTTTCAATCATGTCGTTCATGGTCGGTCAGTCCGTTGGCTCCCGGATCGAACCGGGATGTAAGAGGGCAGGAAGGAGGGACAGCCGCACAGCCGCAGCGAGGCGCGGGCCAAACCGTTCGCGCCTCGTCCCGGATAAGGGGGCCGCCGATAGCGCGGGTTCGTCCATCGCGCGAAGGGTTTGCCGCTGGGGCCGTTCACGCGGCCTGATCGAGTTCGAGCGCTCGCGAGAGCCGGTCGAGCACGCCTTGCTGCCAGGGGTTGATCGCGCCGTCGCCGAGCGCGATCACCTTGGCCATGCTCCAGGCCTCTCGCCGCTCCTCCGGGGTCGGCAACAGCTCGATCAAGGTGCCGATGGCGCGGTCCGGATCGAGTTGCACCATGCGCGATTGTTCTTTTAACAGCCGTTTGCGTTCCGCGACCGACAGCCGCGCCAGTTTGGGATGTTGTTCGCGGGCCTTGCGCCCGGCTTCGAGTTCGAGTTCGTTGATTCCGCCGGAACCCAGCATCAACGTCGCCACGATACGCGCCCAAGTCTCCGAAAATACCGAACTCCACGCGAGGCAGACACCCCATAACCGGGGGACGGCAGTGAAATCATGACCGTTCAAAGCTAGGGCAGAGCGCGTTGGCGACCCCGAGGCAGCGGGCTCAGCCTCGGGTTAATTCCCCGTTCAGCGCATCGCGCGAGATGCCCCAGCGATTTAGGATATAGTGCAGTAGCCCTCGTTCCTTTTCGTCCGCTTCACCGTAGGCTTGGACGAGTTTCGCCAGCATGGAAACCGTCCACAGCCGCAATGGCGGGTCGTCGATGCGCGCGAGCGCGGCGTCGATTCTTTCTTCGTCCAGCATCATTTCAAAAATCAGGTCCGGGTCGCTGTCGTAAATGAGATCGATCAGCCTCGAAGCCGCTTCGAGCGACATCGGCACATCGCGGTTGACCAGCTTCATGATCTCGACGGCATCGCGCTGATCCAGCACCGAAAGGCCGGCATGGCGCTCGCCATCGACCAAAATCTCGCCGCACAAATCGTGCAACACCTTGCGAAATTGTCCGGGATCGATCCCGAGTTTGTCCTGGACCTGTTCTTCCACCAAGGTCGCGATCTCGTCATCGTCGAGGTCGTTGTCTGCGAGTAGCCCTGTCGCCAAGATCTGGTAAACGGCGTCGCGAGCGGTTTGGGTTGTCATCGTCGTCATCGCAAGATTCTCCAGAGGATGGGTGATGGCCGAGGCGGGCGGCCGAGAGCGCGGGCTGCGCCGAAAACGGGTTCCAAGCGGACACCATAAGAAGTGACGGCGACGAAATGATGGCCGTTCGGTTGCAGTTTGAAGAACGGCGGCCTCGGCCGTCACCGGGGGACCAAGGCGCGCGGCGCTCAGCGCCGCTCCCACAATGCCGCCATCGACGCGCGCCCTTGGGCGTGGCTCCCGGTGAGAAAGAGGCGGAGCGTTATGCGTCACCGCCCGCTCCAGCTTTTGAAAACAGACCCGCGAACGGTGTGAGCCACGCGCCCGCATTCGAAAATGTCATCGAACGGTCATGCGGGTATCCCGAATTCTTCACATCGCGCCGCTACCCTTGCACGCTCTTGAAATCAGCGTGAAGGAACCGCCGCTTTATGCTCCGTCCGTTTCGCTGGACGTGGGCGATTTTCTGAAAGCGCGCTGAACGCGGCGCCTGCCACTCCAACAAGCCATCAAGGAACCGTTCGTGACCAGAAAATTTCAGCTTCCCTTCCGCGCGGCGGTTCTGGCCGCTGCCACGTTCCTCTCCGCCGCTTCGGCCGCCACCTCCGACTTGGAAGCGGCCGTTGCCCGCGGCGACCGAAATCGAATCCGATTTGCCGTCCAGCTCGGTCCGCGCCCTTATTTCTTGATCAATGACATGGAAAACGGACCGCTCAAGCAGCGGTTGCTCGCCTGCGCCAACCTCCCGTTCCGGCGTACCGATTTTTCCATCGGCCATCGGGGGGCGTGCATGCAATTTCCCGAGCACACCAAGGAATCCTACGAGGCGGCGGCTCATATGGGGGCCGGCATCGTGGAATGCGACGTGACCTTCACCAAAGACAAGGAGCTGGTTTGCCGTCACGCCCAAAACGACCTTCACACCACCACCAACATCCTCACCGTGCCGGAACTGGCCGCCAAATGCACCCGGCCGTTCGCGCCCGCCACCTTCGACGCCGGCGGCAATCTCTTGACGCCCGCCTCGGCCGAATGCCGCACCAGCGACATCACTTTGGCCGAATTCAAGACCCTGCGCGGCAAGATGGACGCGTTCGATCCCGCGGCCAAGACCCCCGCAGAATTTCAGGGCGGCACCGCCAACTGGCGGACCGACCTGTATTCCGGCCCCACCAGCGGCACCTTGATGACCCACAAGGAAAGCATCGAACTGTTTAAAGCGCTGGGCGTGGGGATGACGCCGGAGCTAAAAAGCCCGTCGGTGAAGATGCCGTTCGAGGGCTTAACCCAGGAAGCCTACGCGCAAAAGATGATCGACGAGTACAAAGAAGCCGGCGTGTCGCCGCGCCGGGTTTGGCCGCAATCCTTCGACAAGGGCGACGTGCTGTACTGGATCGCGCGGGAACCCGAGTTCGGCAAACAGGCGGTTTATCTGGACGACGCGGATACGGTCGCCGACCTGCCCACCGCCGCCGAGCTGGCCGGCTACAAAGCGGAAGGCATCAACATTGTGGCTCCGCCGCTGTTCGCGTTGCTGGACGTTGTCAGCGGCCGAATCGTGGCGTCGCAATACGCGAAAGACGCCAAGGCCGCCGGGCTTGAGATCATCGCCTGGACGCTGGAGCGCTCGGGCGTTTTGGCCGATGGCGACAACGGCTTTTACTACCAGACCTTCGATTCGGCCGTCCGCCGCGAAGGCGACATGATGGTCGTGCTCGACGCGCTCGCCAGGGACGTCGGCGTTATCGGCGTCTTCTCCGACTGGCCTGCCACGGTGACCTATTACGCCAATTGCGTGGGTCTGAAATAGATCGCTGTTCACCGCCCTGCCGCCGCCGCCCAGCCTGATCGACGGTATCCTCGGCACAAACGTCGCCGGGCGTGGCGCGGGGCAGCGCGATGGCACGGCACCGGTCGCGACGCCACCCGCCCGATGCTCGGTTCGTCGGCGACCGGTTGCGTTTCCACCTCGATGCACGCCTTCCGCCCCAAACTGCAAAACTTGGGGCACGACATCTCCATCATCGTCTCGGCCTAAACGTCTGACAGCAGCAGGATTCTCATCGCGTTTTCCGCGTTATCCGCTCTTTTCGGGCGAGCGGGCAACCGCAGCGACGCTGTGCGGGACCATGGCGGGAACCGGTCTAGCGCCGCCAAGCTTGGGTGCGGTGGAGCAGCCAGCGGCTCAAACTGAGGTGCAGCAGCTTTGCCCCGGCGCAGGTGACGACAATCAGCATCGCCATCGCCGCCGCTGGCGCGGTATCGCCCGCATCGTCCATGTTGAGCACCGCGACCGACGCCAGCGCGGTGTCCGGCGAGTACAGGAACACCACCGCCGACACCGTGGTCATGGCGTTGATGAACAGGTACATGGCGATGTCCAGGATCGCCGGCAGGCACAGCGGCATCGTCACCCGCCAAAAGGTGCGGTAGAACGGCGTCTTGAGCGCGGCCGACACCGCCTCGAACTCGGGATCGAGCTGCTTGAGCGCGGTCAGCGCGGTCAGGTGGCTCACGGTGTAGAAATGGGCGATGGTCGCCAGCACCAGAAGCGCCATGCCGCCGTACAAAAAATTCAGCGGGTTGCCGCGCGCGTTGAAAAAGAAGATATAGGCCAGCCCCAGCACCATGCCTGGCACCGCCATCGGGATCAGCGCCAGCAGATGCACCGCGGTGCGCAGCGGTCGGGCGACCCGGCTTTTCTCCACCAGATACGCCCCAACGAACACCACCAGGCTGCCGAACAACGCGGTATAGAGCGCGAGCCGCAAGGAATTGCCGTAAGACGCCCAACTGCCCCCGTCGGCGGCGCTGAAATCGTAATGGCGCAGGCTCAAGCCCAGATCATAAGGCCACAGTTTCGCCAGCGACGCGAATGCCGCCATGCCGAGTATTCCCAGGATCATCGCCGCGACCGCGACGGCCAAGGCCAGCGCCACCAGGTCGCGCGACCGGCGCGGCTTGGGCCGGTAGGGCACCGCGCGGCTGGACAGTCCGGCGACCTGCCGCCGCTGTGCCCAGCGCTCGACCAAGAAAGCCAGCAACGCCGGCAGCAGCAACAGCAGCGACACCACCGCGCCCATCTGAAAATTCTGTTGGCCCACCACCTGTTTGTAGATGTCGGTCGCCAGCATGTTGAACGGGCCGCCGATCACTTTGGGCACGCCGAAATCGGTGATGATCAGGGTGAACACCACGAAGGCGGCGCCGATCAGGCCGTAGCGCGCCCCGGACAGGGTGACGGTGGTGAAGGTGCGCCAGCGGCTGGCCCCGAGCGAATCCGAGGCTTCATAGAGCCGGGCGTCGGCGGTGGCGAGCGCGGCACCGAGGATGAGGAGCGCGTGGGGAAAGGTCCAGAACACCGAGCCGATGACGATGCCGATCGGCCCGTAGATGCTTTCCCCGAACAGCCAGCCTTTCAGCGCGCCCTGGTTGCCGAACAGATACACCAGCGCGATGGCCGGTAGCAGCGACGGGGCGAGCAATGGCAGCAGCGCCACCAGCCGGAAAAACCCCCGGAATGGGATGCGGCTGCGATGCAGGGCGTAAGCGTAACCGAACGCCAGCGCGATCACGATGAGCGTGGACAGCGCCGACACCCACAGGCTGTTGCCGATCGCGCCCGACAGCGCCGGATTGCCGAAATAGGCGCTGAAATTGGCCAGGCCGACCCACGCGCCATCGCGGTCCTGAACGCTCTTGGCCAGCATCAGCAGCAGCGGCGCCAACAGGGTGACGATCAGGTACAGCGCCACCAGCGCCAAAGCCCCGCCCATCAACCGCTCGTCGCGCCCCGGGCGAGGGCGGACGCGCGGCGCGGCCAACGCCAGCTCAGCCATGCCCGACGCCTTGCGGGAACAAGCGGATGTTTTGGGCGGGGATATGCAGATGGGTGGTGTCGCGGGCGCGCAAATCCAGCTCGCGCGCCCGCTGGCTCGGCAACTGCGCCCGCAGCCGGTGCTCGCCCAGTTCGCCGCCGCCCAGACTCAGCCAAAAGAACGGCCCCACGAATTCCAGCTCGCGCACTTCGGCCTGGAAGCTGTTGGCGTGGCCGTTGGCCCTGCCGGTGCAGATGATGTCCTCCGGGCGCACCGCCGCCCGCACCGCGGCGCCGGGCGCGTAGCTCTCGGCCTCGCACGTCAGCCGTGCCGCGCCCAACCGGATGGCGTTGGGGCCGATCCAGGTCGCGGGCACCAGGTTCATCGCGCCGATAAATTCGGCCACGAACAGGTTGGCGGGCCGGTGATAAATCTCCAGCGGCGCGCCGATTTGTTCGATGCGGCCGTCGCGCATCACCACGATGCGATCCGCCATGCCGATCGCTTCTTCCTGGTCGTGGGTGATCATGATGGTGGTGACGCCGAGACGGCGCTGCAAGGTTTTGATCTCGTCTCGCAGATGCGCCCGCACCTTGGCGTCCAGCGCCGACAGCGGCTCATCGAGCAGCAGCAAGCCCGGCGACACCGCCAGCGCCCGCGCCAGCGCCACCCGCTGCTGCTGGCCGCCGGACAGTTGCCCCGGATATTTCGGGCCGCTGTCGGGCAAGCCGATCAGTTCCAGCAGTTCCGCGACCCGGCGCTGGATCTCGGCTTTGGGCCGTTTGCGGTTTTCCAGGCCGTAGGCGATGTTGGCGGCGACGGTCAGATTCTGGAACAGCGCGTAGGACTGGAAGACGATGCCGAAGTCGCGCTGGGCGGGCGGCAGGGCGGAAATGTCGCGCCCGTCTTGCTCGACGCTGCCGTAAGTCTGGACGTCCAGCCCGGAAATCGCCCGCAGCAAGGTGGTCTTGCCGCAGCCGGAAGGGCCGAGGAAACAGACGAATTCGCCGCGCTGGATGTCGATGCTGACGTCGTCCAGCGCGGTGAACGCGCCGAAGCGTTTGGTGACGTTGCGGATGCGAAGGTAAGGAGCGGTCATGAGTGGAGACCTGCGGTGGCGTTTCCCGCGCTCGTCCAAGCGCGGGGCAGTAACGCGAAGGCTATTGTTTGGGTTCCGACTTGCCGTCGTAGCGTTTGGCCCATTCGGCCAGAATCATTTCGCGGTGCTTGGCCACCCACCCGAAATCGTTCTGGATCATTTTCTCGGCGATGCCTTCGGGGTAGTTCGGCACCGGCTTGGCGACGCCGGGCATGGCGACCACCGCGTAGCCCTCGTTGTACAGCGCGTTGGCCTTGCGGCTCGCCGACCAGTCCGCCAGTTGCTTGGCGGCCTCCAGCTTCCGGGTGCCCTTGACGATGGCGAAAGCTTCCAGATCCCAGCCCACCCCTTCGCTGGGCGCGATCACCTCGATGGGCGCGCCTTTGCTTTTTTCCTGAGCGCCGCGATAGGCGAAGGATATCCCCACCGGCACTTCGCCGGCGGCGGCCATCTTGCAGGGCTTGGAGCCGGAATGGGTGTATTGGGCGATGTTCTCGTGCAGGCCATCCATGTAGCGCCAAGCCTTCTCGTCGCCCCACATCTGGAGCCAGGCCGACACGTCGAGAAAGCCGGTGCCGGAAGAGCTGGGGTTGGGCATCACCACTTTGCCCTTGAACTCCGGCTTGAGCAGATCGTGCCAAGAAGCGGGTTTCGGCAATTGGGCTTTTTCGGCTTCGACCGTGTTGAAGCACAGCGCGGCGACCCAAGCGCGTTGGCCGACCCATTGCGGCGGCGTGGCGCTATCGACGTATTGCGGGTCCAGCGCCTCGACCCCCTTGGGCGCGTAGGGCTGGAAATAGCCCTGACCCGCCAGAAACTTGAGGCTGGTCACGGCCAAACCCCACACCACATCGGCTTGCGGGTTGGCTTTTTCGGCCAGCAGCTTGGCGGTGATGATGCCGGTGGAATCGCGCACCCATTTGATATCGAGATCGGGGTGATCGGCTTCGATGGCTCGCTTGAACTTGGCCAGTTCGTCGGCCTCGACGGCGGTGTAAACGAGCAATTCGGTTTTGGCCTGAGCCGTGAAGGCGACGCCGGCCAGGGCCAAAGCGCCGAACAAGCGAGCAAACAGCATGGCAGAGGACCTCACAGGGCGAGAATAGGTGTAGCGATGGCTCGAATCTCAATTTACGGGCGTGCTGTGACGGTTTCGTGATCGCCGCGTGACAAGCGATCCAGCGCGACCGATTTTGAGCCGATCAACCTGTCACCTTGCTCGAACGCGCCTGTTCGCACGCGCGGCGAAACGCCGGGCTGAAGGGATTGATCGGGCCGAAGCGCTCCAGCCGAAACGGTGTCACATCGAACGGGCGCGCCCGGTTGGCGGCCAGCGCCGCGATGCTGGCCCCCACGCCGCCGGCGAGGGCGATGCCCGCGCCCGAACAGCCGGACGCCGCCAAGAAACCCGCCGTTTCCGGCGCGGGGCCGAGCACCGGCAGCGCGTCGGGCGTATAGGTGGACAGCCCGGCGATGTGGTGGGCGATTTCCAGGCGGTCCAGCGCCGGCAGAAAATGCCGCAAGGCGGGCGCGCCCTCGATCAACGAAGGCCAGCCGCCCTCTTCGCCGAGCGGGAAACCGCTCAAATCCGGGGGGAGCTGGCGGGCGTCGTAACTCGCCGAGCGCGCTTCGCGCAGGCCGAACAGCAGCCCGCCCAATTCCGGGCGGCTATAAGCGCCAACGTCCGGCAGAATGACGATGGCATGGTCGGGCGGGAACTGGGGATCGGGCGCGGTGATCCAGTATTGGCTGCGCACCGGGGCCAGCGGCAGGCCGATCCCCAGCGACGACGCCAGCAGGGCAGACCAAGCGCCGGCGGCGTCCACCACGCAGCCGGCCTCGATGGCGCCTTGCGCGGTCGCCGCGCCGGTGACGCGCTCGCCCTGCCGCCGCAAGCTCCGAACCGCTATCCCTTGCAGCAGGATCGCCCCGCGCGCGCGCGCCGCGCGGGCGTAGGCCATCGCCAGCCGGTACGGGTCGATGAACCCGTCTTCCGGCATGAAGGCGGCGGCGAGGATCGCTTCCGGGTCCAGCCACGGCGCGCGCCGGGCCGCCTCGTCCGCCGCCAGCCATTCCACGCTCAAGCCGCCGGTTTCCGCCAGCGCCGCCAACTCGCGTAAACCCTGCCGCCGCGCCGCGCTGCCGGCGATATGCAAGCTGCCGACGCGGCGCAGATCCAGCGACTCGCCGATTTCTTCCTCCAGAGCGGGCAGATCGGCGTAGGTCTGGGCCACGAGCGGCATCAGCGCGGGTTTGGCGCGCGCGCGCGTCATCAGGGCGGCGGCCCGGCTGGTCGCGGCGAACGCCAAGGTGTCGCGCTCCAAAACCACCACCCGGCCCACGCCGAGCCGGGCACAGTGCCAGGCGATGCTGCAACCGAAGATGCCGCCGCCGACGATCAGCACATCGACCGGGCCGCCGGGCAACATGGCTGCGCTCATCCCGCCTTATCTCGCTCGGTGTCGGCGATGGCGCTTTCCAGGCTATCCAGCGCGCTGTCCATTTCCCGCTCGCTGACTATCGGCGGCGCACTCCGCGTCAGCGCGTTGCCCAAACTGATCTTGAAGCTCGGGCCGCGCGCCAGGCTCCGGTGCGGCACCGCTTCGGCGGCGGCGCGGGCGGGCGTCTTGGCGGCGCGATCCGCCACCCGCTCGACGTCGGGCAGCGGGCAGCGCCCGCGCACGTCGCCGATCAGGGTTTCGCGCTCGCCGGGCGACGGCGTGGCCGCCGGAGCACGGTTCACGGCTTTTCGCCGCGTGCCAGCCGCGCTTCGATGGCGTCCACGCAGCGCGGCAGATCGGCGATGGAATCGATGACGTAATGCGCGCCGCCCGCCAGCAGCCGCCGGTGAGCGCTGTCGCGCCGGCGGGCTTGCTCGGTGGGTGGCAACGCCTCCCAGTCCGCCAGCGACAAACCGATTTCGTTGCCGGTGACGGCGACCCCGACCGCCCACAGACCCGCGTTCAGCCCTTCCTCGATGCCGGGCAGGGTGTCGTCCACCTTGACGCCGGCCTGCACGGTCTCCACCTCCAGCTCGATCAGGTTACGCAGGCTCATGTGCGGGTAGGGCCGGCCGCGCGGCACCTCGGTGGCGCAAACCGCGCTGTCCGGCGCGTAGCCCTGCTCGGCGGCGGCCAGCGCCAGCGGCTCCATCATCTCGCGGCTGTAACCGGTGTTGGCCCCGATGCGGATGCCGCGCGTCCGCAGCTCGGCGATGGCTTCCCGGCAGCCCGGTATCAGTCGGGCGTGGTCGCGGATCGTCTCGATTTGCAACGGGATGAAATCTTGATACAGGCGGTCGATGGTGGCTTCGTCCGGCGATTCGCCGTAATGGTCGCGCCAGGCGGCGGCCACGCGCGGCAACGCGCACAGGCGGCGGATGTGCTCGCGCTTTTCCGTGCCCATCGGCCCGCGCGCTTCCTCCAAGCTGAGATCGATCCCTTGAACCGCGAACAGCCGGGTGAACGCCGCCACCGGCGCGAGCGAACCGAAATCCACCGTGGTGCCGGCCCAATCCAGAATCACCGCCTGTACCGGGCCGCAATAAGAGCGCTGATAGCGAAAAGGCATACCGTCGATCCTCGGCACCGTTTTTAAAAGATCGGCTTGGTGAGGTCTTCGAGCCGGGGCGCGCCGTCCGGGATGGCCATCTCGTCGAGCGCGGCGCGCACGGCGGACAGCGCGCCGCGCATCTGTTCCTCGTACAATTGGCCGATACAGCCGATGCGAAAGCTGTCCACTCGGGTCAGCTTGCCGGGGTAGATGATGAAACCCTGTCGCTTGATCGACTGGTAAAACGTTTTGAAATCGTAGTTCGGGTGGCCGGGCGCGTGGAAGGTGACGATGATCGGCGACATCCAGCGATCGTCGAGCAGCGTGAGGAAACCCATCGCCCGCATCCCCTCGACCAGCACGGTTTTGTTGTGGGCGTAGCGCGCCAGCCGGCCCGGCGCGCCGCCTTCCGCCGCATGTTGGTCGAGCGCGCTGGCGAACGCCGCGACCGCGTGGGTGGGCGGCGTGAACCGCCATTGGCCGGTGCGGTTCATGTAGTCCCATTGATCGTACAGATCCAAGCTCAGGGAGTGCGCGTTGTCGGCGCAGCCTTCCAAAGCCTCGCGGCGCAGCAGCGCGAACCCGAAACCGGGCACGCCCTCGAAACATTTGTTGGCGGAGGAGACCAGACCGTCAAAAGGCAATTCGCGCGCGTCCACGGGCAATGCGCCGAAGGAACTCATCGCATCGACGAACAAGCGCCGATCCTGGAGCCGCACGATCTTCGCAATGGCTTCGAGCGGGTTGAGGATGCCGGAAGAAGTTTCGCAATGCACCAGCGCGACATGGCTGATGGCGGGATCGGCGGCCAGCATTTCATCCACTTGTGTCGGCGATGGCGGCAAGTAGTCGCCCGTGTCGAGCGCGGTGAAATCGCGGCCCAAGTATTTCAGGGTCCGGGCCACGCGCTGGCCGTAAGCGCCGTTCGTCAGCACCAGCGTCTTGCTGTCCCACGGGAGCAGCGTGGCGAGCGCCGCTTCCACCGCGTAGGTGCCGCTACCCTGGAGGGGCACGCAAACGTGCGTCGTTCCGGCGTGGGCCACAGCCAAGAGCCGGCGGCACACGTCGCCGGTCAAATCGTTGAAATCGCTGTCCCAGGAACCCCAATCGCGCAACATCGCGATTTTGGTGGCCAGCGAGGTAGTCAACGGGCCGGGTGTCAGCAGATAAGGTTCGCGGGGTTCCTGCATGGCGGGCGCCGCTCTTCGAAGCGAGAGGATGGAAGCCGCATGGTGCCCGGTTTCTGTGATGGTTTGATGAAGGTCGAGCGTTGGCGTCCGGGCGTGGATATTCCGCCCGGAAGGCATCGCCGCCCGATCACTACGTCCACAGCGCGCGAACGCCAAAATAGGCCACGTCCTTGCAGCGGCGCAATACACCTTTTACCACCGAAGCGTGCGGCCGGGTGCAAAACGTCATGCTCAGGACGATCCGCCGCTCGTCCGCTTCCAGACGGGTGACTTTGTGAAACACCCGCGCGCCCTCGAACACGACCAAGGCGTTGGGAGGGGTCGGCACGGCGATCTCCCGGCCTTCCCGCCGAATCATCAGCCGTGCCGAGGACAGCCGATCTTCGATCAAATGACCGTTGACCAGCGACAGCAAGACGGTGAAATGTCGGCCGTCATAGAAGTTGTGATCGTAGTGCCAGCCGATGTGGTCGCCCGGCCGGTCGTAAAACAGCAGCGAGCACGAGCTTTGATCGTTGATCGGTGTCGGAACGACCGGTTGCTCGACCACCGCCGAACAGAGCCGGCGCAGATAAGCGGACTGGTAGAAGACGACGATTTCCGGGGCGAGGCGGTGCAACTCCTCGTAAGCGACCGCGCCGCCCTGTTTGTGGGCCGGAAAATAGCTGCGCTCGGTTTGGCGGCAGCGCAGCGCGGCCTGGCGCAGCATCTCGAAAGCCGGCGCGGGCAGCGGTCGCGGGATGACCGCGATCCGCTGGCGGAAATCGGGCAACGGGTCGGGCAAGCTGTCCGGTAGCGTCAGCGTTTGGCCGAACTCGATCACCAGATCGCGCTGGCGGGCTTCCAGGCGACGGTATCGCCGGCGTTGGTGGCGCTTCAGGGCGACGAACGCCACCGCCCCAGCGATTGCGATCAGCGTCGCGGCCGACATCGGGGTACTCCCGGTAGGTCGAGATCGACGAGGAGGGCGCTCAGACGTAAAGCCCGGCCATCTTGCGCCAAGCCGGGGCGCTGTGGGCGCGGCCCTGCCAGACGTGCAAGGCATGCCAGATGCCCTTGTCCCAGAGCGTGGTGCTGAAATGGCGGTTATTGTCCAAAAAAGGGTCGGCCTCGCCGACCGTCAGCACGATATCCAACCGGCGCAGTTGACCGAGCAACGCCGGGTCATGGGCGTTCGGCAGAAAATGGCTGGGCATGTGAAAATAGATCTGCTCGTCGTAATGGCCGTCGAACAAATCGCGAAAATGCTCCACGCTTTGCGTGAGGTCGTAACGGCCGCTGAAAGCCGCCACTTTCGAGAAACAATGCGGGTGGCGGAACGCGAAATTGAGCGCGTGATACGCGCCGAAGCTACAGCCGTGCGCGATCACGCAGGGGTGAGGATTTTTTTGCCACATCAGCGGCAACACCTCGTGCAGCAGGTAATCCTCGTAGCGCTGATGGCGGCGGATACGATCTTGAGGGTGGTTCCAGCAGCAATACAGGCTTTCCTGATCGAGGCTGTCCACGCAATAGAGCTGCAAGTCGCCTCGCTCGATTTTCTCGCTCAAAGCCGCCGCCAAGCCGAGATCTTCGTATTCGTGGAAGCGCGCGCAGCGGGTGGGAAACACTAGCACCTTCGCGCCCGCGTGCCCCAACACCAGCAATTCCATGTCGCGCTCGACACGGGCGCTATACCACTTGCAATATTCCCGATTCATGCTCGAAAACTCCCCAACAAATTGAGTTTTCAGCAATTTAGCGAAAGAAGTTGACAAGCTAATGACAGGGTCGGCTTTTTAGAGAATTTTGAAGAAATAAGCCAAGGCATCCTGGAGCCGAGCGGTTTCGGCGGGCAGACCGCCGTGCTCGAAATGGCCGGCCGCCCGCACGAACAGTTCCTTGGGTCCGGCGAGCGCGTTGTGGATGGCGAACTGTCCGGGCGGCGGCACCGCCGGATCGAAGCGGGCGGCGGCGACATGCACCGGGATTTTGCAATAGCGGGCCGCCACGGCCGCGTCGAAATAGCGCAGCGTTTCCAGCGCCCGGCCGGTTCGCCGCTGGTAACGGCGCACCGCCTCGCCGCTGCCGACGCAGGGCAACGTCAGCCGCAGGGGATGATGGCCAAAGCTGGGGACGTTGAGATGGGCGCCGCGAAACCGCTCGTCCCACGGCAGGGCCAGCACGCCGATGCCGCCGCCGAAACTGGTCCCCACGTAATCGAGCCTCGCGATCATCGGAAAGAGTTGCAACAACGCCGAAGCCGCGCACCAGACCGTGTCGGCGACGCAACCGCCGTGGATGTACGTTTCGGGTCGCTCGATGCCGTGCAAAACGTGAAGGTCGGGATCGGGGGGCAAATGGGGGCATGCGCTCCAGGAGAGGCCACGGGCGCAGGGAAAAAGCAACGCCGCCCGCCGGAAAGGCAGAGCAAAGTCCGGGCCATCGCGCCCCCCGTACCCATGGCCGACGATCACCCCCCGCTCCACCGGCTCGCCGCGTGGCCGGAGCAACCAGCCGCCGACCCGAAACCCGTCGAGCGAACCAAACTCCACTCGAAACAGGCAGCTTTGAGGATGGGGGCTCGACAGCTCCCGAACGGTCGGCGCGCTTTCCACCCGACGGGCGCGCTCGTAAAGCCCTCGCCAAAAGCGGGCAAAGTCGCTGGGTGGTTCGGGAGCGGTTACTGCCAGCAGATCGCCCAGCGTGTAACCGTAGCTCGGATCAAAAAAATAACCGTGATGAAACAAGCGCGTGGACCAATGAGTGATGGGGTGAAGACGGGGTGATGCGAAGGCCTAGAAGCGTATGTTGGAAGCGGCTAGAAGAGCAATGGGAGTGATGTCCATAGGATGTCTTGGCTTGAAAATT
>JAEUPW010000120.1 GCA_016790045.1 Candidatus Competibacteraceae bacterium
TTCGATCTGGACGCCTCGGCGTTCGTGCTCGACGCCGGCGGCAAGGTGTTGAGCGACCAGCATTTCGTGTTCTACAACAACCCCAAGGCTCCGGGAGGCGCGGTCGAGCACAAGGGCGACAACCGCTCCGGCGAGGGCGAGGGCGACGATGAGGTGATCGAAATCACTCTGGATTCGATGGACGGCAACGCCGCCAAGGTGTCGTTCGTGGTCACCATCCACGACGCCGAAGCCCGCAAGCAGAACTTCGGCCAGGTCGGCAACGCCTACATCCGCGCCCTGAACGCCGAGGGCGATCAGGAAATCGCCCGCTACGACCTGTCCGAAGACGCCTCCACCGAAACCGCGATGATTTTCGGCGAACTGTACCGCAATAACGACGAGTGGAAGTTCAAGGCCATCGGTCAGGGTTACGCCGGTGGCCTGGCGGCGGTCGCCCGCGATTTCGGCGTCAATCTCGGTTAAAACTCGGCTAAAATCGGCGGCATCCGATCACCGCGCCGCCCATCATCCAGCCCGCCGGTTGCACGGCGGGCTTTTGCTTTCTGGACAACGAAAATGAGCGAAACCGTCAAATACCTGCTCGACGAGAGCCGGATGCCGAAGCATTGGTACAACCTCGTCGCCGATCTCCCGCAACCGCCGCCGCCCGTCTTGCATCCGGGAACGCTCCAGCCCATCGGCCCGGACGATCTCGCGCCGCTGTTTCCGATGTCGCTGATCATGCAAGAGGTATCCACGGAACGGGAAATCGAGATTCCGGAGCCGGTTCGCTCGATTTACCGGCAATGGCGGCCCAGCCCGCTCTACCGCGCCCGCCGGCTGGAAAAGGCCCTGGATACCCCGGCGCGGATTTATTACAAGTACGAAGGCGTGAGCCCCGCCGGCAGCCACAAACCCAACACCGCCGTCCCTCAGGCGTTTTACAACAAGGAAGCCGGGGTCAAACGGATCGCCACCGAAACCGGCGCCGGCCAGTGGGGGTCGTCGCTGGCCTTCGCCGGCGCGCTGTTCGACATCGAGGTCGAGGTGTTCATGGTGCGGGTGTCCTACCAGCAGAAACCGTATCGGCGGGCGCTGATGGAAAGCTGGGGCGCGACCTGCACGCCCTCGCCCTCGGAGCGCACCGCCGCCGGCCGGTCGATTCTGGCCAAGCGGGCCGACCATCCCGGCAGCCTGGGCATCGCCATCTCTGAGGCGGTCGAAATCGCCGCCCAGCGCGAGGACACCAAATACGCCCTCGGCTCGGTGCTGAACCACGTCTTGCTCCATCAAACCGTGGTCGGGCTGGAAGCGCTGGCGCAGTTGGAGATGGCCGACGATTATCCCGACGTGGTGGTCGGCTGCACCGGCGGCGGCTCCAATTTCGCCGGCATCGCCTTCCCCTTTCTGGGCGAGCAACTGCGCGGCGGCCGCCCGGTGCGCGTCGTCGCGATCGAGCCGGCGGCCTGTCCCAGCCTGACCCGGGGCCGCTACGCCTACGATTTCGGCGATACCGCCCATCTGACGCCGCTGACCAAGATGCACACCCTGGGCTCGACCTTCACCCCGCCCGGCTTTCACGCCGGCGGCCTGCGCTATCACGGCATGGCGCCACTGGTCAGCCACGTCAGCCAGTTGGGTCTGATCGAGGCCCGCGCCTACCATCAGATCGGCTGTTTCGAGGCCGGCGTGCAATTCGCGCGGGTCGAGGGCATCCTGCCCGCCCCCGAGGCCAACCACGCGGTGCGCGGGGCGATCGATGAGGCGCTGCGCTGCAAGCAAGAAGGCGTCAGCCGGGCGATTCTGTTAAACCTGTGCGGCCACGGCCATTTCGACATGCAGGCGTACATGGATTATTTCGCCGGCAAGCTGAGCGATCAAAACTACGACGAGGCCGAACTGGCGATGGCGCTATCCGGCTTGCCGTCGGTGGCGGAGGCCTGAACCGGACGTTTCGAAACCGTCGCTCAAACCAGGGATTTCAACCAAAATACCATCGGTTTGGGCGATTCCGCCGTTTCGCCCAAATCCCGCCAGGAAAAAGTGGCCCGCAATTCCGGGTGCTTGACGAAGCCGCGCCGGTTCCAGAACGCATCCAGGGGCGCGTAGTCCGCCGGCCGGCGCGGGTGGTCGGCGGGACGTTCCACCGCGCAAAAACAGGCGATCTCGAAGCGGCCCAACGCCCGGACGTGCGCCTCGCGCTCATCGAAAAACCGCTTTCCCAGGCCGAGCCCGCGATAATCCGGCAGCAACACCGATTCGCCGTAATAAAAGATCCGGCGCGGGTCATGGCCGCGCGCGATAAACGGTCCGGTCACGGCCGGCGGCCCGGCCTCCAGCGGCAAACCGCTGGAGGCCCCGACGGCGCGATCTCGATCCCAAACCAGCACCATGACGCTTTCCGCCACGTTCGCGTAGGTTTTAAGATAGGTTTCCTCGTATTCCGCACTGCCCTCGTAGAGATAGGGATAGTCCCGAAACACGCGAATCCGCAGCCGCGCCAGTTCGGGTAAATACGGGTCGAGTTCGGGGCCGGATAGCCGCTCGATGCCTAGCGGTTCGGACATGGCTTGCTCCGTTGGAATCAAACGGGTGGATGGAACCCCGACGAAATACCCGATAGAGTGTAGCGTCAAGGAATCCTTTGACGCGATCCGGCGGCGCGTTTGCCGCCACCTCGCCCGCCGCCCGCATGCCTTAGCGAAAATAAATAGCCTCGATTCTCGATAAGGGGCGTCATGTTCTGGAACAAAAAGAGCGACAAAAAAACGCCGGACGATCCGGCGGCGGCGGAACTTCCGGCCGCCGACAGCGATTCCGCGCTGGATACGGCGGCGGGGTTGCTGCGCGCGTTCGGCAAATACGCCTTCGATCTGGATCAGCAGAGCGCCAAAACCATCGACGAGCTGTGCGAGCAATGGGCGCGACACCTCCTGATCGGCTCGCCCTATCCCGGCCTCGACCCGAATGCCGCCAACGCCGGCGCGATGATCGGGCGCAACTGGCAAGGCGCGCGCGATTTCATCATCCGGTTGCGCCAACAGGAAAAGACCTACGTTTCGACCCACTTCAAGGAAATCCGTCACGTGTTGGGGGATTTCATCGACACGCTGGGCAAGGTCATCGTCGAGAACCAGGACGATCAAGACCAAATCGCCGGTCAGCTCGACCGGCTAAAGCATGTCATCGAGAGCAACGCGCCGCTGGAAGCGCTCAAGGAGGAAGCGGGGCGCGCCATCGGCGCGATCGGCGCGATCGCCGAACAGCGCCAACAAGCGCAGCGCGACGTGCTCAAGCAACTGGCCGGCAAACTCAGAACCATGCGCGAGGAGCTGAGCGCGGCGCGGCGCGAGATGGAGCTGGACCCGCTCACCCGGCTGTACAACCGCAAGGCGTTCGACCAGCAATTGTCCCGCACCTTCGAGCTCAACAAACTCTCCGGTCAACCCGCCTGCCTGCTGATGGCGGACCTCGATCATTTCAAGGACATCAACGACCGCTTCGGCCATTTGGCCGGCGATCTGACCCTCAAACGGTTTGCCGACTGCTGCGCCCAAACCTTCCCGCGCCGCAGCGATTTCGTGGCCCGCTACGGCGGCGAGGAATTCGCGATCATCGTCCAGGAAGCGCCGCTGGAGGTGGGTTCCATGCTGGCGAAGCGGCTGCTCGGCGCGGTGCGGGGGCTGCGGATCGCTCACGAAAACCGGGAAATCGCGCTGACCGTTTCTGTCGGCGTCGCCGAATTGAACCCGCAAGAGGAGCCGGCGCGATGGCTGCGCCAGGCCGACGAGGCGCTGTACCGGGCCAAACAGTACGGGCGGGACCGTTTTGCGGTTTAAATCGGGGCGACTCCAACCGTGGTCGCCGCCGGCGGCATTGCGGCCAATAATGGTTACAATGGCTCGTTGCCCTCCATCCACCCGTGGCCTAACGCCCGACCGTCTCTACCGCCACCTTCCGGAACCGACCTTATGACCGCGAACAAAACCGACTACAACATCAAGGTGGCCGCGCAGGCGTTTTATCTGGAAGAGCAATCGGACCCGGCGCACGACCGCTACGTGTTCGCCTACACCATCACCATCCAAAACCACGGCAACATCCCCGCCAAGCTGCTCACCCGGCACTGGATCATCACCGACTCCAACGGCAAGATCGAGGAAGTGCGCGGTGAGGGCGTGGTCGGCGAACAGCCTTACCTGCGCCCCGGCGAAGGCTTCCAGTACACCAGCGGCGCGATTCTGGAAACTTCGGTCGGCAGCATGAAGGGCAGCTACCAGATGCTGGCCGACGACGGCATCACCTTCGACGCGACGATCCCGGCGTTCGTGTTATCCATTCCCCGCACCTTGCACTGACCGGAGCGAAGCCGTTGACGCTCCGCTACAGCTACACCCTGTTAGCGCCGATCTACGACGCCTTCGTCGAGCCCTTCACCGCCGCCGCGCGCCGGAGCAATCTGGCGCTGTTGCCGCAAACGCCGGACGCCGACGTGCTGCTGGTCGGAATCGGCAGCGGGCTGGATATTCCGCTGTTGCCGCGCGGGCCGCGCTACACCGGCCTCGATCTCACCCCGGCGATGCTGGCGCGCGCCCGGCGCAAGGCCGCCGATGCGAATCTGCCGATCCGGCTCGATACGGGCGACGCCCGCGAGCTTCCCTACGAGGCCGCCGCCTTCGATGCGGTGGTGTTGCATCTGATCCTGGCGGTGACGCCGCAACCGCAACGGGTGTTGGCGGAAGCGGCGCGGGTGTTGCGGCCCGACGGCCAGATGCTGATTCTGGACAAATTCTTGCGGCCGGGCCAACTCGCGCCTTTGCGCCGGCTCATCAGCCCGCTGGCGGGCGCGTTGGCCAGCCGCACCGATGTGGTGTTCGAGCGGGTGCTGGCTCCGGTACCGGAGCTGGAAATCGTTTCCGACCAACCGGCTTTGGCCGGCGGCTGGTTTCGGCGGATCGCGCTGCGCAAGATCAGGCCGTGAAGCCATGCCCGGCCCGTTTTTCCCGCCCGGCGGCCGACCCGGATGGCGGGCCTTGATAATTCCTTGTCTCGCCCGCATTTAGGGACATATTCCTTTAGCTGCGAGAAACAGCATGAGCGATCACGAAATCGAGGCTCTCGAAGCGGAAGTCGTGCGCGAAGACAGCGCCCCGGAGACGGCCGCCGACCACACTATCGTTGCCGCCGCCGATATTCTGCCCGGCACCTTGTACCTGTTACCCTTGTCCGAGCGACCGTTTTTCCCCGCTCAGGCGTTGCCGCTGCTGCTGAACGAAGAGCCGTGGCTGCCGACCATCGAGGCGGCCGCCCAGCGCGAGCAGCGGGTGATCGGCCTGATATTGGTCAAGCCCGACAGCGCCGAAAAAGCCGAAAGCCCCGCCGATTTTTACGAGGTCGGCACGGTCGCGCGGATGCACCAGTTGGCCCGCAACGAAGGCCGCTTGCAGTTCATCGCTCAAGGTTTGAAGCGCTTTCGCATTCAAAGCTGGCTGTCCAACTCCCCGCCCTATCACGTTCAGGTCGAATATCTGAACGAGGACGATGAGGCGGGCGTGGAAGAACTGCGCGCCTATTCCCTGGCGGTCATCAACACCCTGAAAGAGCTGATCCCGCTCAATCCCTTGTATTCCGAGGAACTGAAATTTTTCCTCAACCGCTTCAACACCCACGATCCCTCGCCGCTGGCCGATTTCGCCGCCAGCCTGACCACCGCCAGCAAAGAGGAATTGCAGGACATTCTCGCCACCGCCCCGATTCTGGAGCGGATGAAAAAGGTGATCGTGCTGATCAAAAAGGAGCTGGAAGTCGCCCAGCTCCAGACCCACATCCGCAAGCAGGTCGAGGAGAAAATGAGCGAGCACCAGCGCAAGTTTTTCTTG
>JAEUPW010000177.1 GCA_016790045.1 Candidatus Competibacteraceae bacterium
GCGGACTTCCTCGATCAGGAAGGTGAACAGGTTGATGACGTGGGCCGGTTGGCCGGGGAAGCGCTTGCGCAGTTCCGGGTCTTGGGTGGCGACCCCGACCGGGCAGGTGTTGAGGTGGCACTTGCGCATCATCACGCAGCCAGCGGAGATCAGGGCGGCGGTGCCGAAGCCGAATTCGTCGGCCCCGAGCAGCGCGCCGATCACCACGTCGCGGCCGGTGCGCAAGCCGCCGTCGACCTGCACCGCGATCCGCCCGCGCAGGTGGTTGCGCACCAGGGTCTGATGGGTTTCGGCCAAGCCGATTTCCCAAGGCGATCCGGCGTTTTGGATCGAGGTCAAGGGGCTCGCACCAGTGCCGCCGTCCTCGCCGGAGATGGTGACGTGATCGGCGTGGGCCTTGGCCACGCCCGCCGCCACCGTGCCGACGCCGATCTCGGACACCAGCTTGACGCTGATGATGGCTTTCGGGTTGGCGTTCTTCAGATCGAAAATCAGTTGCGCCAAATCCTCGATGGAGTAGATGTCATGGTGGGGCGGCGGGGAAATCAGGCCGACGCCGGGGGTGGAATGGCGGACCCTGGCGATCCAGTCGTTGACCTTGTGGCCGGGCAACTGGCCGCCTTCGCCGGGCTTGGCGCCCTGGGCCATTTTGATTTGGAGCGCGTCGGCGTTGACCAGATATTCGGCGGTGACGCCGAAGCGGCCGGAAGCCACCTGCTTGATCGCTGAGCGGGCGGAATCGCCGTTGTCGAGCGGGGTATAGCGGGCCGGATCTTCCCCGCCTTCGCCGGTGTTGGATTTGGCGCCCAGCCGGTTCATGGCGATGGCGAGCGTGGTGTGCGCTTCCCAGGAAATCGAGCCGAACGACATCGCGCCGGTCGCCAGCCGCTTGACGATTTCGCTGGCCGGTTCCACCTCTTCCAGGGGGATCGGCGTATTGGCGAAGCGGAACTCGAACAGGCCGCGCAGATTGCGCAGATGATCGCGCTGGTCGTTCATCGCCCGGCTGTAGCGCTTGAACTGGCGATAGTCGCCGGAGCGGACCGCGTGCTGGAGCAGCGACACGGTTTCCGGGGTCCAGGCGTGCTGCTCGCCGCGAATGCGGAAAGCCAATTCGCCGCCGACATCCAGCGCCTCCCGATACAGCGGCGCATCGCCGAAGGCTTGCCGGTGGCGGGCGACGGCTTCGCGGGCGATTTCCTGCAAGCCGACCCCCTCGATCACGCCCTGGGTGCCGGTGAAGTAACGGTCGATGAATTCCTCGGCCAGGCCGACCGCTTCGAAAATCTGCGCGCCGCAATAGGACTGATAGGTGGAGATGCCCATTTTGGACATCACTTTGAGGATGCCCTTGGCAATCGCCTTGGTGTAGTGCTCGTGCGCGTCGCCTTCGCTCATCGGCGGGATAAAGCCGGGGAGCGAAGCCGTCAGGGTATCGAAGGCCAGCCAGGGGTTGATCGCTTCGGCGCCGTAGCCCGCCAGCAGGCAAAAATCGTGGACGCGCTTGGCCTCGCCGGTTTCGATGACCAGCCCGACTTCGGTGCGCAGCCCGGTGCGGATCAGGTGATGGTGGACGGCGGCGGTGGCGAGCAGGGCGGGAATGGCGATGCGGTCGGCGTCCATGTCCCGGTCCGAGAGGATCAGGATGTTGTCGCCGTGGCGCACCACGTCGGCGGCCTCGCGGCAGAGATCGTCCAAGGCCCGCGCCATGCCGTCGGCCCCGCGCTCGACCGGGTAGCAGATGCTCAGGGTGTGGGTGCGGAAAGCGCGATCCACGTGGTATTCGATCCGGCGGATCCGCTCCAGATCGACGTTGGCCAAAATCGGCCGCTTGACCTCCAGCCGCTTCTGGGTGCCGGCGCTGTAGGGATCGAGCAGGTTGGGGCGCGGGCCGATGAACGACACCAGCGACATCACCAGCTCCTCGCGGATCGGGTCGATCGGCGGGTTGGTGACCTGGGCGAATTTCTGCTTGAAATAGTCGTAGAACAGCTTGGGCCGGTCGGACAGCACCGCCGGCGGAATGTCGCGGCCCATCGAGCCGATCGGGTCTTCGCCGGCGACCGCCATCGGGTTGAGGAAGGCGCGGGTGTCTTCCTGGGTGTAGCCGAAGGCTTGCTGGCGGCGCAGCAAGGTTTCGGGATCGGGGGCCATCGGGCCGAATTCGGCCGGCAGGTCCTTGAGGTGGATCTGGGTGGCGTCCAGCCAGTCCTGATAGGGCTGGGCGGCGGCGAGCTGGGCCTTGATCTCGTCGTCGTCGATGATGCGGCCTTGCTCCAGATCGATCAGCAGCATCTTGCCGGGCTGCAAGCGCCATTTCTTGACGATTTTTTCTTCCGAGATCGGCAACACGCCCATTTCGGAGGCCATGATCACCTGATCGTCGTCGGTGACGATGTAGCGGGCGGGGCGCAAGCCGTTGCGATCCAGCGTCGCCCCGATCTGGCGGCCGTCGGTGAAGGCGATGGCGGCCGGCCCGTCCCAGGGCTCCATCAAAGCGGCGTGGTATTCGTAAAAGGCGCGGCGGCGGGGGTCCATCAGCGGGTTGTCGGACCAGGCTTCCGGCACCATCAGCATCATGGCGTGCGGCAGCGAGTAGCCGGCGGCCAGCAGCAGCTCCAGCGCGTTGTCGAAGGTGGCGGAGTCGGACGCGCCGTCGCCGATCAGGGGCCAGAGTTTTTCCAGATCGGCGCCGAGCTGGTCGGAGCGCATGTTGTGGCGGCGGGCCAGCATCCAGTTGATGTTGCCGCGCAGGGTATTGATTTCGCCGTTGTGGCAGAGATAGCGGAAAGGGTGCGCCAGCGCCCAGGACGGGAAGGTGTTGGTGGAGAAGCGCTGATGGACCAGGGCCAGCGCCGATTCCAGCCGCTCGTCGCGCAAATCGGGGTAATAGACGCCGAGGTTGCGCGCCAGGATCATGCCTTTGTAGACCAGGGTGCGCGAGGAAAACGAGGCGATGTAAAACGGCTGGCGGCTGAGCAGCTCGCGGTCCCAGATCGCGTGATGGGTTTGCTTGCGGATCACGAACAGCTTGCGCTCGAAGGCGGCGGTGTCGGGGCAATTCGGGCCGCGTTTGACGAAGGCCTGGCGGATCACCGGTTCGGTGGGCCGCACGCTGCGGCCCAGGCAGGAGTTGTCGGTGGGCACATCGCGCCAGCCGAGGAAAATCTGGCCTTCGGCGGCGACGGTGCGCTCCAGGGCGGCTTCGCTTTTGGCGCGGACCAGGCCGTCGCGCGGCAAAAAAACCATGGCGACCGCGTAATCGCCCAAAGCCGGCAGCTCGATGCCCGCGCGGGCGCATTCGGCGCGCAGGAAACCGTCGGGGAGTTGCAGCAGGATGCCCGCGCCGTCGCCGGCCAGCGGATCGGCCCCCACCGCGCCGCGGTGTTCGAGGTTGGCCAGAATTTCCAAGCCTTGGCGGATGGGTTGATGGCTTTTCCGATTCTTGATATCGGCGACAAAACCGATGCCGCACGCATCGTGTTCGTTGCGCGGATCGTAAAGTCCTTCGGAGGGGGGCAAGGGGGTCAAGCTCATGGCAATTCCTCGATGACAGCAGCTGGCGTGGCTTCCTTGCCCGGATGAAGCTTCGCGAATCAAGCGAATCGGGGATGGTAAAACGGCTCTGAAAAACCAAAGGATCAAATACTACCGACCCCATGACGGTTTGCGCAACTGCCGCGAGCGCCGGGTTGAAAGCTCCGGCGCTTTAAAGTTGCTCGAAGCGGGTCGAGGGCGTGCCGCGCCGCCGGCTTTGGACGGGGCCGACGACGGGAAGTTGCGGAAATGGGCGGGTCAGACGACGCCTTGATCGATCATGGCGTCGGCGACTTTGCGGAAGCCGGCGATATTGGCGCCGAGCACCAGATTGCCGGGCGCGCCGTACTCCTTGGCGGTTTCGCTGGCGGTGCGGTAGATGTGCTTCATGATCCGCTGGAGCTTGGCGTCCACTTCCTCGAAGGACCATTGGCTCATGCTGGCGTTCTGGCTCATTTCCAACTGGCTGGTGGCGACGCCGCCGGCGTTGGCGGCCTTGGCCGGACCATAGGCGATGCCGGAGGCCAGAAAAGCGTCGATGGCCTCCAGGGTGGAGGGCATATTCGCGCCTTCGGCCACGCAGACGCAGCCGTTTTTCAGCAATTCCTTGGCGTCTTCGACGCTGACTTCGTTCTGGGTGGCGCTGGGGAAGGCGGCGTCACAGCGCACGCCCCAAACGCCGTTGCGGCCGGCCGGATAATTCTCGACCGGGGTATAGGCCGCGCCCGGGCGCTCCTCGGCGTAGCGGGTCAAGCGGGCGCGCTCGACTTCCTTGACGCGCTTGAGCAAGTTCAAATCGATGCCGTTTTCATCGTAAATCATACCGTTGGAGTCGCTGACCGTGACCGGCTTGGCCCCGACTTGGTAGAGCTTTTCGACGGTGTAGATGGAGACGTTGCCGGACCCGGACACCGCGCAGACTTTGCCTTCGAGGGAGTCGCCGCGCTCGGCCAGCATGTTTTGGGCGAAATACACCGCACCGTAGCCGGTGGCTTCGGTGCGCACCAGCGAGCCGCCCCAATTGAGGCCCTTGCCGGTCAGCACGCCTTCGTACTTGCCGGTCAGCCGTTTGTACTGGCCGTAGAGATAGCCGATCTCGCGGCCGCCGACGCCGATGTCGCCGGCCGGCACGTCGACGGTGTCGCCGATGTGGCGGAACAGTTCGGTCATGAACGACTGGCAAAAGCGCATGATTTCGGTGTCGGATTTGCCCTTGGGGTCGAAGTTGGAGCCGCCTTTGGCGCCGCCGATGGCCAAGCCGGTGAGGGCGTTTTTAAAAATCTGCTCGAAGCCCAGGAATTTGATGGTGCCGGCGGTGACGTTGGGATGGAAGCGCAAGCCACCCTTGTAGGGGCCAAGCGCGGAGTTGAACTGGATGCGGTAGCCCTTGTTGACCTGAACGTTGCCGCGATCGTCGAGCCAGGCGACCCGAAACAGAATTTGCCGTTCCGGTTCGACGATGCGCGGGATGATGTTGTGTTTCTGGTATTTGGGGTTGCGGTCGAGCAGCGGCTTGATGGTGGCCAACACTTCTTCGGTGGCTTGATAGAACTCGGCTTGGGCGGGGCTGCTTTGCTTGAGGTAGTTGATGGTGTCGGTGATATAGGACGACATGCGGGGAATTTCCTTAATTTTGATTTAATCGTATTGGTCTCGCGAACCCTCGCTTGGCCGGACGCATGCCCGGTGCGAAGCTGTGGGATTTTAATCCTTGAGCCGGTGGCGTTCCATGGTTTCGTGCCATTCCTTCTCTTCGGCGTGCAGATAAAGGCCGGTGGTGTCGATGCGGGCGTGGCGGGCGTTGCGCTGGAGAAACTGGATGTCGATGCCGGCGTCGGCCTGATGGGTGATGCTGGTGTGGCGGAACCAGTGGGTGGAGGCGCGGCGCAGTTTTTCGGCCTGATAGGGATCTTCCGCTTCCAGCCGATCCGCCGCCCTGGCCACCAAGCCCTTGACGATGCGGTAAATCATGTTGTCGCCGATGCCGCCGGTGCCTTTGAGGTTCAACACCAGCGGGGTGGCGTCGTCCGGGGCGGGCAAAGGCGAGAGACCGTAGAAGCGGCGATAGTCGCGCAGCGCCTCCAGCATGTCTTGATTGACGGGAACTTGCGCTTCTTTGCGGCCCTTGCCGATGACCCGCCACCACCAGCGCCCGCGAATCTGCATGAAGCTGCTCATGGCGTGACCGGCAACTTCGCTGACGCGGGGGCCGAGCAAGTAGAGCAGGGCGAGCAAATATTTCGCCCTGGCGTGATGTTGGCGGTCGCGCTCTTCGTCGCGGGGCAGCTCGTCGACCGTGGCGAGCAGCGCTTGCCATTGATCGTGTTCGAGAAAACGTTCCACCTGGCGGATGGGCTGATGGCCGCGCCCCCGGCGCCGGGCCAGCGCCAAAGGATTGCCGGCCAAATAGCCGGCCTTGACCAGGTAGCTGAACAGCGAGTTGATAATCAGCATGGCGACTTTGCGGCTGGCGGGACGCAACGGGCCGACGAATGGCCGCCAGCGGGGATTGAAGCGCGGAGCTTTGGGGCCGCACCACTTGGCGCGGGGCTGCGGGTCGGCGAGAAAAGTTTCGTAGAGGATGCAATCCTCGCGGGTGAGGCTGGACAGGGGTTTGCCGCGTTCCATGAGCGCCCACAGCAGCAGGCGTTCCGCTTCCTTGCGGTAGTTGCGCAGCGTTTGCGGCGAATCCTGAAATTCGGCCAGCCAGGCTTGCACCGCTTCCAGATCGTCGCTGGCGGCTAGCTGGCAGACCACATCCGGCCCGGCGCGGTTGCTGCCCGCGCGGCCGTTCAGCGCTTCCGGCACGCGCAGGCGCTCCAAAGGAAGGGGCGGGGCGAGCAACGGCTGCGAGACGTTTTCTTCGCCCTGATGGAGCACGGTTAGGACTGGGGTCGCAAGGTTCATAAGGTCAGCCGCCTATCGTTTCAGCTTCCAGAAGCTTACACCCTGATCCACAGCGGGCGTGATGCGCTGGCGTTTTTCCGGCGGTTCGCCGTGGCGCATGCGGTCGTGGAAGTCGTGCAACCGGGATTCTTCCAGGCAAGTTGCCAGCCGCGGGCGTCGAGCAGGGGAACCCCGGCGGCGTGGTGCGGCACGTCGGCGGCAAGGGGTAAGGAACAGGATCAAGACGCCTTGGGCAGCAGCCAACCCCAAGGCAAGGCATACCGATTTTCGCCGAGTCGCCGCGCCGCGCCGCCATGCAGGACCGCGCCGAGCCGTAACCGCTGATCGGCTCCCAAGCTGTGCTGGAACGCCTCGATACCCGTGACATCGGCCAACGTGACCTGGGATGCGGCCTTGATTTCCAGGGCGACCAGAACGCCGTTCTTCTCCAAGACAAAATCGACCTCCCGTCCGGAGCGGTCCCGCCAGCAATAGAGTCGGCGGCCGGTCAGATCCAGCGCGCGCCAGGCTTGCAGCGACTGGAAAATCGCCTGTTCCAGCCAGAAACCCTTATCCAGCCGAGCGAAAAGGTCCTGGAGGCTGCGGATGCCAGCCAGCCAGGCCGCCAAACCACAATCGGTCCAGTACAGCTTACGGCTTTTCACCAGACCGGTGGTCGGATTGGTCGCGTAGGGCGCGAGGCGGGTGATCAGACAGCCGGTTTCGAGCAAGTTCAGATGGCGATGCACCGTCGGTTGCGGCAACGCGGCGTCGCGCGCCAGCTCGGATTGATTGAGCAAGCGGCCGACGCGGTTGGCGGCCAGCGCCATGAGCCGCTGAAAATCCGGCAGGCTGGACACGGCGCTG
>JAEUPW010000002.1 GCA_016790045.1 Candidatus Competibacteraceae bacterium
GACAACGGCTCAACATCGGCCAGCAGTTGGCGGTAATACGGCGATTTTTCCTTGGCGTGGGCCAACTGGCGGGCCAGCTTCGCCATTAAATCCTGTTCGCGCTGTTCGGGATCGCGGGTTTCGAGGGCATCGTAATAGTTCATAACGATCTCGCTTAAAGCCCCTCTCCCCTTGCGGGAGAGGGGTTGGGGAAAGGCGCATGTTTTTTCAGGACAGCCACCGCTTGCGGCGACGGTAGTGCTTCACGTCCTTGAAGGATTTGCGGCCCGACGAAGACAGGCCGAGATAAAACTCCTTCACGTCCTCGTTAGTGCGCAGATTCTCGGCGTCGCCTTCCATCACCACCCGGCCGTTTTCCAGGATGTAGCCGAAATCCGCGTAGCGCAGCGCCATCAGGGTGTTTTGCTCGGCCAGCAGAAAGCTGACGTTTTCCTTTTGGTTCAGGTCTTTGACGATGCCGAAAATCTCCTCGACGATCTGCGGGGCCAAGCCCATCGACGGCTCGTCCAGCAGGATCATTTCCGGCTTGGCCATCAGCGCCCGGCCGATGGCGCACATCTGCTGCTCGCCGCCGGAGGTGTAGCCCGCTTGGGTGCCGCGCCGGGTTTTGAGGCGCGGGAAGTAGTGATAGACCTTTTCCAAGGCGTCCTTCAGCCCGCTGCGGGAAATCGAGCGGGTGTACGCGCCGGTCAGCAGGTTTTCTTCCAGCGTCAGATGCGCGAAGCAGTGCCGGCCTTCCATGACCTGAATCACCCCGCGCCGGACCAGTTCGTTGGGGCTGAGCTGATCGACCCGGTTGCCCTTGAACTCCACCGAACCCTTGGTCACATCGCCGCGTTCGGCCCGCAGCAGGTTGGAAATCGCTTTCAGCGTCGTGGTTTTGCCCGCGCCGTTCGCGCCCAAAAGAGCCACGATCTTGCCTTTCGGCACGTTCAGGGAAACCCCTTTCAACACCAGGATCACATGGTCGTAAATGACCTCGATGTTGTTGATGGTCAGATAGCGTTCGGCCGCCGGCGCGGCCTCGGTCGAGACAGTCGCTACAGTCATAGATGCGAACTCAAAGCGTGGGCCAAAACTCCCCTCTCCCGTGGGGAAGAGGGGTCGGGGATGAGGGTTTAAAGCCAGCCCTCACCCTGACCCTCTGACTCGGCGGGAGAGGGACTAGAGCGTCAGGACTCTTTCGCGCAATCGATCGGCGCGATGCTCTTTTCCTTGGCGTACTGTTGGGCGGACGCCTTGAACAGCGGGTGGATCAAGTCCTTGTTGCCCTCGATCCAGCCGGAGATGGGTGTCCACTTTGCGCCGTCCCACTGCTGGATTTTCACCATGCCCGAGCCTTCGTGATTGGCGCAGGAGGTCTTGATCGGCGGCAGCAGGTCGGTCGCGCCGATTTCCTTCAGGCGGGCGTCGGTGATGTCGAGATTTTCCAGCGCCCAGCGCACCTGTTCGCCGTTGACCGGCTTGCCCTTGCCGTATTTCGCTTGCGCCCCGCGCAGCGCCTCGACCGACAGCACGGCGGCGGACACGCCCCGGTTGTAGAGGATGGTGCCGACCTTGGCTTCATCCTGCATGTTGCCCTTGCCCGCGCCGTACACCACTTTCTTGATGTCGGCGATCAGCGGCACGTCCGTTCCGGCGACGTTCCAGGTCGCGGACATGTAACCCTTGGCGGCGTCGCCCGCCGGCACGGTGTCTTCCTCGGAGCCGGCCCACCACGAGCCGATCATCTTGTCCCGCGAAAAACCGACCTTCTGCGCCGCCTTGAGCGCCGTCTGGTTCATCACCCCCCAGCCCCAGAAAATCACGTAATCGGGATTTTCCTGGCGGATTTGCAGCCATTGCGCGCTCTGTTCGTTGCCGGGGTGGGCCACCGGGATCAGCGTCAGATTGAATTTGTTGAGCTTGGCTTCTTCCTGCAAGGCGACGATGGGTTCCTTGCCGTAGGCCGAATCGTGATACAGGAATACGATCTTCTTGCCTTCCAGACCGCCTTTCCCCTTGAGGAATTTGACGATGGCAGACGCCTGCATCTGATAGGTTGTCACCAGCGGGAAGGCGTAGGGAAAGACCGAACCGTCCACCGCGTCGGTGCGGCCGTAACCCATCATCGTCAGCGGCAGCTTGTCCTCGGCCGACTTGTCGATCAGCGCGTAGGAAATGCCGGTGGACATGACGTGCAAGGGGCCGGTCGAGACCTTGGCCTTGGCCTTCAGGCGCTCGTAGCACTCCACGCCCTTGGCGTTGTTGTATTCGGTCTCGCATTCTTCCCAAACCAGCTTGACGCCGTTGATGCCGCCTTCCTTGAGGTTGACGTAATTCAGATAATCGACGAAGCCGCCGTAAAACGATTGCCCGTTCGCGCCGTAGGGTCCGACCCGGTACGACACGAGGGGGAAAAATTGCTCTTCGGCGGCCAGCGCGCCTTGCGCCAGCAGCGTCAGGGCCACGCCGGTCAACAACAGGGGCTTACGGTACGCGAACATGGTGTCGTCTTCTCCGATGTAGTTATCGATAACAAAACCGTCCCTAATGCGGGAACGGCCACAACCGCAACTTTTCCTTGCCGATTTGCCACAGGCGGGCCAGCCCGTGCGGCTCGACGATCAGGAAGAACATGATGAGCGTCCCGAACACCAGAATCTGGATGTGCGAGACGGTGGCGTTGGAAAACGGCAGGCCAAACAACCCGGCCAGCCACGGCAACACGATGTCGAGCAGAATCGGCAGCAGCAGGATGAAGGCCGCGCCCAGGAAGCTGCCCAGAATCGAGCCCATCCCGCCGATGATGATCATGAACAGGATGCGAAACGACATATCCAGCGAAAAGCCGTCCGGTTCGACCGAGCCGAGATAGCAGAAGGCGTACAGCGCACCGGCCACACCGCAGTAAAACGAGCTGACCGCGAAGGCCAGCAGCTTGGTCGGCAGCAAGCGGATGCCGATCACCTCGGCGGCCACGTCCATGTCGCGCACCGCCATCCAGGCCCGGCCGGTCGAGGAGCGCACCAGATTTTTGGCCATCAGCGCCAGCACCGTGACGATGCCCAGCACCAGCAGGTATTTCTCGCGCGGCGAGGCGAAGGTGTGGCCGAGAATCACCACCTTTTGCGCCGAGATCACCCCGGAGGAGGAATAGTTGGAAAACCAGGGAAACTTGGTCAGGCACCAGACGATGAAAAACTGCGCCGCCAGCGTCGCCACCGCCAGATAAAAGCCCTTGATCCACAAGCTCGGCAGGCCGAACACGATCCCCACGCCCGCCGCCGTCAGCCCCGCGCCGATAAAGCTGAGCAAGATGGGGATGCCATCGACCCGCAACTGGAAGTTGTAAGCGGCATACGCGCCCACCGCCATAAACGCCGCCGAACCCAGCGACAACTGCCCGGCGTAACCGGTGAGGATGTTCAGGCCCAGCGCGGCCAGCGAAAAAATCAGGAAGGGGATCAAAATCGCCGAAAACCAGTATTCGCCGGCCACCAGCGGCACCACCCCAAAGGCGACGGCGAGCAACAGGAGAACCCCGACCCGATCCTGAAGGATGGGAAACAGTTGCTGGTCGGCGGCGTAACTGCTTTTGAATTGGCCGGCTTCGCGGTAGAGCATCGCGCGTTCTCCTCACACCCGGTCGATGTGTTTTTCGCCGAACAGCCCTTCCGGCCGCACCAGCAGGAAGCCCAAGGCGAGCACGTAGGGGAACCAGCCCTCGATGCCGCCGAAATTGCCGCCGAAGGCCGATTGCATCAGCGGCGGCAGATAAATTTCCGCCAGCTTTTCCGACGCGCCGATGATCAGCCCGCCGACGATGGCACCCGGCACCGAGGTAAAGCCGCCGATGATCAGCACCGGCAAGGCTTTCAGCGCGGTGAAAGTCAGCGCGAACTGGACGCCGTTGCGCGCGCCCCACAGCATCCCGGCCACCAGCGCGACAAAGCCGGCCACGCCCCAGACGATGGCCCAGATGTGCTGCAAGGGAATGCCGATGGACAGCGCCGCCTGATGGTCGTCGGCCACCGCCCGCAGCGCCCGACCGATGCGAGTGTACTGAAAGAACAAGGCCAGGGAAGTCACCAGCACCGCCGCGATGGCCGCCGCCGCCAGATCGAACTTGGAAATCACCATGCCCCAGCGATTGAGAATCGCCTCGATCGGCTCATCGACGATGCCGATGTCCAGCGCGCGCGGGTCGCTGCCGAACACCATCGGCGCGAGGCCCTCGATGAAAAACGCCAGCCCGATGGTCGCCATGAACAGCGCGATGGGCGGCTGGTTGACCAGTTTGCGCAGCACGAATTTTTCGGTGGCGATGCCGAACAGGGTCATGACGATGAAGGCGACAATGACCGCCAGCCATAGCGGTGCGCCTTTCTCCATCACGCCAACTACCGACAGCGCCGCCAGGTACACCATCGCGCCCTGGGCGAAGTTGAACACGCCAGAGGCTTTGTAAATCAGCACGAAGCCGAGCGCGACCAAGGAATACATCACCCCGGACAGCAGGCCGCTGATGAGGACTTCCAGAAAAAAGCGCATCGCTGTCGGTCTCCTCAGTGGCCCGCGCCCAGATAGGCTTTAATGACTTCGGGATTGTTCTTCACCTCGTCCGGTACCCCATCGCCGATCTTCTTGCCGTAATCCAGCACCACCACCCGGTCGGAAATGTCCATCACCACCCCCATGTCGTGCTCGATCAGCACGATGGTGGTGCCGAGCTGGTCGTTGACATCGAGGATAAAGCGGCACATGTCCTGCTTTTCCTCGACGTTCATTCCCGCCATCGGCTCGTCCAGCAGCAGCATCGACGGTTCCGCCGCCAGCGCCCGGCCCAGTTCGACGCGCTTTTGCAGGCCGTAGGGCAGGCGGCTGACCGGCGTTTTGCGGATGTGCTGGATTTCCAGAAAGTCGATGACTTCTTCCACCTTTTTGCGGTGCTCCAATTCTTCCCGCTTGGCCCGGCCCAGCCACAGCGCGTGTTCCAGAAAATTCGCTTTCATCCGGGTCAATCGCCCGGTCATGATGTTATCGAGCACGGTCATGCCCTTGAACAGCGCGATGTTCTGGAAGGTGCGGGCGATCCCTTGGGTGGCCGCCCGGTGCGGCTCCATCTTTTTGCGCTCCTCGCCGCGAAAGATGATCGCGCCTTCCTGGGGGTGATAGACGCCGTTGATCACGTTCAGCATCGAGCTTTTGCCTGCGCCGTTGGGGCCGATGATGGCGCGGATTTCGTGCTCGCGGACATCGAAGGAAATGTCGGTCAGCGCCTTGACGCCGCCGAAGCGCAGGGAAATGTTTTGCAGGTCCAGGATGACATCGCCGATGGTTCTGCTCATCGTTCACGCCGCCTTCGCCGCGACCGGAAAAGTCTTGGCGTCCACGATTTTTAAATCGGCGGACACTTGACCGCGCCGGCCGTCCTCGAACTTGACCTCGGTGGTGATGAACTGGCTGGTCTTGCCGCCATACAGGGCGTCGATCAGGACCTGGTATTTTTTGGCGACGAAGTTGCGCCGCACCTTGCGGGTGCGGGTCAGCTCGTCGTCGTCGGGGTCGAGTTCCTTGTGCAGGATCAAAAAGCGGTGGATTTGCGAATCGGCCACCATCGCGTCCTCGGTCAGGGAGGCGTTGACCTGTTCCACGCAGTCGCGGATCAGCTCGTACACCTCCGGCTTGCCCGCCAGATCGGTGTAGCCGGAATACGGGATGTTGCGCCGCTCGGCCCAGTTGCCGACCGCGCCCACGTCGATGTTGATGAAGGCGCAGACCTGATCCTGGTCGTGACCAAAGCAGACCGCTTCCTTGATGTGCTGGAAAAATTTGAGCTTGTTTTCGATGTAGTTGGGCGCAAACATCGCGCCGTTGGCGAGCTTGCCCACGTCCTTGGCCCGGTCGATGATCTTCAGATGGCCGTCGGCGTCGAGAAAGCCGGCGTCACCGGTCAGGAAATAGCCGTCGGCATTGATCGACTCCGCCGTGGCGTCTGGCCGTTTGTAGTATTCCTTGAGCAGCATCGGCCCCTTGACCAGCACCTCGCCGTTGTCGGCGATCTTGATGTCCACGCCGGGCGCGGGCAGGCCGACCGAATCGAACTTGATCGCCCGATCCGGTTGCAGGCACACGTAAGCGCAGGTTTCGGTCTGGCCGTAGAACTGCTTGAGGTTGACGCCGATGGAGCGATAAAAGCGGAACAGGTCGGGGCCGATGGCCGCGCCGGCGGTGTAGGCGACCCGGATGCGGCTCAAGCCCAACACGTTGCGCAGCGGGCCATAAACCAGCAGATTGCCCAGCCCGTAGAGCAGGCGGTCGCCCAGACCGACCGGCTTGCCGTCCAGCAAATCCGCGCCGCAGCGTTTGGCGACGCCGAGGAAGTAATGGAACAGCCGGCGCTTGAGCGCGCCCGCGTCTTCCATGCGGATCATGATCGAGGTGAGCAGGCTTTCGAAAACGCGCGGCGGGGCGAAATAGTAGGTCGGCCCGATCTCCCGCAAATCGGTCGTCACCGTGTCGCTGGATTCCGGGCAGTTGATGGTGAAGCCCACCACCAGCGCCTGGGCGAATGAAAACAGGTGATCGCCGACCCAGGCCATCGGCAGATAGGAGAGGATGTCGCCGCCGGGGTCCAGCCGGTCGGTTTCCATGCTGCCGCGCGCGGCGGCGATGAACGCGCCGTGGGTCTGGCAGACGCCTTTGGGCTGGCCGGTAGTGCCGGAGGTGTAGAGCATCACCGACACGTCATCGGACTGGCCTTGCTCGATTTCGGTGTCGAGAAAATCGGGATGGTTGCGGTCGTGGATTCTTCCCAGCTCCATCACGGCGTGAATGTCGTGGATGAACGGCTGGTTGTAATGGCGCATCCCGCGCGGGTCGTCGTAGATGACGTGTTCCAGCGCCGGGGCCTGTTCCCGGACTTCGAGCAGCTTGTCGACCTGCTCCTGATCCTCGACCGCCGCGAAACGGATGGCCGCGTCGTTCAGCACGAACAGCATTTCCGCCGCCACCGCGTCCTGATACAGCGGCACCGGCACGCCGCCCAGGCATTGCGCCGCGCTCATCATCATGTACAGATGCGGGCGGTTGTCGCCGATGATCGCCAAATTGTCGCCGCGCTTGAAGCCCAGCGCCGCCAGCCCGCAAGCCAGGGCGCGCACCCGCTCGGCGACGCCGGCCCAGGTCCAGGTCTGCCAGATGCCGAGATCCTTTTCGCGGATGGCGGGTGCGGAGCCGCGCGTTCGGGCGTGGTGGAACAGCAGGCGCGGAAAGGTCTGCAACCGCTCCGAACCTCCGGCAGTGGTCTCTAACGGCATCCTCATCTCCCGCCGAATTCCGGTTCCCAGCAACCGGCTTCGAGCGTTGGGTGGTGTGCTTGGTCGTTCTAATCGTTATGGATACTGGGAAAGGCGTTCGGCCGCGGCGCCGCCGGCGCTCAAGAAATGTCCCGTCGCAACCGAAAATCAAAAAATCGAGAACGGTCTCCTCATTGAGTGAAAGCGCCACCGACCGCCCGCAAGCAGAAGCTGCGGATGCTCTCGACCAGCCGCTCCTTGTCGTGAATGTTGCGGGTGGTCGGGCCGATGGGGCCGACCAGCGCCTCGGTGAACGCGCCCACGATGCAGGCCGCGCTCGCGCCCGCGTCCTGATCGGGAAATTCGCCTCGCTCGATGCCGTCGACCAGGATCGCCTTGAACACGTCGCCGAACTTTTTGCGGTAGCGAATCCGGGCGGTGTCCACTTCCGGATCGACCGGCTCGAAGACAAAAGCATAGGCGAGGTTTGGCCCGCGCAGGGCGCGGCGGACAAAACAGGTCAGCGCGTGGCTCAAGCGCTCGGTGGCCGAGCCGGGGCCGCCAGCGATCTCGCTCAGGAGTTCGATTTCCGCGCCGACCGCATCGCCCAAGACTTCCACGAACAGCTCGGCCTTGGACGGGAAGTAGCGGTAGATCATTCCGGTGGACATGCCGGCCAGCGCCGCCACCGCCGCGATCTGCGCTTCCCGAAAGCCGCCTTCCGCGACCAATTTGCGGGTCGCCAGCAAAATGCGATCCCGGTTGTTGGCCAGCCTTTCCTCCATCAGGGGCGAACGTCGGTAGACCATGAAATGAGTATAACCTCAATTTTTGAATTTGTGTTCACTTTTTTATGAAAACGCAGTATCTTTAAATTGAGGATCAAATTTTATGCGGTTTAATCGGGGTGCGGCAGCGCCGAGAGGGCGGTCAACGCCCGCCAGGAGACAACATGTCTTTCCATAGCCTGAATTTCGACTGGGGCGAAACCCTGGAGATGTTGCGCGATACGGTGTCCGCTTTCGCCAAGAAAGAAATCGCCCCGTGGGCCGCGCAGATCGACCGGGACAACCTGTTTCCCGCCAAGCTGTGGCGGCAGTTTGGCGAGCTGGGGCTGCTCGGCATGACGGTGAGCGAGGACTACGGCGGCGTCAACATGGGCTATCTGGCGCACATCCTCGTCATGGAGGAGCTGTCTCGCGCCTCGGCCTCGGTCGGCTTGTCCTACGGCGCGCACTCCAACCTGTGCGTCAACCAGATCCACCGCAACGGCAACGCCGACCAGAAAGCCCGCTACTTGCCCAAACTGGTCTCGGGCGAGCACGTCGGCGCGCTGGCCATGACCGAGCCCAACGCCGGTTCCGACGTGGTGTCCATGAAGCTGCGCGCCGACCAGAAAGGGGATCGCTACGTTTTGAACGGCAGCAAGATGTGGATCACCAACGGCGGGGACGCCGACATCTCGGTCATCTACGCCAAGACCGACCCCGGCGCGGGGCCGCGCGGCATCACCGCGTTCATCGTCGAGAAGGGGTTCAAGGGCTTCAGCCACGGCGGCCACCTCGACAAACTGGGCATGCGCGGCTCCAACACCTATCCTTTGTTCTTCGACGATTGCGAGGTGCCGGAGGAGAACGTGCTGGGCGGGGTCGGCAACGGCGTCAAGGTGTTGATGTCCGGACTGGATTACGAGCGCGCCGTGCTGGCGGGCGGCCCGCTCGGCATCATGGCCGCCTGCATGGACGTGGTCACGCCCTACCTGCACGATCGCAAGCAGTTCGATACCTGCATCGGCGAATTTCAGTTGATGCAAGGCAAGCTGGCCGACATGTACACGACTTGGCAAGCTTGCCGCGCGTACGTCTACGCGGTCGGGCGGGCCTGCGACCGGGGCGATCACGCCCGCGTCCTGCGCAAAGACGCCGCCGGGGCCATCCTCTACGCCTCGGAAAAGGCGACCTGGATGGCCGGGGAGGCGATTCAGGCTCTGGGCGGCAACGGCTACAACAACGAATTTCCCACCGGCCGGCTGTGGCGGGACGCCAAGCTCTACGAGATCGGCGCGGGCACCTCCGAAATCCGCCGGATGCTGATCGGCCGGGAGCTGTTCGCCGAGAGCGCCTGATGAGCGTCATCAAAAGCCGGATCGACACCCGTTCGGCCGAATTCAAGGCCAACGCGGCGGCCATGCGCGCTTTGGTCGCCGACCTGCGCGCCAAGGTGGCCGAAGTGGCGACGGGCGGCAGCGAAGCCGCCCGCCGAAAGCACGTGGCGCGCGGCAAACTGTTGCCCAGAGAGCGGGTCAACCACCTCATCGACCCCGGCGCGCCCTTTCTCGAAATCGGCCAACTGGCGGCCTACGGCCTGTACGACAACGACGCGCCGGCGGCGGGCCTCATCGCCGGCGTCGGCCGGGTGCAGGGCGGCGAGTGCATGATCGTGGCCAACGACGCCACGGTCAAAGGCGGCACCTACTATCCGATGACGGTCAAGAAACACTTGCGCGCCCAGGAAATCGCCGAGCAAAACCGGCTGCCGTGCGTGTATCTGGTGGATTCCGGCGGGGCGTTCTTGCCCAAGCAGGACGAGGTGTTCCCCGACCGGGACCACTTCGGCCGGATTTTCTACAACCAGGCCAACCTGTCGGCCCAGGGCATCGCCCAGATCGCCGTGGTGATGGGCTCCTGCACCGCCGGCGGCGCTTACGTGCCGGCCATGTCCGACGAGACGGTCATCGTCAAAAACCAGGGCACCATCTTTCTCGGCGGCCCGCCGCTGGTCAAGGCCGCCACCGGCGAGGTGGTGAGCACCGAGGACCTGGGCGGCGGCGACGTGCACACCCGCATCTCGGGGGTGGCCGACCATCTGGCCGAAAACGACGCCCACGCCCTCTACATCGCCCGGCGGATTCTGGCCAACCTCAACCGGGTCAAGCCGGTCCATCTGGCTTCGGGAGGCGGCGAGGAGCCGCTGTACGACCCGGAGGAAATTTACGGCATCCTGCCCACCGACACCCGCAAGCCCTACGACGTGCGGGAAATCGTCGCCCGCATCGCGGACGGTTCGCGCTTCGACGAATTCAAATCCCGCTACGGCACCACGCTGGTCACCGGCTTCGCGCAACTGTACGGCTACCCGGTCGGCGTGATCGCCAACAACGGCATCCTGTTCTCGGAATCCGCCCAGAAGGGCGCGCATTTCATCGAGCTGTGCGGCCAGCGCGGGATTCCCTTGCTCTTTCTGCAAAACATCACCGGCTTCATGGTCGGGCGCAAATACGAAAACGGCGGCATCGCCAAGGACGGGGCCAAGATGGTGACCGCCGTCTCCACCGTGCAGGTGCCCAAGATCACCGTGTTGATCGGCGGCAGTTTCGGCGCGGGCAATTACGGCATGTGCGGGCGGGCTTATTCGCCCCGCTTTCTGTGGATGTGGCCCAACAGCCGGATCTCGGTGATGGGCGGCGAGCAGGCGGCCAGCGTGCTGGCGACGGTGCGCCGCGACGGCATCGAAGCCGGCGGCGGGGCGTGGAGCAAAGACGACGAGGAGGCGTTCAAGGCGCCGATCCGCGCCCAATACGAAGAACAGGGCCACCCCTATTACGCCACCGCCCGGCTGTGGGACGACGGCGTGGTCGACCCCGCGCAAACCCGGCGGATTTTGGGGCTGTCGCTGTCCGCCGCGCTCAATGCGCCCATCGCGCCGACCCGGTTCGGCCTGTTTCGGATGTGAGGGCGCTTTCGATGTATCCGACGCTCGAAATCCAGCGCGCGGGCGCGCTCGCCACGATTTGGATGAACCGTCCCGACGCGCACAACGCCTTTAACGCCCAATTGATCGCCGACTTGCACGGAGCCTGTCGCGAACTCGACGCCGACGCCGCGATTCGGGTGGTGATTCTGGCCGGCCGGGGCAAAAGTTTTTCGGCCGGCGCGGATTTGAACTGGATGAAAGCGGCCGGACAAGCCTCGCTCGAAGACAACGTGGCGGACGCCCGCAAGCTGGCCGCGATGCTGCGCGCCCTGGCCGAGCTATCCAAGCCGACCGTCGCCCGCGTGCACGGCGCGGCGCTCGGCGGCGGGCTCGGGCTGGCGGCGGCCTGCGATTTGTGCGTCGCCGCGACCTGTGCGGTGTTCTCCACCTCCGAGGTCCGCTTCGGCCTGATTCCCGCCACCATCAGCCCCTACGTGCTCCGCGCCGTCGGCGCGCGGCAAGCCTATCGCTATTTTCTGACGGCGGAACGGATCGACGCCGCCCGCGCCCGCGATCTCGGCCTGGCGCACGAGGTGGTCGCGCCGGAACGCCTGGACGCCCGCATCGCGGGTCTGGCGCACGATCTTTTGCTGGGCGGTCCCGAGGCGCTGGCGGCCTCGAAAGCGCTGATCCGCGCGGTGGCCGATCAAAGGATCGACGACGCCTTGGTGGAAGACACCGCGCGGCGCATCGCCGTGCAGCGCGCCACGGCCCAGGCCGGGGAAGGGCTGACGGCTTTTCTGGAAAAGCGCCCGCCCGCCTGGGTCGCGGGCGAACGCTGAAGCGGGGGTGAGGCGATGTTTCAGAAAATTTTGATCGCCAACCGCGGCGAAATCGCCTGCCGGATCATCAAGACCGCCCGCCGCTTGGGCGTCGCGACCGTGGCGGTGTATTCCGAAGCGGACGCCGAAGCGCGGCACGTCCGCCTGGCCGACGAGGCGGTGCTGATCGGCCCGGCTCCGGCCCGCGACAGCTATCTGGCGATCAACAACCTCCTCGCCGCCGCCCGCCAGACCGGCGCGCAAGCGATCCATCCGGGCAGCGGTTTTCTGTCCGAAAACGCCGAATTCGCCGAAGCTTGCGCCGCCGCCGGCCTCGCGTTCGTCGGCCCGTCGCCGGAGTCGATCCGCGCGATGGGCTCCAAAAGCGCCGCCAAGACTTTGCTGGAGCGAGCCGGTATCCCCTTGACGCCCGGCTATCACGGCGAGCGTCAGGAGCCGGATTTTTTGCGGGAACAGGCCGAACGGATCGGTTATCCGGTGCTGGTCAAGGCCAGCGCCGGGGGCGGCGGCAAGGGGATGCGGGTGGTGGAGCGCGCCGAGGATTTCGACGCGGCGCTGGCGTCTTGCCGGCGGGAAGCGCGATCCGCGTTCGGCGACGAGCGGGTGCTGCTGGAAAAATACCTGACCCGGTCGCGCCACATCGAAATCCAGATCTTCGGCGACCGCCACGGCCAGTTGGTTTATCTGTTCGAGCGCGACTGCTCGGTGCAACGCCGCCATCAAAAAGTGCTGGAAGAAGCGCCCGCGCCCGGCATGACCCCCGAACGCCGCGCGGCGATGGGCCAGGCGGCCCTGGCGGCGGCCCGCGCGGTCGGTTACTGCAACGCCGGCACGGTGGAGTTCATCGTCAGCCCGGATGGCGCGTTTTACTTCATGGAAATGAACACCCGGCTCCAGGTCGAGCATCCGATCACCGAAATGATCACCGGCCTCGATCTGGTCGAATGGCAATTGCGGGTCGCCGCCGGCGAACCGCTGCCCCTGTCGCAAAAGCAGATCGAAATGCACGGCCACGCGCTGGAAGCGCGGATTTACGCCGAAGATCCGGCCAAGGGGTTTCTGCCCTCGACCGGAACCCTGGTGCACCTCGCCCCGCCGGAAGAAACCTTGCACGTCCGGGTGGATACCGGGGTCGAGCAGGGCGACGAGATTGGCCCGTTCTACGATCCGATGATCGCCAAGCTGATCGTCTGGGACGCCAACCGCGAGCTGGCGCTCGCCCGCATGCTGCAAGCGCTGGCCCAATACCGGATCGTGGGGGTGGCCAACAACGTCGATTTCCTGTCGCGCCTGGTGGCGTCGACCGCGTTCGCGCGAGCGGAACTGGATACCGGCTTGATCGAGCGCGAGCGCGATTCTCTGTTCGCGACCGACGCGCCCATCCCCCGCGAGGTGTTTCTGGTCGCCGCCCTCGCCACGCTGCTGCGCGAGGAGGCGCGGGCGGGCGCGGAGGCGGCGAGGCACAGCGACCCGCTGTCGCCTTGGCACCGTCGCGACGGCTGGCGGCTCAACTCCAGCGCCGAGCGGCGGCTGCTGTTCCGCGCCGGCGAGCTGGAAAAAGCGGTGCGGGTGCGCTACGCGGAAGACGGCTACGCCTTGGAGTTCGACGGGCAAGAGTCCTGGGTGCGGGGCGAACTGGGGCCGGACGCCAGCTTGCGGGTGGATTTGGGCGGCTTGCGCTCGAACGCCGCCGTGGTGGTCGCCGGCGAGCGGCGCTACGTGTTTTTGCAGGGGCGGAGCTGGCCGCTGGCGCGGATCGACCCTTTGTATCACGGCGGCGAAGGCGGCGGTTCGGAAGGCGGCTTGCTCGCGCCGATGCCCGGCAACGTGATCGCGCTGCTGGTCGAGGCCGGCGCGACGGTGAAGAAAGGCGCGCCGCTGCTGATTTTGGAGGCCATGAAGATGGAGCACACCTTGACCGCACCGGCCGATGGGACGGTCAAATCCTTTCATTTCGCGGTCGGCGACCCGGTGAGCGACGGCGCGGAATTGATCGAATTCGAGCCGGCGTCCGCCTGACCCGCCGCCAACCGTCGAGCCGCTCCAGCATGACCTTGCCCGCCCGCGTCAAGCTCGTCGAAGTCGGACCCCGCGACGGCTTGCAAAACGAGCCGAAAATCCTCGATGTCGCCACCAAGGTGGCGCTGATCGACCGGCTCGGGCGGGCCGGCTTGCGCGTCATCGAAGCCGCCTCCTTCGTTTCGCCGAAATGGGTGCCGCAGATGGCGGACAGCGCGGCGGTGCTCGCCGCCCTCCAGCGCCGGCCCGGCGTCGTTTATCCGGCGCTGACGCCCAATCTCCAAGGCTTTGAGGCGGCGCTGGCGGCGGGCGCGCGGGAAGTCGCGGTGTTCGGGTCGGCCTCCGAAGCCTTCTCGCAAAAGAACATCAACTGTTCGGTGGCGGAATCGCTGGCGCGCTTCGAGCCGGTGCTGGCGGCGGCGCGGCAGGCCGGAATCCGGGTGCGCGGCTACGTGTCTTGCGCGCTCGGCTGCCCCTACGAGGGCGCGATCGCGCCGGCGGCGGTCGCCCGCGTGGCCGGGGCGCTGTTCGACCTGGGCTGTTACGAGATCAGTTTGGGCGACACCATCGGCGCCGGCACGCCGGAAGCCGCCAAACGCATGCTCGAAGCGGTCGCTGGCCGCGTCCCGCTCGATTGCCTCGCCGGCCATTACCACGACACCCGCGGCATGGCGGTCGCCAATATTTACGCCTCGCTGCAATGCGGCGTCCGAACGTTCGACGCCTCGGTCGCCGGCCTGGGCGGCTGCCCTTACGCCAAGGGCGCGTCCGGCAATGTCGCCACCGAGGACGCAGTGTATTTGTTGGACGGCTTGGGCATCGAGACCGGCGTCGATCTGGAGGCATTGATCGACTGCGCCGCGTGGATCAGCGAAGTGCTGGAGCGGCCGCCGGCCTCGAAGGTGAGCCTGGCCAAACTCGGCGCTCGCTCGCCGCCGTGATCGAAACGCCACCCTTTCGAGGAGACCTTCGATGAAATCCGCCGCACCCTCCGACCGGCCGCTGTGGGTTCCCGACCCGCGCTGGGGGCAGACCACGCGCATGGCCGGCTTCATCGATCGGGCGCGCGCGATTTCCGGCCGGGCGCTGGACTCCTACGCCGATCTGCACGCTTGGTCGGTGGAGCAACCCGAGCCGTTCTGGGCGGCCGTTTGGGATTTCTGCGGCGTGCTAGGCGAGCGCGGGGCAGGCCCGGCGCTGGTCGAGCCCGAGCGGATGCCCGGCGCGCGCTGGTTTCCGCAAGCCCGCCTCAATTTCGCCGAGAATCTGCTGCGCGACTCGGCCAACCCCGAAGCGCTGGTGTTTTGGGGCGAAGACCAGAGCAAGCGGACGGTCTCGCGGGCCGACTTGCGCCGCCAAGTCGCCCAGTTTGCGGCCGCGCTCAAGGCGACGGGCGTGACGGCCGGGGATCGGGTGGCCGCCTACATGCCCAATCTGCCGGAAACTTTGGTGGCGATGTTGGCCGCCGCCAGCCTCGGCGCGGTGTTCACCAGCGCCTCACCGGATTTCGGGGTCCAGGGCGTGCTCGACCGCTTCGGCCAAATCGAACCCCAGGTGCTGATCGCCTCCGACGGCTACTGGTACAACGGCAAAGCCATCGACCTGGAAGCCAAACTGGCCGAACTGATGCCGCAACTGCCGAGCGCGCGGCGGCTGATTCTGGTTCCCTATGTGGGCGAGAACGCCGACGCGCTGGCGGCGCGACTGCCGAAGGCCGTTGCCTACCGCCGTTTCGTCGCCCCTCACGCGGCGGCGACCGAGCCCGACTTTGCGCCTTTACCCTTCGATCACCCGCTCTACATCATGTACTCGTCGGGGACGACCGGCGTTCCCAAATGCATCGTGCACGGCGTCGGCGGCTCGCTGCTGCAACATCTCAAAGAGCACCAGTTGCACACCGATGTGCGCGAGGGCGACCGCCTGTTCTATTTCACCACCTGCGGCTGGATGATGTGGAACTGGCTGGTCACCGGCCTGGCGTCCGGCGCGACGCTGCTGTTGTATGACGGCAATCCTTTTGTCAACGGGGGCCGGATTCTGTGGGAATTCGCCCAAGCCGAACGGATGACCCATTTCGGCACCTCGGCCAAATACCTCGACGCTCTGATCAAGACGGGCCTCAAGCCCAAGGACGAATACGATTTGAGCGCGCTGCGGGTGATGACCTCGACCGGCAGCCCGCTGGTGCCCGAACGCTTCGATGACGTGTACGCGCGGGTCAAGGCCGATCTCCAGCTCGCCTCCATTTCCGGCGGCACCGATTTGCTGTCGTGCTTCGTGCTGGGCCATCCGCTGTTGCCGGTCTGGCGCGGCGAGATTCAATGCAAGGGGCTGGGGCTGGCGGTCGATGTCTGGGACGATGGCGGGCGACCGATCCGGGGCGAGAAGGGCGAGCTGGTGTGCACCCGGCCGTTTCCGTCGATGCCGGTCGGCTTCTGGAACGATCCCGGCGGCAAAAAGTACCGCGCCGCCTATTTCGAGCGCTTTCCCGGCGTCTGGCATCACGGCGATTTTTGCGAGATCACCGAGCACCATGGCCTGATCATCCACGGCCGCTCCGACGCCACCCTCAATCCGGGCGGAGTGCGGATCGGCACCGCCGAAATTTACCGGCAGGTGGAAAAGTTGAGCGAAGTGCTCGAAGCCATCGTGATCGGCCAAGAGTGGGAAGGCGACGCGAGGGTGATCCTGTTCGTCAAATTGCAGGCGGGCCTGACGCTGGACGAGGCGCTGATCGCCCGGATCAAAGCGCTCGTTCGCGATCACGCCAGCCCGCGCCACGTTCCGGCCAAGGTGCTGCAGGTGACCGATATCCCGCGCACCAAGAGCGGCAAGATCGTCGAGCTGGCGGTGCGCGACATCGTGCACGGCCGCCCGGTCAAGAATATCGAGGCGCTGGCCAATCCCGAAGCGCTCGACCTGTTCGCCAACCGCGATGAATTGCGGACGTGATCCGCTCAGTGGGGCACATGTTCCGCCAGGGTGATGTTGCGGCAGCGGGTTTCGTGAAAGAACAGGGATATTGAGGCGGCTAAGGCCACGCCGCCGAGCATCAAATAAAAACCGGCGCGGTAGTCCGCAGGGCCGTAAGCGCGCACCCCGTCGGCCAGCGCGCCGCTCCAGCTCAGATCCATGATCCAGCCAAACAGCGGCTGGATCAGGGCCGCGCCGAGGAAAATCCCGGTGTTGACCAGGGCGATGGCCATGCCCGACAGCGCGGGCGCGGTGACTTCCTTGGCTCCGGCGTAGGTCAGCCCGAACGATCCGGCGCTGAAGCCGAGCAGCAGGAACCAGGCCATCCCCGAGGTTCCGGGCGTCCAGCCGGCATAAACGATGCCCGACCACGCCGCCGCATACAGCAGGCACCCGCCGACCAACAGCGGTTTGCGCCGCCCCCAACGGTCGGAGCACCAGCCGTGAAACAGCGCCCCACCGGCGAAGCCGGCCAGGGCCAAAGAGGTGTACAGCGACCCTGCGGCGCGATCCAGGCCGTGGACGTCGCGCAAGAACGGGATGGCCCACAGCCCGACAAACGCCAAGAAGGTGCCGGGCATGCCGAAATTGACCCAAAAGCTCGGCCATATCCGGCGGTTGGCCAAGACGCTCAACAGATCGGGCCACCAATGCCGCTCCCGGCCCGCGTGCGGCGGCTTGCCGTCTATCTCCCGGACCGAGGGGAAGCCCAGCGCCTCGGGTTTGTCGCGCACGCCGATCCAGGCGATCACCGCCAGCAGCAGGGCGATGATTCCGAAAGCGACGAAGATCGCGCGCCACGACCACAGCGTCAGCAAGCCCGCCAGCGGGCCGGCCGCCATGATCGCGCCGAGATTGCCCAACAGCAGCGTCAGGCCGCTGATGAAGCCGTAATCGCGATCCCGAAACCAGACGGTGTTGCTTTTCATCAAGCCGACGAACACCACCGACACGCCCAACCCCACCAGCGCTCGGCCCAGCGAGGCTTGCCAAAACGAGGCGGCCAAACCAAACCAGATCGACCCCAACCCGGAAACGGCGTTGCCGGCGGTCACCAAAATCCGGGAACCGACGGTGTCCGCCAGGACGCCCGCCGGAATCTGCATGGCGGTATAGATGTAATAATAGGTGGCGGCCAGCGACCCCAGGGCCGCGCCCGTGGTCCCGAAATCCCGCATCAGGTCGGACGACACCACCGCCGGGGCGATCCGGTGAAAAAACACCAGCAGATAAGATGCTGCCAGGATCGCGTAGATGGTCCAGCAAACGCGCGAAAAACGGGTTGGATCGAATCTCTGTGTCACGGGGGCCTTCGTTGGGGTCGTGAAGCTGTTTTCTCGCGTTGCGCCCGATGAAAGAGTGATCCGGGCGCGCTCGCCCTTGATGATAGCCGCTTGTCAGCGATTTTCTGGAGCATGGTCGGCTATTTTTTGCACTTGCAACAAACCGCGTTTTTTGCCGGTTTCCCGGTCCACCGTATCCATGGCCTCGTAAAGCCGGCGGGACGGGACGAGAAAAGGCCGATAGCGCTCCAGAACATCCAGCACGAAAACCAAATCGCGGTCGGCCAGATAGCCGCCGATGGGGGAGTGATGCCCGATGTTGACCCCAAATAAAGGGTGACGGTCGAAATTGATCAGATAGCGATAGGCCGGATCGTTGGATCGCCGCAAGTGCTCTTGAAAAGCCTCCAGCGTCAAGTCGCGCAACACGGCGACCTCCAGCCCCGCGTCGGCTCGAATGATCTCGGCGACCTCGTCCAAGGTCAATCCCAGCAAGCGGGTTTTCCAATAGCGCCACGGGGCATGATCGAATAGATGCGCTTGGGTGCGGCCGGGCCTGTCGAGCGAGCGAAACAAATTGACGACCGTTGCCGGACCGCAAAACGCGCCGTTGATTTGATACTCGAACCGGTCGCGATAGAAGCGGGCCGCCGGCAAACGCCACGCTCGATCCAACAGAGCGAGGTCTTGGTAGTCGGACGCCAGCTCGATGGAAGTCGCCGGCGGTGGCGCGGGGTCGCAGGCCACCAACCCCAGCGACAGCAGCGCGGCCAGCCAAAACAAGCCGGCCGTCCGCAAAATGGTGGCCGACGGGGTCAACAATGCGCCAAGCGCTGGCATGGCGTCTTTCTTGCGGGATTCATCCAAACAGAACCGGCGGCCGAGCGCTCGCTCGACCGCCGGTGTTCTTCACATTGGGCCGCTTAAAGCGCCGGGAAGCGCGGGCGGCGGGAGTTCGGTTCAGCCTTGGGTCGTGACCCGCTGGAAGTCGCGGTAAAGGTCCATCACCCGGTCGGCGTAAGAGGAGCGTTTGTGGCCCAAGCTGCCGTTGTAATTGAGCAGGGCGCGGCGCAAGTCGCCGGAATGGTTGCTGAGATAAATGTTGAGAATCCGGGCGCCGGTGTGAATGTTCTTGCCGGGATCGAACAGCGCGCGCGTGCCGCCGATGTCGCGGAGTTTGTCCCGGTGAACGCCGGGCATCACTTGCATCAAGCCTCGCGCGCCCACCCGGCTCACGGCGCGCTCCCGGAAGGTTGATTCGACGGCGATAATGGCCAACAGCAGCTCCGGGTCCAGTTGGTGGCGGCTGCCGTTGTCGATGGCTTGACCGACGATCTGGTTGGCTTTCGGTTCGGAAATGCCGTACCGGCTCTGAATGTGCCGGGATAAAGTCGCCAGTTTGCTGGATTGCGCGGGCTGGATAGACGGAGGCGATTGCGCGGGTTGCGCGGGCTGCGATGGTTGCGCGGCGGGAGCCGGTCCCGTTCCGGTTGGGGCGGTCGAAGCGGGGACCGTTGCCGGCACGGTGGCCATGGCGATTTGAGGAGCCTCTTTGTTGTCTGTTGCTCCGTTCACCGAAGCGGCCCAGGCTGTCGCGGGGAACAGGATGACAGCGCATAGCAGCCCCGATTTCAGGGTGGAGTTAAATCGCCCCTCAGCGATTTCCGCGAACATAGAACCTCCGTCGTGATCAGTACGAACTGATAGTGCTCGATGGACCCGTAGCCCGGCGGGCAATGGACCGACCCTCTAAATTCGGTCCCGGTGGGTCCGACCTAAGCAACTCCGGCGCTGGCCTGCCTGCCCGTTCCGGTGTCGCCTGACGTTCCTGGGCCGGTCTTTAAAGCCTGGACCGGCCCATGGCAGGAACTTATTGCAATACAGCATTTAGGCTCTATGAAAACACATCAAAAAATTGTTTTGCAAGTATCTAATTAACAAATACTTATTTTTTAACAGGAGAGGCGATATTTTTTGATCGCTGCTCATTAATTTTAAAATCTTTTAAAATCATTAGGTTGATCGAGAATTTTCTAAAATAATACAAATTAATAAATTTGTTAATAAACAAAAAGATAAAATTTTGCCTTAATTTTTTAAACAAAAACGATTGGTTGACACTCAAGATTTCCGATTGTCGAATCATGCAGAGGCAGAGTGTAACTATTTTATTTCAAATTTAATCAATATAATCAACATATTATCAATATGCAGAAAAATTGATTTAAGATGCTGATTTTAAAATTTATCTATATGAAAATGATATTAAATTTAAAAATGAGCAAGCGCTTGAAAGTGCCTCGATCCATCAAATCCGGAGAGCGACCGGCGCCCGACCTGCCAATAAGGCTGTAGTAGTACAATGCGAAATCTGACCATACCGTGAGGAATAGCGACCATGGGTAACCGACTATCCAAGATTTACACGCGCACCGGCGACGATGGCACCACCGGTTTGGGCAGCGGCGAGCGGGTGGCCAAGGATTCGCTGCGGATCGAAACGATCGGCGCGGTGGATGAGTTGAATTGCGCGATTGGCCGGGTTTTGGTGCACGACTTGCGCGAGCCCGTGCGCGAGTGCCTGCAAGGGGTTCAGCACAAGCTGTTCGATTTGGGCGGAGAGCTCAGCATTCCAGGCTATCAAGCGATCAAGGAGGAGGATGTCGGACGGCTGGAAGGGCATCTGAACGATTTCAACGCACAATTGCCGCCGTTGAAGGAATTTATTCTGCCCGGCGGCGGCCGGGCGGCGGCGGATGGTCACATGGCGCGGGCCATCTGCCGCCGCGCCGAGCGGCGCTTGGTGTCCTTGGCGCGGGAGGAGGAAATCGGCGACCACGCCCGGATGTATTTGAACCGGCTGTCGGATTTGCTGTTCGTGCTCTGCCGCGTGCTGGCGCGCGACGAGGGCGGGGTCGAAGTTCTCTGGCGCAACCCCGGTCGAAGTTAAAGCCACCCTCGTTTCAAACCCCGCCGATGCCGGGTTTAAAGCCGGCCGATCCGCCAGCATTGATGGATTTTGGGGTCGCGCGCGAAGTCGGGCGGCAGGGTGCGCCGGCTCCAGTCCTCGAAGTGCAGCGCGGGCAGGGCCGCTCGATCCAAGCGGAACTTGCGCGCGTTGGTGGAAAAAACCAATACGCCGCCGGGCGCTAGGCGGTTGGCGGTTTGTCGCAACAGCTCCACATGATCCCGCCGGATATCGAAACTGTCCGCCATCCGCTTGGAATTGGAGAAAGTCGGCGGATCGAGAAAAATGAGGTCGTAACGCTCGCGGGTTTCGGCCAGCCAGCGCAGACAATCCGCTTGAACCAGCGCGTGATTCGGCCCGCCGATGCCGTTGAGCGCGAGATTGCGTCGAGCCCAATCCAGGTAAGGGGCCGACAGATCGACCGTCGTGGTTTCGGCGCTGCCGCCCAGCGCGGCGTGGACGGTGGCCGTGCCGGTGTAGCCGAACAGGTTCAGAAAGCGCTTGCCGCCGGCCATTTCGCCCAGCAGGCGACGGGTGGAACGGTGATCGAGAAACAGGCCGGTATCGAGATAATCGCTCAAATTGATCCAGAATCGCGCCGGCCCTTCGCGGACCTCGTAAAATCGGCCTTCATCGGCCTGCTTTTGATATTGGCCGCTTCCCTTTTGCCGTTGCCGCGTCTTGAAAAACACGTTTTCCGCCGGCAGTTCCAGCACCGCCGGCAGCACCGCCAGCGCCTGCTCCAAGCGCTCGCGGGCGCGCGCCGGATCGACGGTCGGCGGCGGCGCGTATTCCTGAACGTGCAGCCATTGCTCGTAACGATCCAC
>JAEUPW010000096.1 GCA_016790045.1 Candidatus Competibacteraceae bacterium
GCCCCGTCAGGCAAATGGGCGAAAGCGGCGTAACCGCAGGCCGTATCCGCCAGCGCCACGACGCTGGCCGCATGTAAAAACTGGTTCGGCGCGATATGCAATTTTTTGATCGCCATCCGGCATCGCAAAGTCTGCGGGGCCAGTTCGATGATCTCGATGCCCAGATAACCGGGCAAATACTCATTGCCCCGCTCGTTGAGCAGGTCGACCGTAATATCGGGACGCGGTTCGCTCATGAGTCTTTTCTCCGGCGGTCGAATCGCTGGGACGGCAAGCGCCCAATCGGACTGTAAGTCTCGCCACTTTCTTTCAATGCGTCCAGAGGGACAGGGTCGGACGATCAAAATTCAACCGGTTTAGCGCGCATCAAAAAGGGCGCACGCGCGTGCGCCCTTAGTCCCGGTGGAAGCAACCCCGACCCGCCCGCAAAGACGGCGTCGAGGCGCGGCCCGATCGGCGTGCCGCTAGCCCCCGATGATTTTCCGCACCACGTCGGTCATCGAAATCACGCCGGTGGGCTGGCCGTTTTCGGTGACGACCAAGCGATGCATCCGCCGCCCGGTCATCAGGCTCACCGCTTCGCTCAACAAGATGCCGGCGTCGCAGGTGGCGCAGCCGGGGGTCATCACGTCCTTGGCCAGCATCGCCCGCGCTTCCTCGGACGTCCGGCCCTGGCGCGCCAGCACCAGGTCGGTCTGCGACACCACCCCGACCGCCTGGCCGCCGTCCATCACCACCACCGCGTGGATTTCTTTATCCACCATGATCTTGGCGACCTGGGCCACGGTGTTCCCCGGCGCGCACGCGATGATGCCCCGATGCATCAGGTCTTTGACCTTGGTGCCGTCGTCCGCGATCTGGATCGCTTCGGCTTCGGCCACGCCCGGCAGCGGCTCGGACATCGGGTACGGGTGCGGGGTGGTGCGCACGTCGTCCTTGGGTAATGTTGGATGAAGGATAGCCACGGGCGCTTTGCTGCTGGCGCCGAGGCCAAACTCGCGCGCCCCCACCAGCACCGCCATGTTGCCGTGCGGGTGTTTGTTTTCGTACATCAACTGATGGACGTGGGGAATGTCGGTGTAAGGGAAGGCTCGCGACAGGCAGGGGTCGAGCAGGCCGCGCAGGGCCAGTTCGTTCATCTGGTTCGACTGTTCGGTGTTGGCGAAATGCGAGCCTTGCAACCGCTTCTGGCGCATCCACAGGTAGCGCAGATCGACGGTGGCGTTGTAGCCGGTCGTCCCCGCGCACACCACCACCATGCCGCCGGTGTCGCAGACGAAAATCGAGGTGGGGATGGTGGTTTCGCCGGGATGCTCGAACACGATGTTCGGCGCGCGTTTCTCGCCCAGCACCTCCCAAATTCTGGAGCCGAACGCCCGCACGCCTTTTAGCCACTTGGCATAGCCCGCGTTATCCTTCCAGTGCGGCAACATCCCCCAATGGTCGAACTCGTTGCGGTTGATACAACCCTTGGCACCGAGCTTCATGCAATAGTCGAACTTGTCTTCGCCGGAGACGATAGCAATGGGGATGCCGCCCGCTGCCTTGACAATCTGGATAGCCATCGAGCCCAAACCACCTGCGCCGCCCCAGACCAATACCACGTCATCCTTTTTGACCGCGTTGGCACCCCAGCCGTGCAGCATCCGCCAGGCGGTGGCGGCGACCAGGGTATAGGCGGCGGCCTCTTCCCA
>JAEUPW010000097.1 GCA_016790045.1 Candidatus Competibacteraceae bacterium
TGAACAAGCATTACCTGAAGACGCTCGATCCCGTTCATGTCGCCCGGCATCTGAGCTGGCACATTGGCCAATTAGGGATCGATCCTTGTCAGGGACCACCCCTGACGGAAGTGGTCAGGGCCTTCGCCGAACGTGCGGACACGCTCAAGGGTATGGCGGCGGCGGCGGAATTTCTCTATCGGGAGTTCGAGGATTATGATCCCAAGGCAGCAGCCAAGAACCTGACGGCTCTAGCGGAAGCCCCTTTGCGGCAGTTGGCGGAAGCGTTCGCGGCACTGCCGGAATGGCGGGCCGAACCGATCCACGAGACGGTCAAAAAAGTGGCTGAAGAGCAGGGGCTTGCGTTGGGCAAGGTCGCGCAGCCGCTACGGGTAGCGATATCCGGCACAGCCGTTTCGCCGCCGATCGACATAACGCTAGAGCTGTTGGGACGGACCAAAACCCTGGCGCGAATCGACCGCGCGTTGCGCCATATTTGCCAAGATGTCGGCAACAGGAGCTGAAGGAGTCTTGACAGAGAGGCAATAGTCTTTTAAATTATCTGTCTCGGAAATTTGGGGCCATAGCTCAGCTGGGAGAGCGCCTGCATGGCATGCAGGAGGTCGTCGGTTCGATCCCGTCTGGCTCCACCAACTTCGACCGTCCAAGCTGGCGGTTTACTTTTTCCAGCTTTTTGTCCCCATCGTCTAGAGGCCGAGGACACCGCCCTTTCACGGCGGTAACAGGGGTTCGAATCCCCTTGGGGACGCCACTATTTCCCTGAACCACGTTACACTACCCGCTGATCTTCCGAGGGGGCGGTGACTATGCGTGGTTTTGGACCTCGGGCGTTAACGCCGCGCGATGGCTGGAACTGGTTGATCCAAGCGTGGCAACTGATGCGCCGCCGCCCGTGGTTGTTCGTGGCGGTCGCCCTGTTCGCGCCGACCGGAAGCGCGCTGCTGCTGGCGTTGCCGGTGTGGGAGTGGTGGCTGCCGATGGCGGGCGGTTGGGTCACCTTGACCGCCACCGTATTCTGCTATGGCCTGCCTCTGAGCCTGACCGTGAGCCTGGCTTGCGGTCTGGCCCGAGCGGTCAACCGCAAGCGGCAATTGGCCGCCAGACAGCTACTCAATCGAACCGCTTTCAAGGCGCTGGCGCGCGCGGCGTTGTTTTTGTTTTTGCTGCTGTTGCAGGGCTATTTGCTGGCCTATTGGGTGCAGGATCAGCTATTGCCGGCGGGAGGCGCGGCCGGCGATGTCGCCGCGCCAGCCGAAACGTTCGGCATCGCCGGCACCATTTTGGGCACCCAGCTTAGCGTGCTGGGCAGCCTGTTATTGATTCTGCAATTTCTCTTGGCGGTTTTTGCGGTGCCGCTGCAATTGTTTCGGGAGTTGCCCCTGGCGGTTTGCTGGCGGCGCAGCGCTCTGGCGATGCAACTCAATCCCTGGTTGTTTCTGGTGCTCGGCATGATCGGGCTGGCGCTGCTGTCGCTGCCGTTTTTCAAGCTTTTTGCCATCCTCGCGCAGATTTTGGCGCTACCGCTGTCGGTTTATCTGGGCGTGCTGCTGTACGTCGCCTGGAACGACGTGTTTCAAAGCGGCGCGGAGGAAGAGGAAATCCTGGAAATGCAGGAGCAATGGCGGGCCGATATCAGCGGCGGTTCGGTGTCGCGCCAGAGCTGGCGGCGCTAGCACGGCCATTCGTGGACCGGCCGGCCGCTGGCTTGCCGCTCCAGATAGGCCAAGGTCAGCGCGGTCAAATCGGGTCCGTGTTTGACCAGAAAATCCTGCTGCCAGCGCGCGCCGGTGCGGCCGCTGGCGATGCGGGCGGCGATCGGCTCCAAATAGTCGCGGCTGTCCGCCGGGTCGATCTCCAGCGCGCGCAAGCCGCGCTGGGCCAGCGGGAGCAATTCCTCCAACAATAGCTGGCGCAGCGGCAGGCAGCGGCCTTTCGACCAAATGACCTCGGCCAGCAAACCCTCGCGCGCCGCCGCGTAGAAATTGGCCCGACAGTGCGCGAATTCCAGCGTCTCGCTGATCGGCGGCCGGCTTCGGGCCAAGCCGTAGACCAGGCCGTAATAAAAAGCCGCGTTGGCGATGGCGTCGGGGATGCTCGGCCCGGCCGGCATCACCCGGTGCTCGATGCGCAGGTGCGGCGCGCCATCCTGTCCGAAACCCAGCAACGGCCGGTTCCAGCGCCAGATCGTGCCGTTGTGCAGGCACAGGTGGGGCAAGCGCTCCGGCGGTTCATCGCTCAGATCCGCCGGCAGCAACGCGGGATAATGGGCCACATTTTCCTCGAACAGCTCCAGCAACGAGTCTTTGACGTAGCCGCTGCCGAAGCTGACGCGCCGGTGGCTGGGATCGTCCGACGCTTCGCCGCCCGCCAGCGCGACCCCTTGCTCGAACAGCGGGATACGGGTCTCTTGCCACAGCCGCTTGCCGAACAGCAAAGGCGAATTGGCCGCCACCGCCACCATCGGGGCCGACGCCGCCAGCGCGGCGTTGAAAAACGCCGGCCCCTCGGGAGCGGCGACCTGCAAGTGGGTTTGAAACGAAGTGGTCGCTGCTTCCAGCATCACGTCGGGATGCGTCAAATTCAGGCTGTCTTGCCCGTGGATCGTCAGCTCCATCGGACGGCCATGCCGGCGCGACAGGATTTGTTCGTTGATCGCCCGAAAGCGCGCTTGACCCGACATGTTTTCCAGGCGGAGATCGTCCGCGCGCAGAGTCGGGGGAATGCCGATCAGCATCGCCGTGCTGTTTAACCCGGCGGCTACCCGCTGACAGCGTTGCCACAAGCTGTCGAGATTGGCGTGCATCCGCCGCAGCGCCGTCCCGTGCAAGGGCTGCGGCGGGGTGTTCAACTCGATGTTGAACACGCTCAGTTCCGGCACCACCAGCGGATCGGCCAGGCGCTCCAGAAAGACCTGGTTGAGAGGCGTCGGCCGCCCCTGTCGATCCACCAGCCAGCCTTCCAGCTCGAAGCCGCCGACGCCGCTGGCGCGGGCGAACGCGCCGGCGTGAAACCAGTCGGCCAACCGGGCGGTTTCCTCGCTCAAGCGGGCCTGAAACCGCTGGAAATCCTCCGGGCCAAACGCCGATTGGGATATGCCCTGACCCATGATGCGAGCCCTCCGGATGAGACAGACGCCCGCGCCCGCGCGATGCCGGGAGCGGGGCGGGATGCGAATAGCGCGCCGTTAGCGTTCAACTATAGCCGGTGGCGCTCGTCTCGGAACGAGAAGCCGCACAGCGGCGCATCGAGATTTCGGGTCAGGCCGATCACCTTGAAGCGCTCGCCCATCTCGCCGGGCAACGTCAGCAATTTGACCTGACGCACCTGGTCCAGATAGCGGACGGTATCGGCGCTGTCGGTTTGCGCCAACAGCTCCATCAGCCCGCAGCCGAACAAAAAATAATGTTGGCTGGCGTAACCGGCCACGGTCAGACCAGCGGCGTTCGCGGCGTCGGCCACGGCGGTAAAATCCACGCTGGCGGTGATGTCTTGCAAGCCCGGCAAGCGCAGGGGATCGGCGTGGACGCGGTGGCGGTAATGGCAGAGCAGCGTGCCGTCGGAACGTTCGGGATGGTAATAGTCCCGGCGCGAATAACCGTAGTCGATCAACAGCGCCGCGCCGGCCGCCAGCGATCCGGCCACGGCGCGAATCCACGCCGCCAATTGAGGCGCGTATTCCGAGGTGTAACCTTCCGGCAGACGCTGGCCGAGGTCCGCCTCAATCCGGGCGACTGTTTCGGTCACGCCCGCATCTTGCGCGCCTTCGGCCCACGCCAGACGATCTTCCGCGCCGGTTGCGCAATCGGCTTCGCTCCAGGCGACCATCATCCGGCGCGGGCCGTCGGCGGCGATGCGAAAGCGCTCGACCGGCAGCGCATCCAGCACTTCGTTGCCGAGCACCACTCCTCGAAAACCGCTTTCCGGGAGGGCGTCCAGCCAGCGCACGCGCTCCAGCGACTCCGGCGTCCGCCGCTCCAGGGTTTGACGCTGGCGCTCGCGCAGCTCGCCGCTGAGTTCCAGGATGCAGTAGCGCTCCGGCAAGGCGCCCAGCGCGCGCAATTCCTGCAGGATATCGGCGGCCATCACGCCGGTGCCGGCCCCCAATTCGAGAATCGCGCCGCCGGTTTGAAGCAGAATTTCCCGACACTGGCGGGCCAGGCAGCGGGAGAACAGCGGCGACAGTTCCGGCGCGGTGACGAAATCGCCGCCGGGGCCGAATTTGCGCGACCCGGCTTGGTAATAACCCAAACCCGGCGCATACAAAGCCAAATCCATGAAGCGGGCAAAAGAGATCGACCCGCCGTTCGCGCCGATTTCGGAGCGGACCCGCTCCAGCAGCCGGGCGCTGTGTGCGGACGCGAGAGGGTCGGGCTCGGGCAGGGCGGTGTGGCGATCGCGATTCGAGGGGTTCATAAATTTGGATCGAAGAGGGTCAAGGCGGGTTTCGGGGCGCGAACGCCGGCAAGTCTCAGGCGATGACGCGAAAAACGCTCAAGAAAATTTAAACGCGAGCAATGCTGTTTACCCATATAAACAACCCGTACAAACCGGTAAAATTATCCAAATTTGTTATCAATGATCGTCGTTGTTACTCTTGATGGCGTTTCCGCCCCGATGAAAAGCTTATTTATTGTATTACTCTTGGCCGTGTTGGCGCCGGTTGCCCTCGCTCCGGTTCAGGCGCAGCCGGCGACTCCGCTCCAGCCGCGCACCGCGGCCTATGTCAGCGATGCGGTGAACGTGCCGCTGCGGGCGGGCGCGTCCAACCGCCATAAAATCGTCGGTTCGGTCGCCAGCGGTTCGGCGGTTTCGGTCTTGAACGTGGACGCCGCCAAGGGTTATACCCAGATTCGCACCTCGTCCGGCGCGCGCGGTTGGATCCCGAACGATCAATTGAGCGATACGCCGAGCAGCCGCGAGCAATTGGGCGATGTCCGCCAGGAACTGGGCCAGTTGAAAGCCCGCCACTCCGATCTCAAGCAACACATGGACGATGTGGTCAACCGGCCCGACGGCGAGGAACTCAGCTATCCGCAACTGTACGAAGAAGCTCTGCGGTTGCGCCAGCAACTGGCGCAATACCGCAAGGTGGCGGCCGATACCGTCGCCATCGACGAGCGCAACAAGCAACTGCAAGAGCGGGCCGTCACCCTGGAGCGCGAATTGCAAATCGTCCAGCAGGAAAATCGGGCGCTGCAAAACGATAACGGGACCATGCGGTTTTTGATGGGTTCGGTGCTGCTGGTGGCGGGCTTGTTGGCGGCGGTGATGATGCCGCGCATCCGGGAGCAGCGCCGCGCGCAGTGGAGCCGGCTGTAAGCGAAGCGGGCCGAGCGTCTAAACATCCAGCTCGACCGGGCGCAGATTTTCCCGCGACCGGTCGAAGCGCGCCCATAGCTCCGCGAAGGTGGTCCCGGACAGCGGATGCCGGTGCTCCCCGGCGATTTCCGCCAGAGGGGCGAGCACGAAAGCGTGGCGGGTGATTTCAGCGCGCGGGATTTGGATGCCGTCTTCGGACAACACCCGATCACCGTAGAGCAATAAATCCAGATCGAGCGCGCGCGACGGGTGTTTCGGAGTCGCGCCGGGTGGCCGGTACGCGGCCTCTATGTCCGCCAGCGCGGCGGCGACCGCGCGCACCGGCCAGTCGCTGGTGAAACTCGCCGCCAAATTCAAGAAATCGTCGCCCGCGAAGCCGACCGCCGGATTGGCGTACACCGTCGAGACGACCAGCGGGCCGAAGCGGCGGCGCAGCTCGGCCAGCCCCAGCCGGATGTGCCGTTCGGGCTCAATGTTGCTGCCGATGCCGATGCAGACCCAAGGCATGATCGTTAAAGGCGGATTCCGCGTTCGATGAGCAGACCCACGTCCCGCGCGCTGGCTAGCGCGCCGGGCTTGCGCAGCCGCAAGCGCAGCCAGGGGACCTTGAATTCCCGCTGCAGCAGTTCGGCGATGCGCTCGGCCAGGGTTTCCACCAGCTCAAACGCGCTGGCGGCGGCGAATTGGTCGATCCGCCGCGCCACGGCACCGTAATCCAGCGTATCATCGAGCCGATCGCTGGCGGCGGCGGGCCGGATGTCCGCGCCCAGTTCCAAATCGAGCAGCAGCGTTTGCGGGCGCTCGCGCTCCTGGGGATAAACGCCGATGAGCGTTTTGACGCGCAGCTCGCGAATGAAAATGATATCCATAGGCGGGATTCCACAGAGTGGTTTATCTTAGCTTAAACTCGGGGCGCCGACCCGACCCCATCCGATGCCGGCAACGTTCTTGACGGTGCCGGTCTGCTAGCGACGAGTGCGATGTCAGCCACCATCTTGTTTGCGATCCTCGGTTATCTTGCAGGCTCCGTGTCCACCGCCATCATCGTTTGCCGGATCATGGGATTGCCCGATCCCCGCAGCGAAGGCTCGCGCAATCCCGGCGCCACCAACGTGCTGCGCTTCGGCGGCAAGAAAGCCGCCGCCATCACGTTGGCCGGCGACTTTCTCAAAGGCGTGCTGCCGGTGCTCCTGGCGCGGCTGGCGGGCCTGGAGGAGACCGGCTTGGCGCTGACCGCGCTGGCGGCGTTTCTCGGCCATCTCTATCCGCTCTTTTTCGGCTTCGAGGGCGGGAAGGGCGTGGCGACCGCCTTTGGCGCGATGTTGGGCTTGTCCTGGCCGGTGGCCTTGGCCGCGCTGGCGACGTGGCTGTTCATGGCCTCGGTCGTGCGCATCTCCTCGCTGTCGGCGCTGACGGCGGCGGCGCTGACGCCGCTGTTCGCCGTCTGGTTCGGGTCGCCGGGCGTTTATCTCGGCGTCATCCTGGCGATGGTCGGCTTGCTGATCTGGCGCCATCGCTCCAACATCCGCCAACTGCTGGCCGGCACCGAAGGCAAGATCGGAACGGATCGGTCATGAGCCCGAGGGCGGAAGTCGAGCCCGATCCGCAACCGCGCGGTCGTCGAAGCGGAGAAAACCGTATAATCTCCGGAATGCGCGTTGAGCTTGGCTCAATTTTAGAATTCAATAATATATAAAGGGTATTATGGATCGTGAACAGACAATCCAGCTACAGCCACGATGAATTGATCGCCTGCGCCCGGGGCGAATTGTTCGGGCCCGGCAACGCGCAGTTGCCGTTGCCGAACATGCTGATGGTGGATCGGATCGTCCACATCGGCGCCGAAGGGGGGCAGTACGGCAAGGGCGAAATCGTCGCGGAGCTGGATATTCATCCCAATTTGTGGTTCTTCGGTTGCCACTTTATCGGCGATCCGGTCATGCCGGGTTGCCTGGGTCTGGACGCCATGTGGCAACTGGTGGGGTTTTTTCTGGGCTGGATGGGGGGCCAGGGACGGGGACGGGCGCTCGGTTGCGGTGAGGTGAAGTTTACCGGCCAGGTCCGCCCCGAAGCCAGAAAGTTGACCTATCACATTCAGATGAAGCGGGTCATTCTGCGCAAACTGGTTATGGGCATCGCCGACGCGAACCTGGAGGTCGACGGCCGGACCATCTATACCGGCAAAGACTTGCGGGTCGGCTTGTTCACCTCGACCGACGGCTTTTGAGGATAGCGACGATGAGACGGGTGGTAATTACCGGTATCGGTATCGTATCCAGCATCGGCAACGACCGCTGGGAAGTGTTGGAATCCCTGCGCCAAGGCCGCAGCGGCCTGGAATTCGCGGGAGATTACAAAGAGATGGGGCTGCGCTCGCACGTGCGCGGGCCGATCCGGCTGGATCTGGCGGCGCAAATCGACCGCAAAATCCTGAGGTTCATGGGCGATGCCGCCGCGTTTAACTATATCGCGCTGCGCGAAGCCATCGAGGACGCCCGCTTGCCGGAGGAGCTGGTGTCCAACCCGCGCGCCGGCTTGATCACCGGCACCGGCGGCGGCAGCCCGCAGAACATGGTCGAGGCGGCCGATCTGCTGCGCAACAAGGGCTTGAAGCGGGTGGGACCGTACATGGTGCCGCGCACCATGAGCAGCACCACCACCGCCTGCCTGGCGACGCCGTTCAAGATCAAGGGCGCGAACTACAGCATCGGCTCCGCCTGCGCCACCGGCGCGCACTGCATCGGCCACGGCGCGGAACTGATCCAGTGGGACAAGCAGGACATCGTGTTCGCCGGCGGCGGCGAGGAAGTGCACTGGAGCCTGAGCCATCTGTTCGACGCCATGGGCGCGCTGTCCACCAAGTACAACGCGACCCCGCAAACCGCTTCCCGCACCTACGACGCCCACCGCGACGGCTTCGTGATTTCCGGCGGCGGCGGCATCGTGGTGCTGGAGGAGCTGGAGCACGCCCGCCGGCGCGGCGCGCGGATTTACGGCGAGCTGATCGGTTAC
>JAEUPW010000132.1 GCA_016790045.1 Candidatus Competibacteraceae bacterium
TTCTACGTTCATCGCCATGCTGTGGGTTCCTTAAAACTCCAGACCGTTTTCGCGGGCGGCATCGGCCAGCGCCTTGACCCGGCCGTGATAGAGAAAGCCGGAGCGGTCGAACGCCACGCGCTCGACGCCGATCGCCTTGGCTTTTTCGGCGATGGCTTTCCCCACCACCTTGGCCGCCGCGATATCGCCGGTGCTCTTGAGCCCCTGCCGCACTCCGGGCTCCAGGGTCGATGCGGCCGCCAGCGTGCGGTCTCCGCCCCGTTCCGGAATGATGATCTGGGCGTAAATGTGGCTCGGCGTGCGGTGCACGCAGAGGCGATGGACGCCGAGCTCGCGAATTTTGTGGCGGGCCCGCAACCCGCGCCGCAAGCGGGCGGTTTTTTTGTCGGCTGATTTCTTGTCCATGGCCAGTCCTTACTTCTTCTTGGCTTCTTTCAAGAGGATGGTTTCGTCGGAATAGCGCACGCCCTTGCCCTTGTAAGGCTCCGGCGGCCGGTAGGCGCGGATTTTGGCGGCCACTTCGCCGACTTGCTGTTTGTCGACCCCTTGCACCACGATTTCGGTTTGGCTCGGCGTCTGAACGGTGATGCCGTCCGGTATCGGGAATTCGACCGGGTGGGAAAAGCCCAGAGTCAAATTCAGCACCTTGCCTTGCGCTTGGGCCTTATATCCCACGCCGATCAGTTGCAGCTTGCGCTGGAACCCCTGGCTGACGCCGATCACCATGTTGTTGAGCAAAGCCCGCATGGTGCCGGTCATCGCGCGGTATTTGCCCTCGTTGGTCAGCACCTTCGGGGCGAGCTTCAGCTCGCCGTTCTCCTGGTGCACCTCGACCCAGGGATGCACCGCCAACTGGGCCGAGCCGTTTTTGCCCTTGATCGCGACCTGCTGGCCATCGACCGTCGCGGTCACGCCGGCCGGCAACGGAATCGGTTTTTTGCCGACGCGCGAGGTGCGAATTTTGGTTGCTTTCAATACGGTTGCCATGACGCCGCTCCCTTAGGCCACGAGACAGAGCACTTCGCCGCCGTGGCCGGCCGCGCGCGCCGCGCGATCGCTCATCAGCCCCTGGGGCGTGGAAATGATCGCCACGCCCAAGCCGTTCATCACCTTGGGCAATTCGTCCTTGCCGCGAAACACCCGGCGGCTGGGACGGCTGACCCGCTCGATCTTGTCGATGACCGGCCGGCCTTCGAAATACTTGAGAGCGACGGTCAACTCCGGATGGCCGGCGGCGTTGTTCGCCACCGAAAAATCGCTGATGTAGCCCTCGTCGCGCAGCACCCGCGCGATCGCCACCTTCAGCTTGGAGGACGGCATGCTCGCCTGGGTCTTGGCGGCGGTTTGGGCGTTGCGGATGCGCGTCAGCATATCCGCGATGGGATCGGTCATACTCATGATTGAACCTGCTCCGATAGTCAGTCACGGGGCTACCGCCGGCGGCGGAGCAAACCCTGAACTTAGTACGGGGTCTCGCGGGGCGAGATTGGAATGTCGCTACCAGCTCGCCTTGTGCAGGCCGGGCACGTCGCCGCGCATGGCCGCTTCGCGCAGCTTGTTGCGGCCCAGGCCGAACTTGCGATAAAAGCCGTGGGGCCGGCCGGTCAGCCGACAGCGATTGTGGAGCCGGACCGGGCTCGCGTCGCGCGGCAGCGCTTGCAATTGCCGCCGCGCCTCGCGGCGCTGCTGCTCGTCGGTGGCGGGATCGCGAAGGGTTTCCCTCAAAGCGGCGCGCTTGGCGGCGTGACGCTCGACCGCGCGCGCGCGCTTCGCCTCGCGGTTGATCATGCTCTGTTTGGCCATGCTAAAACCAACCCCCGTTAATTCCTGAACGGAAAATTAAATGCCGCCAACAGCGCGCGGCCCTCTTCGTCGGTGCGCGCGTTGGTGGTGATGGTGATGTCGAGGCCGCGGATGGCGTCGATCTTGTCGTAATCGATTTCCGGAAAGATGATTTGTTCCCGCACCCCGAGGCTGTAGTTGCCGCGCCCGTCGAAGGCGCGCGCGCTGAAGCCGCGAAAATCGCGGATGCGCGGGATGGCGATATTGACCAGCCGATCCAGAAATTCGTACATCCGGTCGCGGCGCAGCGTCACCTTGCAGCCGATCGGCCAGCCGGCGCGGATCTTGAAGCCGGCGATGGATTTGCGCGACAAAGTCACCACCGGCTTTTGGCCGGCGATCTGGGTCAGGTTGCCGACCGCGTGCTCCATGATTTTCTTGTCGGCCACCGCCTCGCCGACCCCCATGTTCAGGGTGATCTTGGTGATGCGCGGCACTTCCATGACGTTGCGGTAGTTGAACTGTTCGCGCAGCTTCGGGGCCACCGTCTCGCGATAAAATTTTTGCAATCGGGCCATGGCCGTCTCCTCAAACATCCAGTACTTCGTTGTTGGACTTGAAGTACCGGACCTTGCGGCCGTCCTCCAGCACCCGGAAGCCGATCCGGTCGCCTTTCTGGGTGATCGGATTGAACAGCATCACGTTGGAGACGTGCACCGCCGCCTCGCGTTCGACGATGCCGCCGGCCACGTTGCGGGCCGGATTCGGCCGGGTGTGGCGCTTGATCATGTTGACGCCGGCGACGATCAACCGCTCCTCGTCGACCACCCGCACCACCTTGCCGCGTCGGCCCTTGTCCTTGCCGGCGATGACGATGACCTCATCGTCCCGTTTAATTCTGCGCATTGTCGCCTTCCTCCCGTCGCCCTCGCCTAAAGCACTTCCGGCGCCAGGGAAATAATTTTCATGAACCGCTCGCCGCGCAACTCGCGGGTGACGGGTCCGAAGATGCGGGTGCCGATCGGCTCCAGCTTGTTGTTGAGCAGCACCGCCGCGTTGCCGTCGAAGCGGATCAGCGATCCGTCCGGCCGGCGCACGCCCTTGCGGGTGCGCACCACCACCGCGTTGTAAACCTCGCCCTTGTTGACCTTGCCGCGCGGGATCGCGTCCTTGACGCTCACCTTGATGACGTCGCCGATATGCGCGTACCGGCGGTGCGAACCGCCCAGCACCTTGATGCACATCAGCCGGCGGGCGCCGCTGTTGTCGGCGACGTCCAACATGCTTTGCATCTGAATCATGGCTCTACATTCCGTCCGCGGAGTGTTGAAAACATCGGCCCGGCGGCCGAGGGCCAGTCGGCGGCGACGCTCATTGCGCGCGCTCCAAAACCCCGACCAAAGTCCACGCCTTGGTCTTGGCCAGCGGCCGGCATTGCTTGATCGTCACCAAATCGCCTTCCCGGCACTGGTTTTGCTCGTCGTGAGCGTGCAGCTTGGTGGTGCGCCGGACGTATTTGCCGTAAGTGGGATGTTTGACCAGCCGCTCGACGGCCACGGTGATGGTCTTGTCCATCTTGTTGCTCGTCACGCGCCCGGTCAGGGTGCGCTCGGTCTGGGATTGCTGCGTCATGCCTTGTCCGCCTTCTCGCTCAACACCATTTTCACCCGCGCGATGTTGCGCCGCGCCTGCCGGAACAGATGGGGCTTGCTGGGTTGGCCCGTGGCCCGCTGCATCCGCAGATTGAACTGCTCGCGCAACAGCGCCAGCAGTTCCCGATTCAATTCGTCGCGACTTTTTTGCCGCAGTTCGCTCGCGTTCATCACATCACCGTCCGGGTCACGAAGACCGTTTGCACCGGCAGCTTGGCGGCCGCCAGACGGAACGCCTCGCGGGCGATGCCTTCGGTGACGCCTTCGACTTCATACAGCACGCGGCCGGGCTTGACTCGGGCCACCCAAAGCTCCACGTTGCCCTTGCCGCTGCCCATCCGCACTTCCAGCGGCTTTTTGGTGATCGGCTTGTCCGGAAAGATGCGGATCCACACCTTGCCGCCGCGCTTGATGTAGCGGTTGATGGCGCGCCGCGCCGCTTCGATCTGGCGGGCGGTCAACATCCCGCGCGTGGTGCACTTCAACCCGTACTCGCCGAAACTCACCCCGATGCCGCTGGTGGCGACGCCGGTGTTGCGCCCCTTGCGCTGCTTGCGAAATTTTGTTCTTTTCGGCTGTAACATAATCTGTCTCGTCTATTGACCCGGGAGCCTCGCAGGCTAGAATCGAGGCCCCGCGCTCCAAATTGTTAACCGGCGGCCGCTTTGTCGGCCTTGCCCTCGCCCGGCCGCTCGAAGCCGAACACCTCGCCCCGGAAAATCCAGACCTTGATGCCGATGACCCCGTAAGTGGTCCGCGCTTCGGCGAGCCCGTAATCGATGTTGGCGCGCAGGGTGTGCAGCGGCACCCGGCCTTCGCGGGTCCATTCGCTGCGGGCGATCTCGGCGCCGTTCAAGCGGCCGGACACCTGAATTTTGATCCCCAACGCCCCCAGGCGCATCGCGTTGGCGACCGCGCGCTTCATCGCCCGGCGGAACATGATGCGCCGCTCTAGCTGCTGGGCGATGCTTTCGGCGACCAGTTGCGCGTCCAGCTCCGGCTTGCGGATTTCTTCGATGTTGATCTGCAAATCCTTGATATCCAGATTCATCATCCGCGACACATCGCGGCGCAGGGCTTCGATGTCCTCGCCTTTTTTGCCGATCACCACGCCCGGCCGGGCGGTGTGGATGGTGATGCGCGCCAGCTGGGCGGGCCGCTCGATCTGGATGCGGCTGACCGAGGCGTTCGCCAATTTTTTCTTCAGGTATTGGCGCACCTGGAGATCGGTTTCCAGGCGGTCGGGATAATTCTTGCTGTTGGCGTACCACTTGGACGTCCAATCCGAAGCGATCCCCAGACGTATGCCTGTCGGGTGAACTTTCTGACCCATGTCTGCTCGCTCCTGATTACTCGGCTACGGTCACGGTGATATGGCTGGTGCGCTTGACGATGCGGTTGCCGCGCCCCTTGGCGCGCGCGTGCATCCGCTTGAGCACCGGACCGCCGTCCACGCAGATGGTGGCGACTTTCAATTCGTCGATATCGGCGCCTTCGTTGTGCTCGGCGTTGGCGATGGCCGATTCGAGCACGCCCCTGATGATCTGCGCCGCTTTCTTGTTGCTGAAACGCAGGATTTCCAGGGCGCGATCCACCCGCAGGTTGCGGACCTGATCGGCCACCAGCCGGGCTTTTTGTGGCGAAATGCGGGCTTGCTTCATGACGGCGACAGCTTGCATGGGGCGCTCCTATTTCGCTTTCTTGTCCGCGGCGTGACCGCGGTAGGTGCGGGTGGCGGCAAACTCGCCCAGCTTGTGGCCCACCATGTTTTCGGTGACCAGGATCGGCACGTGCTGCCGGCCGTTGTGCACGGCGATGGTCAACCCCACCATGTCGGGCAAAATCATCGAGCGGCGCGACCAGGTCTTGATCGGGCGCTTGGCGTTGGTCGCGACCGCCTGCTCCACTTTTTTGATCAAGTGGAGATCGACAAACGGCCCTTTTTTAATCGAACGTGGCACCTTACTTATCCTCTCGGTTACCCGCCCGCAAGCTGGCGGGACGGCCACCGCCGGCAAACCGGGCGGCCCTTGGCATCATTTCGCTTTACGCCGGCGCACGATGAATTTGTCGGTGCGCTTGTTCGAGCGGGTTTTGTGGCCCTTGGTCGGCAAGCCCCAGGGCGACACCGGATGACGGCCGCCGGACGTGCGGCCTTCGCCGCCGCCGTGCGGGTGATCGACCGGGTTCATCGCCACGCCGCGCACGGTGGGGCGGATGCCCTGCCAGCGCTTGGCGCCGGCTTTGCCGAACGAGCGCAGGTTGTGCTCTTCGTTGCCGACCTCGCCGATGGTCGCCTTGCAATCCACGTGCACCTTGCGGATTTCGCCGGAGCGCAAGCGCAAGCTGGCGTAGCTGCCTTCGCGCGCTACCAGCTGCACCGACGCGCCGGCGCTGCGGGCGATTTGCGCGCCCTTGCCCGGCCTGAACTCCACGCAATGCACCTGGCTGCCGACCGGCACGCTGCGCAGCGGCAAGGTGTTGCCCGGCTTGATCGGCGCGGCCGGGCCGGACATCAGCGCCGCGCCGACCCCCACCCCGCGCGGGGCGATGATGTAGCGGCGCTCGCCGTCGGCGTACAGCAACAGCGCGATGTGGGCGCTGCGGTTGGGGTCGTATTCCAGCCGCTCGACCTTCGCCGGGATGTTGTCCTTGTCGCGCTTGAAATCGACCAGGCGATAATGCTGCTTGTGGCCGCCACCCTGATGCCGGGTCGTGATGCGGCCCATGTTGTTGCGCCCGCCGGTGCGGTTTTGTTTCTCCAGCAGCGGCGCGTGCGGCCGGCCCTTGTGCAGTCCCGGGGTGACCACTTTGACCACGAAGCGCCGGCCGGGCGATGTCGGTTTGGTCTTGACGATAGGCATGGTTGATTACCTTTTTCTCGCGTACCGGGGCGACGGCCGCCCGCTCACTCCGCCACCACGAAATCGATCTCGTGACCGGCTTCCAGGGAAACGTAGGCTTTTTTCCAGTCCGAGCGCCGGCCCTGCATCGCCCCGAAGCGCTTGCGCTTGCCCTTGACGTTGAGCACCGTGACGCCTTTGACCTTGACGTTGAACAAGGTCTCGACCGCGCCTTTGATCTCCGGTTTGGTGGCGTCGCGCAAAACTTTGAACACCACCTGATTGTGCCGCTCGGCCAACCGGTTGGTCTTCTCGGAGACGTGCGGGGCCAACAAAATTTGCAGCAACCGCGCCTGATTGTTCACGCCATTCCCATCGCTCATGCCAGCCACTCCCCGACCCGCCGCATCGCGCCCGCCGTCATCACCACCGCGTCGGAACCGACCAGACCCACCGGGTCCAGGCCGACCACGTCGCTGATCGCGACGTTGCGCAGGTTGCGCGACGACAGATAGAGGTTCAGATCGACATCCTCGCTGACCAGCAGCACCCGGCCCCGATCCGCCAAACCCAAAGACTTGAGCTGGGCGATCATGGCCTTGGTCTTGATGTCGGCCATTTCGAGCTTGTCGACCACCTGGAGGCGATCCTGGCGCAGCAGCTCCGAAAAAATGGCGCGCATGGCGGCCCGGTACATCTTTCGGTTGACTTTCTGCGCGTGATCCTGCGGCCGGGCCGCGAAAGTCACGCCGCCGCCGCGCCACAGCGGGCTGCGGCTGGAGCCGGCGCGGGCGCGGCCGGTGCCTTTCTGCCGCCACGGCTTGGAGCCGCCGCCGCTGACTTCGGCGCGGGTCTTTTGGGCGCGCGTGCCGGCCCGCCCGCCCGCCAGATAAGCGACCACCACCTGGTGCACCAGCGCTTCGTTGAACGGGCGGCTAAACGTTTCGTCGGCGACGCTCAACTGGCCCGTCGCCGCGCCGCTTGCAGTCTTGATTTGAAGTTCCATGGCGGCTCCTCAGCGACGCACTTTGATGGCGGGCCTGACGATGACGTCACCGCCCTTGGCGCCGGGCACCGCGCCCTTGATCGCCAGCAGATTGCGTTCGGCGTCGACCCGCACCACTTCTAGATTTTGGGTGCAGCGCTGCGCCGCGCCCAAATGGCCGGCCATCTTCTTGCCCTTGAACACCCGGCCCGGGCTCTGGTTCTGGCCGATCGAACCGGGGGCGCGATGGGACAGCGAATTGCCGTGGCTGGCGCGCTGGCTGCGGAAGTGATGGCGCTTGATCGCCCCGGCGAAACCCTTGCCGATGGTAGTGCCGGTCACATCGACTTTCTGGCCGACGGCGAACACGTCCGCCTTCAATTCGGCGCCGACTTCGATGCTGGCACCTTCATCGCCGCTCAGGCGAAATTCCCACAAGCCGCGACCCGGCGCGACGCCGGCCTTGGCGAAATGGCCCGCCTGGGGTTTGGTCACCCGGCTGGCGCGGCGGCTGCCGACCGTCACCTGCAAAGCGCGATAACCGTCGGTTTGTTCGGTCTTGATCTGGGTGACCCGATTGGGTTCGACCTCGATCAGCGTGACGGGGATCGAAACGCCGTCCTCCGTGAACACGCGCGTCATGCCGGCCTTGCGGCCGATGAGTCCTATTGCCATTTTAATCAACCTCTCAGGCGACAAGGTCCAGAGGAGGGGAAGGCCGCCCCTCGTGGCCCGGATTCGGTGTCGCGGCTAATTCAATTTGATCTGCACGTCCACGCCGGCGGCCAAATCGAGCCGCATCAGCGCATCGACCGTCTTGTCGGTGGGGTCCACGATGTCCATCAACCGCTTGTGCGTGCGCAATTCGTATTGGTCGCGAGCGTCTTTGTTGACGTGCGGCGAAATCAGTACCGTGAACCGCTCCATTTTGGTCGGCAGCGGGATGGGACCGCGCACCTGAGCGCCGGTGCGCTTGGCGGTCTCGACGATTTCCCGCGCCGATTGGTCGATCAAACGATGATCGAACGCTTTCAGGCGGATGCGGATACGTTGGCTGGTCATGGCGCTCACTCGATAATTTTGGCGACGACGCCGGCGCCGACGGTGCGGCCGCCCTCGCGGATGGCGAAGCGCAGGCCCTCGTCCATGGCGATGGGGGCGATGAGGTTGATGCTCATGCGCACGTTGTCGCCGGGCATCACCATCT
>JAEUPW010000133.1 GCA_016790045.1 Candidatus Competibacteraceae bacterium
ACCTTGATCACCTCGACTTTCTTCTCGCCGAAGCTGGTCATCACCACGTCGAACTCGGTTTTCTCCTCGACCGGCGCGGCGGCCACGGCGGCGGCGGCCGGCGCGGCGGCCACGGCGGCGGCGGCGCTGACGCCGAATTTCTCTTCCATCGCGGAAATCAAATCCACGATTTCCATCACCGTCATGCCGGAGAGGGTATCTAAAATGTCATCTTTCGAAACGGCCATTACAGCTATGCTCCTGGATAAGGCTAATAATTGAGGTTCGGGCCCTGTGCGGCCGGCGCTTCAAGCAGCTTCTTTCTGCTGCCGTACCGCCTCGATCGTGCGCACCAACTTGCCGGGAATTTCGTTGAGCGTCCGCGCGAGTTTGTCGAGCGGGGCTTTCATGCAGGCCATGAGCAAACTGAGCGCCTGGTCTCGGGTCGGCAGATTGGCCAAACGGTCCAGCTCGCTGCCCGGAAACGTTTGTCCGCCGACCGCCAACGCCTTGACGACCAATTTTTCATTGGCTTTTTCTTTGAGAAATTCCTTGAACAAGCGCGCCGCCGCGCCGGGATCTTCCTGGGAGAACGCCAAAATCAGCGGACCCACCAGACTGGATTGCAGGCATTCGAACCCGGTGCCCTGGACGGCGCGCCGCGCCAGGGTGTTTTTGACGACGCGCAGATAGACGCCGGTTTCCCGCGCTTTGACCCGCAGGTTGGTGATCTGAGCGACGCTCAAGCCCCGGTATTCGGCGGCGATCGCGGAATGCGCACTGGCAGCCACTTGGGCGACTTCGGCCACCACAGCCTGTTTTTCTGCCAGGTTGAGACTCATTGACTTACCTCGTGGTTATCTCCATCGCTGGAGACGGAAAACGGTGGCCTTGCCAGGAATCATCCGGAAGGGCCTCGCCGTCTGCGCGGGCCGGATCGGTTTGCGGCCAAACCCGATTGAGCCTTGCGGCGCCCGCGGTCTTTGACGCTGGCCGGAAGATCCGGCCGGCCCAAAGTTCTCTTTAACGCCCGGCACTCAACCGCCGGGCGCGCTCGGAAAAAATCGTCAAAAGTATAGGAATCCGCCAATGCCCGGCACTCAACCGCCGGGCGCGCTCGCCTATAACGACAAACTGGCCTGATCCACGGCCAGACCGGGACCCATGGTCGTGGACACGGTCACCCGGCGGATATAGATCCCCTTGGACGTGGCCGGCTTGATCTTTTGCAGATCGTGCAGCAGCGCCTGCAAGTTCTCTTGCAGTTGGTCGGGCGTAAAATCGACCTTGCCGATGGTGCAGTGAATAATGCCGGCTTTGTCGGTGCGATAGCGGACCTGCCCGGCCTTGGCGTTGTTGATGGCGCCGACGACATCGGCGGTCACGGTGCCGACTTTGGGATTGGGCATCAGTCCGCGCGGGCCGAGAATCTTGCCGAGCTGGCCGACCACCCGCATGGCGTCGGGAGAGGCGATCACCACATCGAAATCCATGTTGCCCGCCTTGACCGATTCCGCCAAATCCTCGAAGCCGACCACATCCGCGCCGGCCTCGCGGGCGGCGTCGGCGCTGGCCCCTTGCGCGAACACGGCAACCCGCACGGTCTTGCCCGTGCCGTGAGGCAAGACGGTGGCGCTGCGCACGACCTGATCGGATTTGCGCGGGTCGACGCCGAGATTGACCGCCACGTCCACCGATTCCCGGAATTTGACGGCGGAAAAATCCTTGAGCAGACCCAGCGCTTCGCCGACCGGGTAAAATTTGCCGGGGGTCAGCTTGGCGCGAATGGCTTGGAGGCGCTTGGACAATTTGGCCACGATCACACCCCCTGCACGTCGAGGCCCATGGAACGGGCGCTGCCGGCGATGGTCCGCACCGCCGCATCCAGATCGGCGGCGGTCAAATCGGGCTGTTTGGCTTTGGCCACTTCTTCCAGTTGAGCGCGGGTGACGGCGCCCACTTTCTTGGTGTTGGGGTTGGAGCTGCCTTTTTCGATGCCGACCGCTTTGCGCAACAGCACCGAGGCCGGCGGCGTCTTCATGATGAAGGTGAAGCTGCGGTCGCTGTAGACCGTGATCACCACGGGAATCGGCAAGCCCGGCTCCAGATTTTGGGTCTGGGCGTTGAAGGCTTTGCAGAATTCCATGATATTCACGCCGTGCTGGCCGAGCGCGGGACCGACCGGAGGGCTGGGGTTGGCCTTGGCGGCCGCCACCTGCAGCTTGACGTATGCGGTAACTTTCTTTGCCATTGGGACTCCTGGTGGGTGCGAACGCCTTGCGGCTCCCCTGATAAGCCGGCCTCGCGGGCGGCGGATCGCTGTCCGGCGGCGTCGCCGGTCAACGTGAAACTTTTTCGACCTGACCGAATTCCAGCTCCACCGGCGTGGTGCGCCCGAAGATCATCACGCCCACTCGCAGGCGGCTTTTTTCGTAATTCACTTCTTCCACCACGCCCTCGAAGTCGTTGAACGGGCCGTCGGTGACGCGGACCATCTCGCCGGGTTCGTACAACACTTTGGGCTTGGGCCGGTCGACGCCTTCCTGCACGCGGTGCAAAATAGTCTGCGCTTCCTTTTCCGAGATCGGCGCGGGCTTGTCGCTGGTGCCGCCGATAAAACCCAATACCTTGGGCACGTTGCGCACCAGGTGCCAAGTGTCGTTATCCATCTCCATTTGCACCAGCACGTAACCCGGAAAAAACTTGCGGTCGCTTTTGCGCTTCTGGCCATCGCGCATCTCCACCACTTCCTCGGTGGGAACCAAAACCTGCCCGAAGCGCTCTTTGAGCCCTTCGCGGACGATTCGTTCCAACAACGAGCGTTTGACGTGCTGTTCGAAGCCGGAATAAGCCTGCACCACGTACCATCGCATAGTCATCGGCGCAATCGCTCCACTAACCCGTAATCAGCCGGACCAGCCACAACAGCAACACGTCCAACAGCCACAGCAACAAGCCCATCACGACGACCATGACAATCACGATCAACGTGGTTTGGGTGGTCTCGGCACGGGTGGGCCACACGACCTTGCGCACCTCGGCGCGCGAACCTTGCAGGAATTCCAGAATTTCGGCGCCCGGGGCGGTTTGCAGGGCGATGACCACAGCCCCGGCCCCGGCCGCCAATAAGCCGAGCACCCGCACCAGCAGCGAATGGGCCGAGAACAGATAAAAGGCCGCGAGCGCCAGCACGACGATGGCGCCGGCGCCCGCTAACTTATAAGTGTCGATACGGCTGATGGTTTGCGTTTCAGACTTAGTTAAATTCATGCGCGGTCGGGTTTTAGAGGTTCTGGATTTCCGCCGGCGGTTTGGCCGGTCGGAAACCAGGAAACGCCATACAAAAGATGGCAGGCCAGGAGGGAATCGAACCCCCAACCTGCGGTTTTGGAGACCGCTGCTCTGCCAATTGAGCTACTGGCCTGTAATCGATTAGGAGGTGGAGGCGCGCCTGGCGCTCCACCTCGCGTTGGGATCGCTCGATCTCACTCGATAATTTTGGCGACGACGCCGGCGCCGACGGTGCGGCCGCCCTCGCGGATGGCGAAGCGCAGGCCCTCGTCCATGGCGATGGGGGCGATGAGGTTGATGCTCATGCGCACGTTGTCGCCGGGCATCACCATCT
>JAEUPW010000141.1 GCA_016790045.1 Candidatus Competibacteraceae bacterium
CAACATCGCCGACATTTTCGGCGACCGCCAGTTTCACGCCCGGCGCAATCTGTTGTCGGTGGACGTCGAGGATTTGGGCGAGACCGTGATCGTCCCGAACGTGATTCCCCGCTTGTCCGAAACGCCGGGGAGGATCAAGCATCTCGGCCCCAAGCTCGGCGAACATACCGAGTCGGTCTTGACCGAGTTGCTGGGCATGGATTCCCAACAGATCGAAGAATTGCGCAAGAAACGGGTCATTTGACCTTCCACCGAGCGCCCGTCGCCGCCGGTTAAAGCGGCGACGGGCGACCGTTTTTTTGGAGAGTTATGCGATGAGCGAACGACTGGAACGCTCGGTGCTGCTCGCGCCGGGCTCCAACTGGGGCATGATTCAAAAAACCGCCGCCGCCAAGGCCGATGCGGTCTGCATCGATCTGGAAGACGCGGTCGCGCCGGAGGAAAAGGAAACGAGTCGGGGGAACGTGATCAAGGCGTACCGCGAGCTGGATTTCGGCGGCAAGCTCAAGATGTTCCGCATGAACGGCCTGGATACCCATTTCGCTTACCGCGATCTGGTCGAGATCGTGGAAGCCGCCGGCGACAGGATCGACTTGATCGTGGTGCCGAAGGTCGGCCGTCCCGAAGACGTGCATTTCGTCGATACCCTGCTCACTCAGATCGAAAGCTACAAAGGCTTTTCCAACCGGATCGGCGTCGAGGCGCTGATCGAAACCGCGCAGGGCTGCGTCAACATCCGGGAAATCGCGGCCAGTTCCGAGCGCTTGCAAGGCTTCGTCTACGGCCCCGGCGATTACGCCGCCTCGGTGCGGATGCCGCTGGAGTCCATCGGCGAACTGGACGAGAATGACCGCCTTTATCCGGGCCATCGCTGGCATCACGTCATGCATTCCATCGTCAGCGCGGCCCGCGCTTACGACAAGCGGGCGGTCGACGGGCCGTTCGCCGGCATCAAGAACCCCGAGGGCTTGCAGCAAGCCTGCAAGATCGCCCGCGCGATGGGCTTCGACGGCAAATGGTGCATCCACCCCAGCCAGATCGAAACGGTCAACCGGATTTTCGTGCCCTCCGAGAAAGAAATCGCCTGGGCGAAGCTGGTGCTGGACGAATACGAGGCGGCGTTGCGCGCAGGCCGGGGCGCGATCAGCGTCAAGGGCAAGATGATCGACGTGGCGTCGCTCAGGATGTGCCGGACGATGGTCGAACGCGCCCGCTTGGCGGGATTGCTGGAGTAATGCTTTTTCTCTCAATGAAAATATCAGCTCCCTAGACTTCCTGGATTTCCGCATCGCTTAGATCAAGGAACAAGACGATGGGTGTCCGCAAAGACGATCCGAATTGGAATCCCCGCGCCCGAAATCAAGGCAATCCGAACCCGCGAGGTTTGCAGCGCGATGCGGGCGTAGTACCCTCGCAAGCTAGCTCGGTCCTTTCTCCGCGTTTTTTTGGAGCGAGGTACGTTTTAGGCGCTCCGATTAGGCCAGCTTCCATTCAATTTGATAATGGATTTCTTGACAAGTTTGGCAAGCGCTCGCCCACGGCTTCCGATTATGTCGCTTTGGCGAAATGGAAAGCCAAGCTGGGGGTGGCGGAGGAATTGAGGCCCGATCTGGTTGACGCCCTTCAGGCTTATCGCCATTTTCTTGAGGGGCGGGGTCGCCCGCGAACCTTTTCCTACGAAAGATATGTGCTCAACGATGAATCCGGCAGAGTCACGCTGGCTAATGCCATGCTGGATATTCAAGACGGGGTAGAAGAAATATGGGAAACCAACAAGTTGGAATTAATGGGTAGCTTGAAAGTTTTCAGTGTCACCGGGGGGCAAATTTCCTGCGGGAGCGATAGCCTTTTCCCTTATCCCGCGACTGAGAATTGGCAAAAAGCCATTGGCGGCCATATCGTTTGGCTTAGCGGAAATGTGACTGTTTCGAAGCAAGATGACGGCGTTTGGTTCGCGCTTGACATGACCTTGCACGCGGAAGATCGCTATAACTTCAATCCGGGGCAAAAGGATATCGCTACGGGTATCCCGGATAGCGATAACGGGATTTTTGAAATTACTGGACTTGGCAATCAATTTGATCAGACTGCGGAGTTGCGCAGAATCATCAAATGGAAACTCGGAACCCTCGCGAAAAGTGGGTCAGCCAGCGTAAATCGTCCGAGGCGCTGATTTGCCGGCTATTCAATTGCGCTTTCCAAGGAAATTACGCGGTGATAATTAGCCCATTGAACCGATTGGGAAAGCTGGTTTGTTTTCTGGTTTTTTTGCTGGCGGGATGCGGCAATCCTTCCGAAGAGCAGAAGAAAGTGGCAGAAATAAATACCGATATTGTTGTATTGCAACGCTTTATCAGCCTTCCGGCCAAAATAGTTTCCGGCGAATGGCAGACCGGTGAATTTGCGCCGGGAAGGGATTGGTGGCTGGCGGCGGTTCTCAAAATTGAAGCTGGCGACCTATCGAAATTTTTGCCGGGATCGCCCGATAAGGGACTGGTGGAAATGCCGCCTGGATTACAGCTCACTTCCTCGTTTGGCGCGCTTAAATCCTTTCCTGACGCCGGTGCCAGCAAAACCCAACAACACAGCTTTATCGCGGAGGTGTACCCGGTAACGCCTTATCAAAGCTCGCCTCTCCTGAGTGGCAAAGCGGTCAAATTGGCCGATGAAACGGTTTTCGTTCTGCTTTGGACGCAATGATGGCTTGGTTTGTGGCACTGCGACCCCACTTCGTATTTGACAAGGTAATCAATTTCTTATGGTAAAATTGTTGGAAGGACTTCGCATTGTCGAAGGCACCGCGTTTGTCGCGGCGCCGCTGGCGGGGATGACCTTGGCCCAAATGGGCGCGGAAGTCATCCGCTTCGACCGCATCCGAGGGGGATTGGACTATCACCGCTGGCCGGTGACCCACGACAACAAAAGCCTGTTTTGGGCGGGTTTGAACAAGGGCAAGCGCTCGCTGGCGATCGATGTCAGCACCCCGCGCGGCCAGGAGATCGTCACCCGCTTGATCTGCGCGCCCGGCCCCAATAACGGCATTTTTCTGACCAATCTCCGGGTGCGGGGCTGGATGGATTACGAGCACCTCAAGCAACACCGCGAGGATCTGATCATGCTGACCGTGCTGGGCACTCGCGATGGCGGCCCGGCGGTCGATTACACGGTCAACCCGAGCGTCGGTTTTCCCTACGCCACCGGGCCGGAAGGCTCAAGCGATCCGACCTGTCACGTGCTGCCGGCGTGGGATTGCATCACCGGCCAGATGGCGGCTTTGGGCCTGCTGGCGGCCGAGCGCCACCGCCGCCTGACCGGCGAGGGGCAATCGGTGGAGATCGCCCTCAAGGACGTGGCGCTGGCGATGCTCGGCAATTTGGGCATCATCGGCGAGGTGATGGTCAATCACGTCGACCGGCCGAAGTACGGCAATTACCTCTACGGCGCTTACGGCAACGAGTTCGACACCGCAGACGGGCGGCGAGTGATGCTGGTCGGGCTGACCCGCCGCCAGTGGGACGGCGTGTGCAAAGTGACCGGTTTGAAGCCGGAATTCGATGCGCTGGGCGAGCGCCTGGGGCTGGATTTGAACCGCGAGGGCGACCGCTTCCAGGCGCGCGAAGCGATCACCGCGCTGCTGAAACCCTGGTTTCTGGCGAGGACCGTGGACGATTTCGCCGGCCCGTTCGACGAAAACGGCGTGACCTGGTCGGTGTTTCGCAGCTTCAAGCAAGCGGTGACCGAAGACCCGGATTGTTCGACCTGGCACCCGATGTTCGATCTGATCGAACAGCCGGGCATCGGCGAATATCTGGTGCCGGGGTCGCCGTACGAATTCGGCCGGTTCGAGCGCCAGCCGCCCCAGCCGGCTCCCGCGCTCGGCCAGCACACCGACGAGATTTTGTCGGATCTGCTCGGCATGAGCGACGTGGAAATTTCCAAGCTCCACGACGACAAAGTCGTGGCCGGCCCCCGCCGCTAAACGGTTTCCGCCGCCGTTCGAGCGGCGGAATCGCTTTTATCGACCAGGCGGACAAACAGTTCCTCCAGCCGGTTGACCTTGTTGCGCAGGCTCAGGACGGTGATGCCTCGCGCCGACAGTTGCCGGAACAGCTCGTTCAAACCGCGATCCTTGGAAACGTCCGCCTCCAGGGTGTAGGCGTCCACCCGCCGCACGGCGTAGCCGGCCACCTCCGGCGGATCGGTCAGCGCTTGGCCCAAATTCAGCACGAAGGTTTCCAGATGCAATTGGCCGAGCAAAGCGCTCATCGGGCCGTTTTGCGCGATCAGCCCCCGATCGATGATGGCGACTTGCCGGCACAGGCTTTCGGCTTCCTCCAAATAGTGGGTGGTCAGGATGATGGTGGTGCCGCGCGCGTTGATGCCGCGCAGGAATTCCCACATCGAGCGGCGGATTTCGATGTCCACGCCGGCGGTCGGTTCGTCCAGGATCAACAGTTTGGGTTCGTGGACCAGCGCGCGGGCGATCATCAGCCGCCGTTTCATGCCGCCGGACAGTTGGCGGGCCATTTCCCGGCGTTTATCCCACAAGCCGAGTTGGCGCAAATAGGTTTCGGCGCGCAAGTGAGCGAGCGGCCGGGGGATGCCGTAGTAGCCGGCCTGGTTGACCACGATCTCGGCCACCGGCTCGAACTGGTTGAAGTTGAATTCCTGCGGCACCAGGCCGATGCAGCGCTTGGCGGCGGTCAAGTCGGTGTCGATGTCGTGGCCGAAGACGCGCACGGTCCCGGCGGTTTTTCGCACCAGCGAACAGATGATGCCGATGGCGGTCGATTTGCCGGCTCCGTTGGGGCCGAGCAGAGCGAAAAATTCGCCTTCCGCGATGTCGAGATCGATCCCGCGCAAGGCTTCCAGGCCGTTGGCGTACACTTTTCTCAAGTTGTGGATGGCGAGAGCGGACGTGTTCATGCGGGGGTGGCTGGTCCCAGGTCAGCGCTACGGAGGTAGCAGAAAAGGTTCGAATTCGGGGGTGTGGCGCTCGCGAAAAGTGCGGCCATCGGCGTCGGGCAAGATGAAAAGGGCGGCGATGTGGCGCTCGCGGGCCAAGCGGAAACCGGCTTCTTCACCGGCCGCCATCAGCGCGGTGTCGGCGGCGTCGGCGTCGAGATCGCGCCGGTCGATCACCGTCACCGAGGCCACGGTTTGCGGGACGGGCCAGCCGGTGCGCGGGTCGATGACGTGGGAGTAGCGCCGGCCATCGCGCTCGAAAAAGTTGCGGTAATCGCCGGCGGTGGAAACGGCGTGGTCGCCGATTTTGAGCAGCCGTTCGACCGCGCGCTGGCCGGGCGTTGGCCGCTCGATGGCGACGGTCCAGGGCCGCCCCTTGCCGTTGTGCCCCTTGGCGCGCAAATCGCCGCCGATGGCGACCAAGTAGTTGCCGATCCCGCTGGCTTCCACCAGTTCGGCCAGCCGATCCACCCCGTAGCCTTTGGCGAGCGCCGAGAGATCGACATAAAGGTCGGGGCGATCCTTTTTGAGCGCCGGCGGCTCGGCGCGCGCGCGCAAACGCCGGAAACCGACCCGCTCGCGCGCCTGCCGGATCGCGTCCTCGGACGGTATCCGATCCTGATGCGGCTCCGGCCCGAAACCCCACAGGTTCACCAGCGGCCCGACGGTGATGTCGAACGCGCCGCCGGTCCATTCGCTCGCCCGCAACCCCGCCGCGACCACCTCGCGGAGTTCGGGGGACACCGCGACCCAGTCGGTGCTGGGGTTGCGGTTGAAGCGCGACAGTTCCGACTCCGGATCGTAGGTGGACATCTTCTGATTGATGCCGGCCAATAACGCCGCCGCTTGCCGGTTGAAATCGGTCGGGACGGTTTGGCCCGGCGGCGGCACCAGTTTGAGCTCGTACGTGGTGCCCATGGTGGAGCCGGTGAAGCGCACCGTCCGATCGGGCGGCTCGAACTCGCAGGCGGCGAGCAGCGCGCAGATGGATAGCACAAAGACAAACCGGAGCGAGCGGCGACCGATCGAAGAAAGCGCGAAATTCGCTGGGGCCAATGGGGCGAAAGAAACGGGGTAGAAAGCATCGCGGCGCGGTTTGACCTTCGCCCGCCGGCGGGCGAAGGGCCATAGCAGAGTGGCGGGCGCGGCGGAGTCGGGGACCACGCTAAGGCGCCGCGCCATCAGTCAAGTGGCGTCGTTTCAACCGCCGCCGGCTTCCATCGCGGCGATGGCGTCGGCCATGCCGACCACGCGGTGGGCGCTTTCGACGTGCAGGTTTTCGATCAGTTTGCCGTCGACCACCACCACGCCTTCACCGCGCGCCGCCGCCGCCGTGTGCGCGTCGATAATCTTGCGCGACCACGCCACATCTTCCGGCCGGGGCGTAAACACTTTGTTGCAGGGTCCGACCTGTTTGGGGTGGATCAGCGTCTTGCCGTCGAAACCGAGCTCGCTGCCTTGCTTGCAGGCGAACTCGAAGCCGGTTTCGTCGTTTAAATCGAGGTAAACCCCGTCGAGGATGGCGAGGCCGGCGGCGCGGGCGGCCAGCAGGCACAAGCCCAGCGACGTCATGAACGGCAGCCGTTCGTGGGTGTGGGTGCAATCCAGCTCCTTGGCCAGATCGGAGGTGCCCATCACCAGACATTCCATGCGCGGCGTCGATTCGGCGATGCGCTGCGATTCCAGCACGCTCCTCGGCGTTTCCATCATCGCCCAGATCGCCATCGAGTCGGGCGCCCCGTTGGCGCGCATGATCGCTTCCATGTGGCGGATGGCGTCGGCGCTTTCCACCTTGGGCAACAGCAGGGCGTGCGCGCCCGATTTCGAGGCCGCCGCGATGTCCTCGTAACCCCATTTGGTGGATAAGGCGTTGACGCGGACGATCAGTTCCCGCATGCCAAAACCGCCGGCGGCCACGGCCTCGCAAACCTGTTTGCGGGCGAGTTCCTTGGCGTCGGGCGCGACGGCGTCTTCCAGGTCCAGAATCAGCCCATCGGCGGGCAGGGTGCGGGCTTTTTCCAAGGCGCGGGCGTTGGAGCCGGGCATGTACAAGACGCTGCGGCGCGGGTGCGCGGATTTGGGCATCGCTATTCTCCTCGTTAGGGTTGGGGATGCGGATTTTCCGCTTGGAATGGATGGGATTTTACACGCCTCGCCCCCGGAAGGAGAGGGTTTGCCGGCAAGTTATCGCCCGCGCGGGACACGGGGTGGATCGCCCCGAGAGGCGTCGAAGCTCAAAGAGCGCGCCAGATGTCAACTATCGCGCCGGCGCGGGCGCTCGGAAGCGGTGGCCGCCCGCGCGCAGCAGCACGAGCAAGAGCAGCGTGTTGCCGAGCAACAAATAAAGGTTGTAATGGGGCAGGGCGAACGGAATGAATTTCAATTCGACCAGCATCACCGCCAGCGAAGCGATCAGCAGATACGCCGCGACCAGCCGGTTGACCGCGCCGGCCATCACCGTCGTCGCGCCCTGGCGGATGCTTAGCAACGACAGGAACAACAGCGGCACGATGCCGATGGAAAAGACTTTGTAGGCGATCAACAGCGACGGGATGATGCCTTGCAACCGCAACGCAAACCCGGTGGCGAGGGCCGCCGCCAGCATCATGCAGCCGCGAATGATCCGGACCTGCGCGGCCTCGTCAGGCGCGCGGCCGAGCGCGCGCAAGCCGTGCGCGATCACGTCCCTGCCCAACAAGGTGCCCGTGGTGATCAGAATGATGTCGGCCCCGGACAGCGGAATGGACAACAGCGCCACCAGCGCGAAATCGGCCAGCGAACCGGCGAAGAACTGATTGACCAAAGTCTGAAGCGTCAAATCGGGTTTGGCGACGGTGACGATGCCTTTGGCCAGGACGCCGATGAACACGATGATCAGCGAAATCACCACGATCGAGACGCTGGCGAGCAGCAACCCGTAGCGGGCGCTGGCGATGTCGCGGGCCAGAAAAATCCGCGAATACATGTCCGGCCCAAACAGATAAGACAGCCCCACCGGCACGAACACGCCCAGAAACAGGCTGAAGGTAAACGCCTCGTCAAAGCCGAAATGGAGGCGGATCGGCGGGCCGGCGCCGGCGCTGGCGGGGACGGTGGTGAGGCACAAGCCCAGCAGCAGCACCAGCCCGGCGACCATCACCGCCACTTGCAGGAAGCCGGTCTTGACCGTGCCGGCCTGGCCGACCAACAGGCTGTAGCCGGTGAAAATCAGGGTGAACAGGGCATAGCCCCACCGTTGATCGCCCAGAAATTGCGTCAGGATATTGCCGCCGGCGATGATCTGGCCCGCCAGCACCATCAACCACGCCAAAAACAGCACGGCGCTGACCAGCAGGCGGATGTTCTCGCCGAACACGCGGGCGATGATGTCGCCGACGGTATAGCCTTTGACCCGCCAAACGGTATCGAGAAAGCTGTAGGCGAGCACCACCAGGAAAATCGCGCCGGATAGCGTCCACCAAATCGCGTTCAGGTTGTACTGATAGGCGTAACCGGCCAGCCCGAACACCGAGGACGCGCCGAACGCCAGCGCCACCAGCGACATGCCGACCCCGAAACCGCCCGCTTGTCGGCCATAGACCACGAAACCGTCCAAGCTGGCGTCGCGATGCCGCAGCCAATGATGCAGGCCGATGCCGAACAGCGTGAGGATGTAGAGCGCTAACCAGATCATGGCGGCGATCCGTGAGTGGGCTTCGCGGTTAAATGAGGGTGGCCGAACGCTTTCGCCACGAAAAAGGTGATCGCGCGGGTGACGAAGAAACCGGCGAGCATCGGGGCGAGCAGTTGATGGAGAATGAACGTGTCCGCATTCGCCTGCAAACCGATCCAGTCGGGGATATAGGCCCTTAAAAATAGCAGGTACAAGACGACCAGCAACAAACCGACCGCATCCAGCAGCACCGCGATCACCACTCCCCACGCCGAAAAGCCGGCGGCGACCACAAAACCCACCAGCATCAGCAGGGCGCTCAAAACCATGCTCGAAACGGCGATGGCTTTAGAGCCCGTATGCCAATAAAACCAGGGGCTTTTGAACCGGTTCAGCAAGGGGCGCTTGGCGCTATCCGGCGTCGGTATCATGGTTCGGGAACGCGCATTTCGGCGGTGTTTGACCCGTCCGAACATTCGGCCACGCGCCTGGAGCGCTTGGGGATTCGCTGGTTCATCGCGGCAAGTTCAGGTATTTTGTGCTTTCGATGGGCAAGCCTGATAAAAATTAGCTAACGATAGCTTAGGTAAAATAAATTGGCCTAGCCTAATAGCCGTGGACTATGATTCGGTCATCCGCTTCATTCAACCCCCAGGAGAATCTCATGTCGCTGATCAATACCACGATCAAACCTTTCAAGTCCCAAGCCTACCAGAACGGCAAGTTCTTCGAAGTGACCGACCAGTCGCTCAAGGGCAAATGGTCGGTGGTGGTGTTCTACCCGGCCGATTTTACCTTCGTTTGCCCGACCGAGCTGGAAGATTTGGCCGATCTTTACCCCGAATTCCAGAAACTCGGCGTGGAAGTGTACGGCGTATCGACCGACACCCACTTCTCGCACAAAGCCTGGGCCGACACCTCCGAAGCGATCAAGAAGGTCAAGTATCCGCTGGTCGGCGATCCCACCGGCACCATGAGCCGCAACTTCGAGGTGATGATCGAGGAAGAAGGTTTGGCGCTGCGCGGCACCTTCGTCATCAACCCCGAAGGCCAGATCAAGGTTTGCGAAATCCACGACCTGGGCATCGGCCGCGACGCCGCCGAGCTGCTGCGCAAGGTGAAGGCCGCGCAATACGTCGCCAGCCATCCGGGCGAGGTGTGCCCGGCCAAGTGGAAGGAAGGCGAGAAGACCCTCAAGCCCTCGCTGGATTTGGTGGGCAAGATCTAAACCGGCTTCCGGCAACGCGGCGCGCGCGGCGCGCCCTCCCAGCCGGACGGCGAAGGGCGTCGACGCGCCCTCCCGTTCGGCTTTTTTTTGGGCGGTATTCGTCTCGGGCGCGGAATGCGCCGACGCGAGAACCCCTGTCAGAAGGATGAATAACGATGCTTGACGAAGATCTCAAGACGCAATTGGCCGCTTATCTGGAGCGCGTCACGCGACCGTTCGAGATCGTGGCGAGTCTCGGCGGCGACGAGAAGTCGCGCGAGCTGCACGATCTGTTGGAACAAATCGCCGGCATGAGCGCCAAGATCACGCTCAAAACCGACGGCGCGGACCCGCGCAAACCCTCGTTCGCGCTCAACCGCAGCGGCGGCGACCTGAAGCTGCGTTTCGCCGCCATTCCGCTGGGCCACGAATTCACCTCGCTGGTGCTGGCGCTGCTGTGGACCGGCGGGCATCCGCCCAAGGTCGAGCCGGCGGTGATCGAGCAGATCGATAACCTGGACGCCGATCTGGATTTCGAAGTGTACATGTCCCTGTCATGCCATAACTGCCCGGACGTGGTGCAGGCGCTGACGCTGATGGCGGTGCGCAACCCGCGCGTGAAAGCGACCGTCATCGACGGCGGCCTTTACCGGAGCGAAGTCGAGCAGCGCCAGATCATGGGCGTGCCGACGGTGTTCCTGAACGGCGAGTATTTTGGCTCCGGCCGCATGAGCGTCGAGGAGATCGTCGCCAAGGTCGATAGCGGCGCGGCCGAGCGCGAAGCGGCGAAGCTCAACGCCAAAGCGCCTTACGACGTGCTGATCGTCGGCGGCGGGCCGGCCGGCGCGGCGGCGGCGGTGTACGCGGCGCGCAAGGGCATCCGCACCGGCGTGGTGGCGGAGCGCTTCGGCGGGCAGGTGCTGGATACTTTGGCCATCGAAAACTATCCCGGCATTCCGGAAACCGACGGCCCCACATACGCCGCCGGGCTGGAGCGGCACGTGCGCGCTTACGGCGTGGAGATCATGAACCTGCAACAGGCCGCGCAACTGATTCCCGCCGACCGGCCCGGCGGCTTGATCGAGGTGCGCCTGGCCAGCGGCGCGTCGCTCAAGAGCCGCACCGTGATCCTGAGCACCGGCGCGCGCTGGCGCAACGTCAACGTTCCCGGCGAACAGGAATACAAGACCAAGGGCGTGGCCTATTGCCCCCATTGCGACGGCCCGCTGTTCAAGGGCAAGGACGTGGCGGTGATCGGGGGCGGCAACTCCGGCATCGAGGCGGCCATCGACCTGGCCGGCGTGGTCAAACACGTCACCGTGCTGGAATTCATGCCGGAGCTGAAGGCTGACGCCGTACTGGTCAAGAAGCTGTACAGCATGCCCAACGTGACGGTGCACACCAACGCCCAAACCACCGAAATCACCGGCGCGGCCGGCAAGGTCAACGGGCTTCAGTTCAAGGAGCGCGCCAGCGGCGAGACGCGCGGGCTGGCGCTGGAGGGCGTGTTCGTGCAGATCGGCTTGGTGCCGAACACCGAATGGCTCAAGGGCACGGTGGAACTGAGCAAATTCGGCGAGATCGCGGTCGATGCGCGCGGCGCGACCAATGTGTCCGGCGTGTTCGCGGCGGGCGATTGCACCACGGTGCCGTTCAAGCAGATCGTGATCGCCGCCGGCGAAGGCTCGAAAGCCGCGCTCAGCGCTTTCGATTATCTGATTCGCACCCCGGAGGCGAGCGCTACGGCGGCGCAAGCCGCAGCGGCCTAAAAATCGAATGTCGCCGGTCGCTCCGGCGGCAGGTCGGGCAGGAATCAGGCGGAAATCTTCCGTTTATTCTGCTTGCGCCAATGGGGGTCGGCGAATAGTCGAAACCGCGGCAAATACCGCTCGCGCATTTGAAGGTGGACGCCATTGCGGTCAAGCGTCGGCGAGCCGGGCACGGTCCCGAGCGCCGGCGGCTCCACCGCTCAACCTAGCCGGCCTGTTCCAGGTACTTGTCCGCATCCAGCGCCGCCATGCAGCCGGTGCCGGCGGAAGTGACGGCTTGGCGGTAGACGTGATCGGACACATCGCCGGCCGCGAACACGCCGGGAACGGTAGTGGCCGTCGCGTTGCCCTCGCTGCCGCCCTTGACTCGAATGTAACCGTTTTGCATCTCCAACTGACCGGCGAAAATATCGGTGTTCGGCTTGTGGCCGATGGCGATGAACACGCCTTGCAGCGAAAGCTCCTTGCGCTCGTCGGTGTTGACGTTGCGCACGCGGATGCCGGTCACGCCGCTGCCATCGCCCAGCACCTCATCCAGCACGTGATCCAGCTCCAGCCGGATCCTGCCGGCCTGGACCCGCTCCATCAGTTTATCGACCATGATTTTCTCGGCCCGGAACTGCTGGCGACGGTGAACCAGCGTGACTTCGCTGGCGATGTTGGCCAAATAAAGCGCTTCCTCGACCGCCGTGTTGCCGCCGCCGATCACCGCGACCTTTTGGTCGCGATAGAAAAAGCCGTCGCAGGTCGCGCAGCCGGACACGCCTTTGCCCATAAAGCTTTGTTCCGAGGGCAGCCCCAGATACTGGGCGCTGGCGCCGGTGGCGACGATCAGCGCGTCGCAGGAATACTCGCCGGAATCGCCGATCAGCCGAAACGGGCGCTCTTGCAGCTTGACGGTATGAATCTGGTCGAACACGATCTCGGTCTGAAAGCGTTCGGCGTGCTGGCGCATCCTTTCCATCAAATCGGGTCCCATCAGCCCTTCGACATCGCCCGGCCAGTTATCCACCTCGGTGGTGGTGGTCAGTTGTCCGCCCATCTGCAAGCCGGTGATCAACACCGGTTTCAGGTTGGCGCGGGCGGCGTAGACGGCGGCCGTGTAACCGGCCGGGCCGGAGCCGAGAATCAACACGCGGGCGTGCTTGGCGCTCATCGATCGGTCTCCTGCCGGGCGGTCGGCCGACGAGCGGAGCGGACGGGGCGCCCGGACGCAAACATCGAGAAGCGGGCGAGAATTCCGGGGTTGCCTTGTAACGCCACTGTCATCAAAGTGCCTTATAGAGAGCCGTTATGAATTTTCACAGCCAATATTTAGGCTCGCCCGATTAAATTCAAGAGGTGTCATGAACGCGAAGCGCATTTTAATCGTGGAGGACGAGCAGCCGATTCGCGAAATGGTGAACTTTGCGCTGACCGACGCCGGATTCGAAGTGCGCGAAGCCGCCGATGCCCGACAAGCGCAAGCCAGCATCGCCGAGCGCTTGCCCGATCTGATTTTGATGGATTGGATGTTGCCGGGCCTGAGCGGCATCGACTTCGCCCGCCGCTTGAAGCGCGAGGAGCTGACCCGCGAATTGCCGATCATCATGCTGACGGCGCGGGCCGAGGAAGCGGACAAGGTGCAGGGTTTGGAAAACGGCTCGGACGATTACATGACCAAGCCGTTTTCGCCGCGCGAGCTGGTGGCGCGGATCCGGGCGGTGCTGCGCCGGGGCGGGCCGGCCGCCGAAGACGAGCTGCTGCGCGCCGACGGGCTGTCGCTGGATCTGGCCAGCCATCGGGTCAACGCCGGCGCAACCTTGCTGGACATGGGCCCCACCGAATATCGCCTGCTGGAATTTTTCATGTCCCATCCCGAGCGGGTCTACAGCCGGAGCCAGTTGCTGGACCGGGTTTGGGGAAGCAATGTCTATGTCGAGGAACGCACCGTGGATGTCCATATCCGCCGCTTGCGCAAGGTGCTGGAACCGCACGGTTACGACGCGCTGATCCAGACGGTGCGCGGGGCCGGCTACCGCTTTTCGACGCGGGCCTGAATGCTGTCCCGGCCCTGGTGGGGGTTGCTCTGGCGCTTGGGCGCGCTGTTTGCGGCCGCCGCCTTGGCGGGCTGGCGGCTGTTCGACCACGCTTTGCTGGGCTTGCTGATCGCGCTCGCCGGGGCTTTGTTCTGGCAGCTTTGGCGGCTCTCGCAACTGGAGCGCTGGTTGCTGGACGACCGGGAAGCTCGGGCGCCGCCATCCGGCCGCATTTGGGAAGGGATCGTCGCCGGGATCGGGCGCTTGCGCCGGCAAAACCGCAAGCGCAAGCGCAAATTCGGCCGTTTGCTGGAGCAGTTTCAGCGAGCGACCGCCGCGCTGCCGGACGCCGCCGTCATCCTGGATGAAGAAGATAAAGTGTTTTGGTGCAACGGCGCTTCGCAAGCGTTGCTGGGCTTGACGCCGGGGCGCGACATCGGCTTGCCGGTGGCCAATCTGCTGCGCCATCCCAGCTTCGTGGCCTTCTTGAACCAGCGCCGCGCGAGCGACAGCGTCGAATTTCCATCGCCGGTCGATGACGGTTTGATGCTGGGCGCCCGGATCGTCCCCTGCGGCAAGAAACAGCGCTTGCTGCTGGCGACCGACATCAGCCGGGTCCGGCGGCTGGAGCAGATGCGACGCGATTTTATCGCCAACGTGTCGCACGAATTGCGCACGCCGCTGACCGTCGTGATCGGCTATCTCGAAACCCTGCTCGACAGCGATAACCCGGCGCTGGAGAGCTGGCGGCGGCCGCTGCGCGGGATGCGCCAACAAGCGGCCCGGATGATGCACCTGATCGAAGATTTGCTGATGCTGGCCCGGCTGGAAGCGCAAAAGGACCGCGCTCCGAAAAAACCGGTCGCCGTGCCAGCGCTATTGGCCGATATCGCCGACGACGCCCTGGCGTTGAGCGGCGAGCAAGGGCACGAGATCCGCTTGCTGATCGATGCGGAGGTGTGGATTCTCGGCTGCGAGCAGGAACTGCGCAGCGCCTTTTCCAATCTGGTGTTCAACGCGGTGCGCTACACCCCGGCGGGCGGCGAGATCGAAATTCGCTGGTCCGCCGACGAGAACGGCATCCGTTTGGCGGTGGAGGATAACGGCGAGGGGATCGCCGCCCACCATATCCCCCGGTTGAGCGAGCGTTTTTATCGGGTCAACCGCGACCGATCGCGCGGCAGCGGCGGCACCGGTCTGGGGCTGTCGATCGTCAAGCACGTCTTGAGCAATCACGGCGGTCAGTTGCGGATCAGTAGCGAACTCGGCAAGGGAAGCCTGTTCGTGTGCGAATTTCCCGCCGGTCTGCGGGTGCGCGCCGCAACCGCGCCCGAGCGGGCCTCGGTCTTCGAGAGCGCCCCAGCCCCGGTTCCGCCCGCCCCCAATGCCGGGGAAGCCTAAACCCCGTCGATGGTCGGTCGGGGGGAAAGCGCCACCGCAATCGGGGCAAAGCGGTCGCCGGGGTGTTAAAATAGCGCATGAAGCCGTTTGAGCGGGCGGCCAGCCGATTGGATCGCGCCCTCCGAGGATGGCTGAGGTTTTCGGCAGCGGTCGTTGTGGGAGCAGCCTTGGCCGCTCCCGAACTCGGAGGATCGCCCTCATGCGGGAATTCATCCGCCATCCCATCGACATTCCCATCGACTATCAAGTCGCCAACCTGAAAAACGGCCGGCGCGAACGCCTGAACAATATCAGCCAGGGCGGGCTGTGCTTTCGGGCCGAGAAAGCCTTGCGGCGCGGCAGCCGGATTCGCATCACCATCCCGGTGCGGGAGCCGGCGTTCGAAACCACAGGCACCATCGTCTGGTGCCGGCGCGCCGAGGACCATTACGATGTCGGGGTTCAGTTCGCCGACGCCAACACCGAATTCTCGGTGCGCATGGTCGAGCAGGTTTGTCAGATCCAGCATTATCAGAAACAGGTGCTGGAAAAAGAGGGCCGCCAGCTGTCGAGCGCCGAGGCGGCGGCCGAATGGGTCGAAAAACACGCGCGCGATTTTCCGAGGTAGCGAAGGTTGCTCGACGTTGGCGCGCCGGTGCTAAACTGCCCGTCTTTCGAGTGAGGACGCTCCGATGAAATTGTTGCTGATCCGCCACGCCATCGCCGAGGACGGAGAAGCCTTCGCCGCCGCCGGCGGATCCGACGCGCAGCGGCCGCTGACCGAGATCGGGCGCAAGAAAATGCGCAAAGGGGCCAACCGCTTGCGCGCCCAGGTGGAGCGCATCGACCTGCTCGCGTGCAGCCCCTTGGTGCGCGCCCGCGAAACCGCCGAGATCATCGCGCGCGCTTACGGCGATATCCCCATCGTCGAGCGGCCCGAGCTGGATTACAGCAACCCGCCGGAAGCGGTGCTGGCCTGGTTGGCCCAGTGCGCGGCCGAGACGGTGGTGGCGGTGGGCCACGAGCCGCAATTGAGCCGGCTGTCGGGATTGCTGCTCTCCGGCGAATCGCGCGGTTTGATCGCGTTTCGCAAGGGGGGCGCGGCGCTGTTCGAGTTGCCCCAGCGCGCCGCCGCCGGCAAGAGCGTGCTGCATTGGGTTCTGACCGCCGGCCAACTGCGCGATTTGAAGCGGGATTGAGCGGGAGTTCGAGGATGAGCTCGGAGGTCGTCGCCGCCATCGATTTGGGTTCGAACAGCTTTCACATGATCGTCGCCCGAATCGTCAACGAACACATTCAAGTTCTGGACCGGCTGCGGGAGATGGTGCAACTGGCGGCCGGCCTGGACGATAAGAACCAGTTGGCCGAAGACGCCCAGCGGCGCGCCCTGGATTGCCTGGCCCGCTTCGGCCAGCGGCTGCGCTACATCCCGCCGCAACAATTGCGGATCGTCGGCACCAACACCTTGCGCCAGGCGCGCAACAGCGCGGAGTTTTTGGGCCGGGCGGCGGAAGTGCTGGGGCACGATGTCGAGGTGATCAGCGGTCAGGAGGAAGCGCGCCTGATCTATCTCGGTGTCGCCCACAGCGTCGCCGATGTGGCGGGCCGGCGCCTGGTGGTGGACATCGGCGGCGGCAGCACCGAATTGATCATCGGCGAAAAGTTCGAGCCCTTGCACTTGAGCAGCCTCAAGATGGGTTGCGTCAGCCTGAGCCGGGCCTGCTTCGACGACGGCAAGATCACCGAAACCCGGATGCGCGAGGCGGAACTGCGGGTGCAATTGCGTTTGGAGCCGGTGCGGGAGGAATACCTGGAGCGGGGCTGGCAGGCGGTGACCGGCGCGTCGGGCTCGATCAAGGCGATTCAGGAGGTGGTCACCCGGGAAGGCTGGAGCCGTGAGGGCATCACCTTGGAAGGCTTGCGCCGCCTGCGCGCGGCGCTGGTCGAGACCGGGAGCGCCGCCGGGCTGGGCGCGCGCTGGCAACTGGAACCGGCCCGCGCCCGCGTGTTCGCCGGCGGTTTCGTGGTGCTGCACGGTCTGTGCGAAGCGCTGAACGTGGACCGGATGGAAGTCTCGGAAGGCGCGCTGCGGGAAGGCGTCATTTACGATCTGCTCGGTCGAATCCGCCACGAGGACGTGCGCGACCGCACCATCGCCGCCGTGATCGACCGCTACGGCCTGGATCACGCGCAAATCGACCGGGTGAACGCGACGGTGCAAGCGCTTTGGCGGCAGGTGCGCGCCCGCTGGGATCTGGAGGACGAGGGGTGGGGCCGGGTGCTGGATTGGGCGGCGCGGCTGCACGAGGTCGGCCTGCTGCTCAGCTACAACCAATATCACAAACACGGCGCTTACATCCTGCGCCACGCCGATTTTTCCGGTTTTTCCAGAAGCGATCAAGATTTGCTGGCGGCGCTGGTGCGCTGCCACCGCCGCTCCTTTCCGCCGGATGCGTTCGCGCATCTGCCCCACGATATCGTCCCTCACGCCAAACGGCTGAGCGTGCTGTTGCGGCTGGCGGTGGTGCTCAATCGCGCGCGCAGCCGTCAGCCACCGCCATCGCCGGCGTTGACGGCCGAAGGGCAGCGGCTGAAATTGCGATTTCCCGAAGGCTGGATGGACGGGCACCCGCTGACGCGGGCCGATCTGGAAATCGAGGCGCGCTTTCTGCGCAAGGCCGGTTTTCGGATCAAGTTCAAATAAGCCGCGTCAGGCGTTGCGGCCATCCGGCGCGCGCTCCGGGCTCATCAGCGGCTGCAGCAGCAAGCCGTGCAGGCGGATGGCGCGCCAGTCGCGGAAATAGTGCAAACCTATGGTCATGCCGGCGTGCCCGTCGCGCGGCTGGTCGCGGTAGGTGCCGAACAGGCGGTCCCACCACGACAGGTTGAAACCGAAATTGCTGTCGGTCTCGTCGCGGTGGACCGAATGGTGGACCCGGTGCATGTCGGGGGTGACGATGATCTGCCGCAATGCCCGATCCAGCGCCAGCGGCAGGCGCGCGTTGCCGTGATTGAACATCGCCGCGGCGTTCAAAATCACTTCAAACAGCATCACCGCCGCCGCCGGCGCGCCAAGCGCTATCACCGCCGCCAGTTTGATCAGCATGGAGAGCGCGATTTCCAACGGATGAAACCGCAAGGCGGTGGTGACGTCAAAATCCAAGTCGGTGTGGTGCATCTGGTGCAACCGCCACAGCGCGGGAATCTTGTGAAACGCCACATGCTGGGCGTAAATCACCAGGTCCAGCAGCGGGAGCGAGAGCCCGAACGCCAGCCAAAAGGGCGCGTCGAGCCAGCGAAGCGCGCCCCAGCCCCGACTCT
>JAEUPW010000013.1 GCA_016790045.1 Candidatus Competibacteraceae bacterium
CCTGGCAGGCTTCGCAGCGTCCGCCCTTGACGTTGAAGCTGAACCGGCCCGGCTGATAACCGCGCGAGCGCGATTCGGGCACCCCGGCGAACAGCTCGCGGATCGGCGTGAACAGGCCGGTGTACGTCGCCGGATTGGAGCGCGGGGTACGGCCGATGGGGCTCTGGTCGATGTTGACCACCTTGTCCAACTGCTCCAGCCCCAGCAAATCGCGGCACGGCGCGGGCGACTCGTTGGCGTTGTTCAGATCGCGGGCGGCGTAGCGGTACAGGGTGTCGTTGATCAGGGTGGACTTGCCGGAGCCGGAGACGCCGGTGATGCAAGTCAGCAGCCCCAGCGGTATATCCGCCGTCAGGTTTTTCAAATTGTTGCCGCTGGCGCCCACGATGCGCAGTCGCTTCTTGGGGTCGGGTGCGGTGCGTTTGGCCGGCGATTCGATCCGCCGCCGGCCGCCGAGATAAGCGCCGGTCAGCGATTCGGAATGGGCCACGATATCGGCCGGCGTGCCTTGCGCCACCACCCGCCCGCCGTGGACGCCCGCGCCCGGCCCCATGTCCACCACATGATCGGCGGTGCGAATCGCGTCCTCATCGTGCTCGACCACGATCACCGTGTTGCCCAGATCGCGCAGCCGCAACAGGCTGGCTAGCAGCCGGGCGTTGTCGCGCTGGTGCAGGCCGATGGAAGGCTCGTCCAGCACGTACATCACCCCGACCAAGCCCGCGCCGATCTGCGACGCCAGCCGGATGCGCTGGGCTTCGCCGCCGGACAAGGTGTCGGCGCTGCGCTCCAGGCTCAGATAATCCAGCCCGACATTGACCAGGAAATTCAGCCGCTCGCCGATTTCCTTGACGATCTTGACCGCGATTTCGCCGCGCCGGCCTGGCAGATTCAATCGCGCGAAAAACTCCCGCGCCGCGCCGATGGGCAGCGCGACGATTTCCGGCACGCTTCGACCCGCGACGAACACATGACGGGCAGAACGGGTCAAGCGCGCGCCCCGACAGGACGGACAGGGCTGGCTACTGAGATATTTCGCCAGCTCGTCGCGCACCAAGTTCGATTCAGTTTCCCGATAGCGGCGCTCCATGGTGGGAATCACGCCTTCGAACGCATGGCGGCGGTGGGTGGTCTCGCCGCGACTGTTCCGGTAGTCGAAATCGATCGCTTCGCCGCCGCTGCCGTGCAGAATGACCTTGCGGATGCGCTCCGGCAACTCCTGGAACGGCGCGTCCACCTCGAAGCGAAAATGCCGTGCCAACGCCTTGATCAATTGGAAGTAATGGAAATTATCGCGATCCCAGCCGCGCACCGCGCCGCGCGCCAAACTCAGATGCGGGTGCGCCACCACCCGTTCGGGATCGAAGAACTGCTTGACCCCCAAGCCGTCGCACGCCGCGCAAGCCCCGACCGGGTTGTTGAAGGAGAACAGGCGCGGCTCCAACTCGCTCAGGCTGTAGCCGCAGACGGGACAGGCGAAGCCGGCGGAAAACAGCAGATCGGCCCGCTCCGGCTCGTCCAGGAACACCACTCGCGCGATGCCGTCGGCCAGCTTCAGCGCGGTCTCGAACGACTCCGCCAGCCGTAACCCGAGATCGTCACGGACTTTGAAACGGTCCACCACCACTTCGATGGTGTGCTTGCGGCGCAAGTCCAGCGGCGGCGGGCTGTCCAGCTCGACCACCTCACCGTCGATGCGGGCGCGCAGAAAGCCTTGGGCCAGCAATTCTTGCAACAGCTTGACGTGCTCGCCCTTGCGCTCCTT
>JAEUPW010000039.1 GCA_016790045.1 Candidatus Competibacteraceae bacterium
CCGCCGCAGGAAGCGCTGGACGACGTGCGCTCGGCGGTGGCGCGGGTGCGCGGCGACCTGCCGGGCGATCTGCGCGACCCCATCATCAACAAGCTCGATTTCGCCAGCCAGCCGGTGCTGGCCTTCACCATCGCCTCGCAAAAACTGAACGACGAGGAACTGTCGTGGTTCGTCGATAACGACATCACCAAGCGCTTGCTGGCCGTGCCCGGCGTCGGCGCGGTCACGCGGGTCGGCGGGGTCAACCGCGAGGTGCGGGTGGCGCTCGACCCGGCGCGGATGCAGGCGCTCGGCATCACCGCCGCCGAAGTCTCGCGCCAGTTGCGCCAGATGCAGACCGAAAGCGCCGGCGGGCGCATGAATCTGGGCGAAGGCGAGCAGCCGGTGCGGACACTGGCCACCGTCGGTTCCGCCGACGAGTTGCGGACACTGCGGCTCGGTCTCGCCGACGGGCGCAGCATCCAACTGGATCAGATCGCCGCCATCGAAGACACCGCTTCCGAACCGCGCTCGGCCGCGTTTCTGAACGGCAAGCCGGTGGTCGGTTTTGAAGTGACCCGCAGCCGGGGCGCGAGCGAAATCGAGGTCGGCGCGGGCGTGCGCCAAGCGTTGCAAGCGATGCGCGAGGCGCGGCCCGATCTGGCGATTACCGAAGCCTTCGATTTCGTCACCCTGGTGCAGGAAGAATACGAAAATTCGCTCCACATGCTGGCCGAAGGCGCGCTGCTGGCGGTGCTGGTGGTCTGGCTATTTTTGCGCGACATCCGCGCCACCCTGGTCTCCGCCGTGGCGCTGCCGATGTCGATGCTGCCCGCGCTGATCGGAATGCACTGGATTTTCGGCTTTTCCATCAACGGCGTGACCCTGCTCGCCATGTCGCTGGTGATCGGCATTCTGGTGGACGACGCGATTGTCGAGGTGGAAAACATCGTCCGCCACCTGCACATGGGCAAGACGCCCTACGAGGCGGCGATGGAGGCGGCCGACGAAATCGGCCTGGCGGTGATCGCCACCACTTTCACCCTGGTCGCGGTGTTTTTGCCGACGGCGTTCATGAGCGGCATCGCCGGCAAATTCTTCAAGCAATTCGGCTGGACCGCCTCGCTGGCGGTGTTCGCCTCGCTGGTGGTGGCGCGGATGCTCACGCCGATGATGGCCGCCTACCTCATCAAACCGAAGCCCGAACCCGCGCATCAGCCCCGCTGGTTGACCGTTTATCAGCGCTGGGCGGCCTGGTGCGTGCGCCACCGGCTGCTGACCGTGATCGGCTCGGGGCTGTTTTTCATCAGCTCCATCGCGCTGATTCCGCTGCTGCCGCAAGGTTTCATTCCGCCCGACGACAACTCCCAAACTCAGGTTTATCTGGAATTGACCCCCGGCGCGACCCTGACCGAAACCCAGGCGGTAGCCGAACAGGCCCGCCAGCGGCTGATGCGGGTCGAGCACGTCAAAAGCATCTACACCACCATCGGCGGCGGCAGCGCGGGCGGCGATCCCTTTGCCCCCGCCGGCAACGCGGAAGTCCGCAAAGCCACGCTGACCATCCAGCTCAGCCCACGGGGCGAGCGGCCGCGCAAGCAGGAAGTCGAAAAAGACATCCGCGCGGCGCTGGCGAGCCTTCCCGGCGTGCGCGGCAAGGTCGGCTTGGGCGGATCGGGCGAGAAGTACATCCTGGTGTTGCAGGGCGATGACGCCCAGGCGCTGCTCGGTTCGGCGCGGGCGGTGGAGCGCGACCTGCGCCAGATACCGGGCCTGGGCAGCATCACCAGCACCGCTAGCCTGGTGCGGCCCGAGATCGCGGTGCGGCCCGACTTTGCCCGCGCCGCCGATCTGGGCGTGACCAGCAGCGCGATGGCCGATACCTTGCGGGTGGCGACCCTGGGCGATTACGACGCCCAATTGCCCAAGCTCAACCTGCCGCAGCGCCAGATTCCCATCGTGGTCAAGCTGGACGATAAGGCCCGCAACGATCTCGATCTGCTGGCGCGCCTGCCGGTGCCGGGGGCCAAGGGTCCGGTGCCGCTGGGTCAGGTGGCGACGATCAGCTACAGCGGCGGCCCGGCGATCATCAACCGCTACGACCGCTCCCGCAACGTCAATCTGGAAATCGAGCTGTCGGGCGTGCCGCTGGGCGATGTGGTCGCCGCCGCCAAGGAATTGCCCTCGATCAAGAACCTGCCGCCGGGCGTGCGGGTGGTCGAAGTCGGCGACGCCGAAGTGATGGGCGAACTGTTCGCCAGCTTCGGGTTGGCCATGCTGACCGGGGTGCTGTGCATCTACATCGTGCTGGTGCTGCTGTTCCAGCAATTCTTGCACCCGGTCACCATCCTGGCGGCGCTGCCGCTGTCGCTCGGCGGCGCGTTTATCGGCCTGCTGCTGACCGACAAGAGCTTTTCCATGCCCTCGCTGATCGGCCTGATCATGCTGATGGGCATCGCCACCAAGAACTCGATCCTGCTGGTGGAATACGCCATCGTGGCGCGGCGCGATCATGGCCTGTCGCGCTTCGACGCGCTGATGGACGCCGGCCTCAAGCGGGCGCGGCCGATCATCATGACCACGCTGGCGATGGGCGCGGGCATGTTGCCGATCGC
>JAEUPW010000028.1 GCA_016790045.1 Candidatus Competibacteraceae bacterium
CCGCTTGCACCTGGATCGCTGCCTCACCTGCCGCAACTGCGAAACCACCTGTCCGTCCGGCGTGCAGTATCACAAACTGCTGGACGTGGGCCGCAAGACGGTGGAGCGCTTGACCGCGCGGCCGCTCGGCGAGCGGCTGTATCGCCGCGCGTTGCGCGCCGTGGTTTTGCGGCCCGCCGCGTTCGCCGCGACAGTTCGGGCGGGCCGGGCCGCGCGAGCGCTGCTGCCGGCGGCGCTGGCGGACAAATTGCCGCCGCAAGCCGCCCCCGCGCGCGAGCGCCCGCCGGTGCGTCATGCCCGGCGCGTGCTGCTGCCCGAAGGGTGCGTCCAACCCGAACTGGGGCCGAACATCAACGCGGCCGCCGCGCGCGTGCTCGACCGCTTGGGGATTTCCGCGATTCCGACGCCGCTGGCCGGCTGCTGCGGCGCAATGGAATTCCATCTGAACGCGCAAGCGGCGGGCCTCGACCGCGCCCGGCGCAACATCGATCTTTGGTCGCCCCTGCTCGAAGCCGGAGCCGAGGCCATCGTCCAGACCGCCAGCGGTTGCGGCGCGTTTATCAAAGACTACGGCGAACTGCTGGCCGACGATCCGCGCTATGCCGCCAAGGCCCGGCGTGTCAGCGAACAAACGCGGGATTTGGTGGAAATCGTGCGCGCCGAACCGCTCGACGCCTTAAAGCCGCGCGCCGGACGCCGGATCGCCTTTCACTGCCCTTGCACCTTGCAGCACGCGCAAAAGCTCGGCGGCGCGGTGGACGAGGTGCTGCGGCGGCTCGGTTGCGAATTGGCGCCGATTCCCGATGCGCACCTGTGCTGCGGCTCGGCGGGAACCTATGCTTTAACTCAGCCGGAGCTGGCTGCGGCGCTGCGCGACCGCAAGCTCGACGCGCTGGAGAGCGGTCAGCCCGCCCTGATCCTCACCGCCAACATCGGTTGCCAACTGCACCTCGAAGGCGCGGGCCGGACGCCGGTCCGGCATTGGATTGAATGGGTCGAAGAAGGCGCTTTTCCCACTGAGACAAGGAGTTGACCATGAGCCTCAATTCTTTCGGCAGCCGAGCCAAACTTTCGGTGTCAGGTCAAACGCTCTACATTCACCGGCTCGACGCGCTCTGCTGCGTTTATCCCAACGTCGCGCGCTTGCCGGTGACCATCAAGATCCTGCTCGAAAACCTGCTCCGCGCCGAAGACGGCCGTTCGGTCAAGATCGAGGACATCCAGGCGGTCGCCCGCTGGCAGGCGAAGGCCGAACCTTCCGAGGAAATCGCCTTCACGCCGGCGCGAGTGCTGTTGCAGGATTTCACCGGCGTGCCGGCCGTGGTCGATCTGGCGGCGATGCGCGAGGCGGTCACCCGTTTGGGCGGCGACCCCAAAAGCATCAATCCGCTCCAGCCGGTCGAACTGGTGATCGACCACTCGGTGCAAGTGGATTTCTTCGGCGGCGCGGAGGCGCTGGCCCGGAACGCCGAACTCGAATTTGCCCGCAACCACGAGCGCTATCGCTTCCTCAAGTGGGGGCAGCAGGCGTTCGCCAATTTCCGCTGCGTGCCGCCCGACACCGGCATCGTCCATCAGGTCAACCTGGAATATCTGGCGCGCGTGGTGATGGGCGCGGGCGGGCAAGCCTATCCGGATACTCTGGTCGGCACCGATTCGCACACCACCATGATCAACGGCCTGGGCTGTCTGGGTTGGGGGGTGGGCGGCATCGAGGCCGAAGCCGCCATGCTCGGACAACCGATCAGCATGTTGCTGCCGAACGTCATCGGCGTGCGGCTCACCGGCCAGTTGCCCGAAGGCGCGACGGCGACCGATCTGGTGTTGACGGTCACCCAAATGCTGCGCCGCCACGGCGTGGTCGACAAATTCGTGGAATTTTTCGGCCGGGGCGTCCTGGGGTTGCCGCTGGCGGATCGGGCCACCATCGCCAACATGGCCCCGGAGTACGGCGCGACCTGCGGCTTTTTCCCGGTCGACGCCGAAACGCTGCGTTACCTGCGCTTTTCCGGGCGGCCGGAGGAACAGGTCGCGCTGGTGGAAGCCTACAGCAAGGAACAAGGCTTGTTCCTGACCGAAGAAACGCCCGAGGCGATCTACACCGAGGTGCTGGCGCTCGATCTCGCCACGGTCGAGCCGAGCATGGCAGGTCCATCCCGCCCGCAAGACCGGGTTCGGCTGGAAGGTGTGAAAGCCTCCTTCGAGGTCGCGCTCGCCGACCACCGCGCCCGCCGGCGGCCCTCGATACCCGAAACCGTCGCGCCGAAAGCGCCGCTGCCCGGCGTTTCCTCCGATATTTCGGAGCTGGACGCGGCCGGCAAGCAGCCGGAGAAGCCGGGGCTCGACCCGGCGCCAGCCGCTCCGAAAGCGGGCGTGACCGACGGTTCGGTGGTCATCTGCGCTATCACCAGTTGCACCAACACCTCGAATCCCTCGGTGATGGTGGCCGCCGGCTTGGTGGCGAAGAAAGCGGTCGAGCGCGGCCTTTCCGTGCCGCCCTGGGTCAAAACCAGCCTCGCGCCCGGCTCCAGGGTAGTGACCGACTATCTGACGGCGTCCGGCTTGCGCGGCTACCTGGAGAAGATCAAATTTTTCACGGTCGGTTACGGCTGCACCACCTGCATCGGCAACAGCGGTCCCTTGCCGCCGGAGGTGTCGCGGGCCATCGCCGACGGCGATTTGATGGTGGCCGCCGTCTTGTCGGGCAACCGCAATTTCGAGGGCCGGATCCACTCCGAGGTTCGCGCCAACTATTTGGCTTCGCCGCCGCTGGTGGTCGCCTACGCGCTGGCCGGGCGCATCGACCTCGATCTGACGCGCGAGCCGCTGGGCCGCGACCCGAGCGGCGAACCGGTTTTTTTGAAAGAGCTGTGGCCGAGCCAGCGCGAGGTGGCCGAGACGGTCGAGCGCACGCTCGACGCCCGGATGTTCCGTTCCGTCTATCGGGATGTCTATGCCGGCAACGAAGCTTGGCGTTCGCTGGAGGCGCCGGGGGGCGATCTGTTTCAGTTTGAGCCGGACTCCACCTATGTCCGGTTGCCGCCGTATTTCGAGCAACTGCGCAAGGAGCCGGATCCCATCGGCTCCATCACCGGCGCTCGCGCGCTCGCGCTGCTGGGGGATAGCATCACCACCGATCACATTTCGCCGGCGGGTTCGATCCAGCGCAACAGCCCGGCGGGCCGCTATCTGGTGGAGCATGGCGTCAAACCCGAGGATTTCAATTCCTACGGCTCGCGGCGCGGCAACCACGAGGTAATGGTGCGCGGCACCTTCGCCAACGTGCGCTTGCGCAACCGGCTCGCGCCCGGCACCGAAGGCTGTTTTACCCGCCATTTGCCGTCGAATGAAACGATGAGCATTTTCGAGGCCTCCGGGCGTTACGCCAAAGAAGGGGTGCCGCTGATCGTGATCGCCGGCAAGGAATACGGTTCGGGCTCGTCGCGCGATTGGGCCGCCAAAGGCCCCAAGCTGCTCGGCGTGCGGGCGGTGCTGGCGGAAAGCTACGAGCGCATCCACCGCGCCAATCTGATCGGCATGGGCATTCTGCCGCTGGAGTTCAA